>RFGB01000197.1 GCA_003697125.1 Alphaproteobacteria bacterium
CCTAGGCCGCCGCGGCGCGGGGGACAAGATGGCCAGCGAGGCCGGGCGCGGGGTGACGAATGGCGGCGGGGGCGGGACCGAGATCCTCTCCCCCGATGCGCAGGGAATTGCCCGCGCCGCGGCGCTGCTTGCCGCGGGGGGGCTGGTGGCCTTCCCGACCGAGACGGTCTACGGCCTTGGCGCCGATGCGCGCGACGGGCGCGCGGTGGCGGCCATCTTCGCGGCCAAGGGCCGGCCGCGCTTCAACCCGCTGATCGTCCATGTCGCCGGCCTTGCCGAGGCCGAGGCGCTGGCGGCGTTCGACGACACCGCGCGGCGCATCGCCGCGGCGTTCTGGCCCGGGCCGATCAGCCTGGTGCTGCCGCTGCGCCCGGATGCGGGGCTGTCCGATCTGGTCACCGCGGGGCTGCCCAGCGTCGCGATCCGGGTGCCGGCGCATCCCATCGCGCGGGCGCTGCTTGCCGCCTTCGGCGGGCCGGTCGCCGCCCCTTCGGCCAATCCGTCCGGCCGGGTCAGCCCCACGCGGGCGGCGCATGTGCTCGAAGGCCTGGGCGGCCGAATCGCCGCGGTGATCGATGCGGGCGCCTGCCCGGTGGGGATCGAATCGACCATCGTGAAGCTGACCGGCGGGCGCGCGGTGCTGCTGCGCCCGGGGGGCGTTCCGGCCGAGGCGCTGCGCGCCGCCGGCCTGGCCCGGATCGCCCCGCCGCCCGCCCGGACCGCCGCGGCCCCCGAGGCGCCGGGCATGCTCGCCTCGCATTACGCGCCGGGGGCGCGGCTGAGGCTGGAGGCTGCCGCCCCGCGCCCGGGCGAGGCATGGCTGGGTTTCGGCCCCGGTCCCCGGGAGGGGCTCAACCTCTCGCCCGCCGGGGATCTGGCCGAGGCGGCGGCAAACCTGTTCGGCCATCTGCGCGCGCTGGATGCGGCGCTGGGCGGGCGGGGCACCATCGCGGTGGCCCCGATCCCCGACACCGGCCTTGGCGCGGCGATCAACGACCGGCTGCGCCGCGCCGCCGCCCCGCGCCCGGGCGAGGGGGGGCACCGATGCTGAACCCCGCCGATGCCGCGTTCCTCGACCGGCTGGCCGCATCCTGCCCCCCCGGCCTGCTGCGCCCGGCCGAGCCGCGCGATCTGGAGGAGCCGCGCGGGCGCTTCCAGGGCCGGGCCGCGGCGGTGGCGATGCCCCGCGATGTCGCAGAGGTCGCGGCGTTGATCCGCGCCTGCGCCGCGGCGCGGGTCGGGGTGGTGCCGCTGGGCGGCGGCACCGGGCTGGTCGGCGGGCAGGTCAAGCCCGACGGACCCGTGCCGCTGGTGCTGTCGCTGGCGCGCATGCGCCGGGTGCGGGCGGTGCTGCCCGACGAGGAGGCGGTGGTGGTCGAGGCCGGCGCCACTCTGGCCGAGCTTCAGGCGGCGGCCGAGGCGGCGGGCCTCGTCTTCCCGCTCTCGCTCGCCGCCCAGGGATCATGCACCATCGGCGGCAATCTGGCCACCAATGCCGGGGGCACGCAGGTGCTGCGCTATGGCAATGCGCGCGATCTGTGCCTGGGGATCGAGGCGGTGCTGGCCGACGGCTCGGTGCTGCACGGTCTGAAGACCCTGCGCAAGGACAATACCGGCTATGACCTGCGCCAGCTGCTGATCGGTTCGGAAGGCACGCTGGGGATCATCACCGCGGCCAGCCTGCGGCTGTTCCCGCGCCCGGCCCATGTCGCCACCGCCTGGCTCGCGCTGCCGGACCCGGAGGCAGCGCTGGCGCTGTTCGGGCGGATGCGCGCGGCGCTGGGCACCGATCTGTCGGCCTTCGAGCTGATCCAGCGCACCGGGCTCGACTTCCTCGGCCGCTTCATGCCCGACTGCCGGGCGCCGCTGGACCGGGGGCCGTGGTTCGTGCTGGCCGAGGTGGCCGCGGGCCGGCACGCCGACCCGCGCGGCGGGCTCGAATCGGTGCTGGCCGAGGCGCTGGAGGCGGGGCTGATCACCGACGGCGTGCTGGCCGAATCGCTCGCCCAGGCCGCGGCGATCTGGCGGGTGCGCGAGGCGATCCCCGAGGCGGGCCGCCTGCGCGGGGCGATCGCCAGCCACGATGTCAGCCTGCCGCGGTCGCGGATCGCGCAATTCCTGCGCGCCGCCGGCCGGCGCATCGCCGGGATCCGGCAGGGGCTGGTGATCAACTGCTTCGGCCATCTCGGCGACGGCAACCTGCATTACAACCTGTTCCCGCCCGACGGCGATTCGCCCGCCGCGCATCGCGACATCCGCGACGCGCTGAGCGAGGCGGTGCATGATCTGGTGCATGAGATGGACGGATCGATCAGCGCCGAACACGGCATCGGCCGTCTCCGGCGCGCCGATCTGCGCCGCTATGGCGACCCGGCAAAGCTGGCCGCGATGCGGGCGATCAAGGCGGCGCTGGACCCCGCGGGCATCCTCAATCCCGGGGCGGTGCTGTGACGCGCCGGCACCCCCCGGAAATGATCGCGCCCCCCGCGGTGCGGAGGGCGCAAGGATCAGACTGGGCGTCTGGTCTGGTGCAAGCAGCGCCCCGGCATCGCCGGGGTGGCGACGGTCTAGCAGATCGGGCCTTGCGAAATCCCTAACGGCCCGGACAGGCGGATGACCCCGACCGTGCTGCATATCCATGCCGGCCCGCCGAAGACGGCGAGCTCGGCCCTGCAGCGCTTCCTGGCGCTGAACCGCGCGCGCCTCGCGGCCGAGGGGCTGTTGATCCCCCGCGCCGGGCAGCGCGGCGACGGGGCCCATCACCCCCTGGCCCGGGCGCTGGCGGGGCTTGCCGCGGCCGAGCGGCCCGGCGACGCCTGCGCCCGGCTCGCGGCCGAGATCGCCGCCGCGCGGCCCGCCGCGGCGCTGGTCAGCTCGGAGCTGTTCCTGCCGCTGATCCGCTGCGGGCTCGCCGGCCGGGCGATGCGCGCCCTGGCGCGGGCGGGGCTGCGCCCGGTCTTCCATGTCGTGCTGCGCCCGCAGGAGGAGCTGTGGAACGCGGCCTATCCCGAGATGCTGCGCGCGCTGCTGATCCCGCGGGGGTTCGGCGGCTTCCTCGCCGACCGGCTTCGCGCCCCGGGGCGCGACTTCGCGGTGCAGATCCGCGCCCTGTCCCAGTTCGGAGAGGTCCGGCTGCACCTGATGCGCGGCCCCGACGGGGCGGGGCCGTGGTGGTCGGTGCTTGCGGCGGCGGGCCTCGCCGCCCGCCCCGGGCCCGGCTGGACCGAACCAGGGCGGGTCAACCCCACCCCGGGGCCGGTCGCGGTCTGGGCGCTGGCCGAGACCGCACGGCGCCTGTCGCGCGAGGGGCGCCCGCCGGGGCTGGCGGCGCGGATCGCGGCGGGACAGGCGGTGATCGCGGCAAGCCGCGGCTTTCCGGCCGAGCCGGCGCCCTTCTCGGGCCTTGACGCCGCGACCGCGGCGCGGCTGCGGGCATCGCTGCGCCCCGCCAACGACGCGCTGGCGCGGGCGCATTGGGGCCGGCCCTGGGATGCGCTGTTCCCCGAGGCGGCCGCGCGGGTCTGGCAGCGGCGGGTGTTCCTGCCGGCGCATGCCGAAGCCGGGGCGCGCGCGCAGGCCGAGGCGATGGTCGAGGCCGCGCTGGCCGCCGC
>RFGB01000198.1 GCA_003697125.1 Alphaproteobacteria bacterium
CCCCTGCCCGTTCGGCGCCCCGATCAGCCGGCAAGCCCTCGGCGCAACAGGTTGAGCCCGGCCAGAACCAGCACGACCATCGTCACGCGCCGGAATCGCGCCTGGGGCATGCGATCCTGCAGCCGGAGCCCCACCCACATCCCCGCAAGCGCCGGCACCACCATCGCCGCGGACAGCCACGCCGCCGCCCCGCCCAGAAGACCGGTGCCGCCATGGGCCGCGGTCAGCGTCACCGAGCCGGCCAGATAGCTGATCCCCTGCACCCGGACCATCTCGACCTTGGGCACCTGCCGCGCCAGAAGATACAGCACGATCGGCGGCCCCCAGACGCCCGACAATCCGCCGAAGAACCCCGCGACAACCCCGGTCGCCGCCTCGACCCGCCGGTCGGGCCCCGGATCGGGGGGCCGCCAGCCCGACAGCTGCAGCGCCGAGAACCCCGTGACCCCCACCCCCAGAATCAGGAACAGCGCCCGGTCGGACAGGACCGCCACCAGCTGCGCCGATGCCCAGATGGTCGCGACCAGCACCGCATTCAGCCACAGGAAGCGGCGCAGGCTGCCCCATGCCTCGCCCAGCCCCTGCCGCAGCGCCTGCCACAGATTGGATGCCAGCGAAGGCAGGATCACCGCGGCAACCGCCAGCGGCGCGGGCAGGATCGATCCGATCGCGGATACCGCGATCATCGGCAGGGCGAAGCCGACCGCGCCCTTGACGAAGCCCGCAAGCCCCATCAGCGCGAACGCGGCCACCAGCGCCGGCCAGCCATGAATCGCGGCAAGATCGCCCATGCCCTTCACTCCCGCCCGGCCGGGCCGGCGTCAAGCGGATCCTCCGCCCGATCCGCCGATTGACCATGCACGGAGGGCTTTCTACCCTGCTGCACCTGCGACAGGATCGTTGCGCCGCACAATTCCGGAGACCCCCATGACCCAAGCCGCCGCCATTCGCCCGGAAGCCATCCTGCCCGACCCGATCGGCCTGTGCGCGGCGGCGCTGCCCGCGGCCGAGGCGGTGCGCGCCCGCGCGGTCGAGCGCCTGCGCGGCCGTGTCGCGGCGGGGGCGCGGGTGCCGGGCTCGGCGCTCGAGGCCCATCAGGCCGCCGCCCATGCGCTGTCCTGGCTCGCCACCTATGTCGAAGCCCTGCGCCAGCTTCTGGGCTGGGCGCGCGGCCTTCACGAGGCCGGACGCCTCACCGAGACCGAGGCGCTGATCCTCCAGATCGGATTCGGCGAATATCTCGCCCAGATCGCGGGCGGCATCCCGATGAGCCAGGGCGAGATCGCCCGCCCCGGCGACATCGGACTCGATGATGCCGACCTCCGCCCGTTCGACGCGCCGGCCGTGCGCACCCTGATCAGTCGGGGCAACACCGACGCCGCCCGCGCCAGGCTGGCGGCGCTGATGCGCGAGGGCGACGGGATGGCGGGCTTCGGGGCCAGCGGGCTCGATTCCGACATGGAGATGATCCGCGACCAGTTCCGCCGCTTCGCCGATCAGCGCGTCCTGCCCCATGCCCATGACTGGCATCTGCGCGATGCGCTGATCCCGATGGAGATCATCGAGGAGATGGGCGCGCTGGGGGTGTTCGGGCTGACCATCCCCGAGGAATTCGGCGGGGCCGGGCTCGGCAAGCTTGCGATGTGCGTGGTCTCCGAGGAGCTGAGCCGCGGCTATATCGGCGTGGGCAGCCTCGGCACCCGGGCCGAGATCGCCGCCGAGCTGATCCTGGGCGGCGGCACCGCCGAACAGAAGGCGCGCTGGCTGCCCGGAATCGCCTCGGGCCGGATCCTGCCCACCGCCGTCTTCACCGAACCCGACACCGGATCCGATCTCGGCGCGCTGCGCACCCGCGCCCAGCGCGACGGCGACGTCTGGCGGATCACCGGCGCCAAGACCTGGATCACCCATGCCGCCCGCGCCGACCTGATGACCCTGCTCGCCCGCACCGATCCGGGCAGCGACAATTATGCCGGCCTGTCGATGTTCCTGGCCGAGAAGCCCCGCGGAACCGAGACCGACCCCTTCCCCGCGCCGGGGATGACCGGCACCGAGATCCCGGTGCTGGGCTATCGCGGGATGAAGGAATACGAGCTCGGCTTCGACAATTTCGCGCTGCCCGCCGATGCGCTGCTGGGCGGGGTCGAGGGGCAGGGCTTCCGCCAGCTGATGGCCACCTTCGAGAGCGCCCGCATCCAGACCGCGGCCCGCGCGGTCGGCGTGGCGCAGAGCGCGCTCGACCTCGCGCTCGCCTATGCCCGCGACCGGCGCCAGTTCGGCAAGCCGATCATCGCCTTCCCCCGGGTCCATGGCAAGCTGGCGATGATGGCGGTCGAGATCATGATCGCCCGGCAGCTGACCTATTACAGCGCACGCGAGAAGGATGCCGGCCGGCGCTGCGACCTCGAGGCGGGAATGGCAAAGCTGCTCGCCGCCCGCGTCGCATGGGCCGCCGCCGACAACGGCCTGCAGATCCATGGCGGCAACGGCTTCGCGCTGGAATATCCCATCAGCAGGGTGCTGTGCGACGCGCGCATCCTGAACATCTTCGAGGGCGCGGCCGAGATCCAGGCCCAGGTCATCGCCCGCCGCCTGCTCGAGACGGCGCGGAACTGACCGCCGCGCCGCGCGGGGCTTGCCCGCGCCCCCGGCAGCGGCTAGGCATGGTCCGGAACACCCGCGAGGCCGAACATGCGTCCAGCCCGTCCCGCCGCCCTTCTCGCGCTCGCCCTCGCGGCCTGCGACATGGCGCCGCAGACCGCCGGGCCCGCCCAGCCGATCGAGGCGATCGGCGACACCCCCTGGAAGCTGGCCAGCATCGATGGCGAGCCGGTCGCGCCGGTCGAGATGGTGCTCAACATCTCGGGCGGCTTCATCTCGGGCACCGGCCCCTGCAACACCATCAACGCCAATTACGTGGGCGAGGTGCCGGAATTCCGCATCGAGACGCTGATCACCACCAAGCTGTCCTGCGACCGCCTGGGGCTCGAGAACCGGGTGATCGAGGCGCTGATGCAGGCCGACCGCGCCGAGATCGCCGGATCACGCCTGACGATCCGCGGCGACGCCTCGCCGGTGCTGATCTTCGATCCGGCCTGAGCGCGCCAGCATCTCGGCAAGCCTGATCCGCGCGCCCGGCAGGGCGCGCCGTTCCAGCGCCGCACCCAGCCAGTGCTCCAGGAAGAAGCCGGTCATCTCCAGCGCCGCCGCGACCTCGCCCGGGCCTTCCGGCCCCGGCCCGGTCAGGAAGGCGGGCAGGGGCAGAAGCCGGTCGGCCCATCGCCCGGCCGCAGCCCGGCTGACCGCCCGCCCGCTGCGCGGCGAGACATGGGCAAGCCCCTCGCGCCCGCCGGTGACCGCGCAGGCCGAAAGGTCGGGCCCGAAGCCCAGCTCGCGCAGCAGCGACAGCTCCCAGCGCGCATAGGCCGCCTGCCAGCCCGGCGCGCCCAGCCGGTCCATGACCGCGACCGTCGCGCCATAGAGCGCGGGGTGCGGCTCGCGTTCGGGCAGCGCCCAGCTCAGCAGCGCGGCCACCGAGGCCAGCGCCGCCAGCGCCGGCGGATCCTCGAACAGCAGTGCCGCGCGCGGGCGCACCGGCTCGATGCGGAAGATGCCGGTCTGTTCGGCCAGGCGCGCCCGCCAGGTGGCGGCAACCTGCGCGCCCGGCTGCAGAACCGGTCGAAGCCGCCGCCCCGCGCCGCCGGGCACATAGCCCGCGTGACGCCCCCGCGAAGGGGTGAACAGCTCGACGATCGCGCCGTCCTCGCCATGGCGGCGGCAGGCGACGACGATGCCCTCATCGGTCCATTCCATGGCGCCCGCATAGGCCCCGCGCCGGGGCCGCGCAAGCCCCCCGCGCCGGTCAGTCGAGCAGCCCCCGCCCCAGCCGGTCCTCGATCTCCAGCACCCACAGATCGGGGTCGCGCGCCCGCTCGCGCGCGATCGCCGCATCCACCTCGGGCTCGGTGCCGCTGATCAGCGGCGCCCATTGCCCCGCGATCCGCGTCCATGCCCTGGCCGCGCCGTCCATGGTGGCGCACTTGACCAGGATCGCCCCCGCGGTGTCGTCGCCATGGGCGATGACATAGGCCGGCAGCGCCATCAGCCTCGCCCGGGCCAGCCAGGCATCGACCCAGAACCGGGCGGTCAGCCTGGGCGTCACCGCCCCGCCTCCGGCGCCACCGCCCGGGCATAGAGGTGCCAGCTCGCATGCCCCAGCACCGGCAGCACCACCATAAGCCCCAGGAAGGCCGGCAGGAGTGCCAGGAACATCAGCGCCGCGATGAGCGCCGCCCAGGCCAGCATCGGCGCGGGGTTCATGCGCACCACCCGGATGCTGACCAGCATGGCGGTGACGAAATCCACCTCGCGATCCAGAAGCAGTGGCAGCGAGACCACGGTGATCGCATAGAGCACCAGCGCGATCGCCGCCCCGACCAGCGAACCCACCGCCAGCATCGCCAGCCCGTCGGGGCTGGCCAGGACATCCTGCAGCGTCTGGCCGCGCATGTGCGGCCCCAGGCCCAGGAACAGCGCGAAGATGACATCGGCGATGAACAGCCAGGCCAGGAACACCCCCACGATCACCGCCGACATCCACGGGATCTGGCGGTTGCGCTCGCCCAGCACCACCGCCAGGACCGGACCCCATCGCGGCCTTTCCCCGCGCGAGAGCCGCCGGCTCACCTCGTACAGGCCCACCGCGACGAAGGGTCCGATCAGCGGGAAGCCCACCGCCAGGGGCAGGATCGCCCAGGGGATGTTCCACAGCCGCAGCACCGCCCAGATCGACAGGCCGCAGGCGACATAGATCGCTCCGAACAGGATGCCGAATTGCGGCGCGGCGCAGAAGTCGCGCCAGCCCAGCGCCAGCGCCCGGCCGAGATCGGCGAATTCGACCCGCGCCGCGGCGGGTGCGGCCACAGCCTGCATCGACGCCTCCTCCCTGGGTCCATCCGACCCATGCCGCGCCCGGCCCGGCGCGGTCAAGCCCCCGCGGCCGGAGCGGGGGACGGGGCGGGGGCCGGGGCGCTAGAAGGGCAGGCCGGTATAGTTCTCGGCCATGGCGGTCTGCGCCGCCGCCGAACCGGCGAGATAGTCGAGCTCGGCCTCCTGCATCCGCTGCTCGAAGGGATTCTGGCCCGGAAACCGGTGCAGGATGCGGGTCATCCACCAGCTGAACCGTTCCGCCTTCCAGACCCGGCGCAGCGCCCGTTCGGAATAGCGGTCGATGCCCTCGGCCTCGCCGTCGCGGAACCACGCGATCAGGGCCTGGGTCAGGTAATGGACATCCGAAGCGGCCAGGTTCAGGCCCTTCGCCCCGGTCGGGGGCACGATGTGGGCGGCATCGCCGGCCAGGAACAGCCGGCCCCAGCGCATCGGTTCGCAGACATAGCTGCGCAGCGGGGCGATCGACTTCTCGATCGACGGGCCGGTGACCAGACGCTCGGCGGCCTCGGCGGGTATGCGGCGCTTCAGTTCGGCCCAGAACGCATCGTCGGGCCATTTCTCCAGCGGCTCGTCGGCGGCGCACTGGATGTAGTAGCGGCTGAGATTGCGGTTGCGCATCGAGCACAGCGCGAAGCCGCGTTCATGATTGGCATAGATCAGCTCGTCCGAGACGGGCGGGGTCTCGGACAGCACGCCCAGCCAGCCGAAGGGCCACACCGTCTCGTATTCGCTGAGCGCCGATTTCGGGATCGAGCGGCGGCTGACGCCGTGGAACCCGTCGCAGCCCAGCACCATCTCGCAGTCGATCCGGTGCTCGGTGCCGCCCTTCACATAGGTGACCCAGGGCGCGTCGCCGTCCAGGCCGTGCAGCGTCACCCCCTCCGCCTCGTCGATCACCACCCCGCCCATGGCGTCGCGGGCTGCATAAAGGTCGCGGGTGATCTCGGTCTGGCCATAGACCATCACCGGTCGGCCGACCTGGCGGACGAAATCGATCCGGAACTGGGCATTGCGCGCGGACAGGAACACCCCCTCATGCACGAAGCCCTCGCGGTCCATCCGCTCGCCCACCCCGGCGCGGCGCAGAAGCTCGACCGTGCCCCATTCCAGCACCCCCGCCCGGATCCGGCTGAGGACATGGGCGCGGCTGCGCGCTTCCAGCACCACGGTGTCGATTCCCGCCCGGTGCAGGATCTGGCTGGTCAGCAGCCCCGACGGCCCGCCGCCGATGATCGCGACCTGGGTTCGCATCGCTCCTCCTCCCTCTCGCATCGCCGGCGAGGATAACCCCGACTCGCCCGCCGCCAATGGACGGGCCTGCCCAACTCTTGCACGGATCGAACCTGTGCGGCACTGTCCCGCCGCGGTGAGGATTCCGAGCTTCGACCTCTATGGCGAGACGTCGGCCTGGCAGCGGCCGCCCGACGTGCTGCACTGCGAATCGATCGCGGCGCGTTCGCGCCTCTATGACTGGTCCTTCGTCGCCCATCGCCACGACGCCCTGCACCAGATCTTCTGGGTGACGAAGGGCGGCGGCCGGGTGACGATCGACGGCTCGCCGCACGGATTCGGCCCGGCGACGCTGATCTTCATCCCGCGACTGACGGTGCACGGCTTCACCTTCACCCCCGGAACGACGGGCTGGGTGGTCACCATTCCCGCCAGCCTTGCCCTGCCCCTGCCCGAGACGCCGCTGATCCTGAAGGTGACCGGCCCGGCGGATCCGGCGATGCTGAGCGGGATCCTCGCCACCATGGCCGACGAGCATGACCACGACCGCCCCGGCCGGGCCGAGATGCTGGCCGCGCAGGCGACCATCCTGGCCGTCTGGATCCTGCGCGCGAGTCACGGCCGCGAGCCGCCCCGCGACAGCGCCCGCCGGCGGCTGATGCGGCGCTTCACCCGTCTGGTCGAGGAGCATTACCGCGATCACTGGCAGGTCGAGCAATATGCGGCCGCGCTGGCGGTGACCCCCACCCATCTGACCCGGGTCTGCCGGATGGTGACCGGCAAGGCCGCCTCGACGCTGATCCAGGACCGGCTGATGCTCGAGGCGCGGCGGCTCCTCGCCCATACCGGGCTCAGGGTCAGCCAGATCGCCCACGAGCTGGGATTCGCCGATCCGGCCTATTTCACCCGCCTGTTCACCGCGCGCGTGCGCCAGACCCCCACCGCCTTCCGCGCCGCCGCGGCGCGCCGCCTGCAGGCGGTGGAGCCCGGTTGACGCGTCCCGCGCGCCGGGCTTGATGGAGGGGAGAGCCGAGGAGAACCCCATGCCCGAATTCGCCCCCAATTCCTGGGAAGCCCGCGCCAATGCCCATGTGCTTTACGGCTTCACCGACATGCCGTCGCTGCATGCCCGCGGGCCCGTGGTCCTGACCCATGGCCGCGGCATCCATGTCTTCGACGTCCATGGCCGGTCGTGGATCGACGCGAATTCCGGCCTGTGGAACATGGTGGCCGGTTTCGACCACAAGGGCCTCGCCGAGGCGGCCAAGGCCCAGTATGACCGCTTTCCGGGCTATCACGCCTTCTTCGGGCGCCTCTCCGACCAGACCGTGGAACTCTCCGAAAGGCTGATCGAGGTCTCGCCCTTCCCGGACGGCAAGGTGTTCTTCACCTCCTCCGGCTCGGAAGCGAACGACACCATGGTCAAGATGCTGTGGTTCATCAACACCGTGAAGGGCAGGCCCGAGAAGCGCAAGATCATCACCCGAGAGAACGGCTATCACGGCGTGACCGTCGCAACGGCCTCGATGACCGGCAAGCCCTACAACAAGTGGTTCGGCCTGCCGCTGCCCGAATTCAAGCGCGTCTCCTGCCCCCATTACTGGCGCCACGGCGAGCCGGGCGAGAGCGAGGCGGACTATGTCGCGCGGCTTGCAGCCGAGCTCGAGGCGCTGATCGAGGCGGAGGGGCCACAGACCATCGCCGGCTTCTTCGCCGAGCCGGTGATGGGCGCGGGCGGGGTGATCGTGCCGCCCGCGGGCTATTTCCAGGCGATCGCGCCGGTGCTCAGGCGCCACGGCATTCCGCTCATCTCCGACGAGGTGATCTGCGGCTTCGGCCGCACCGGATCGATCTGGGGCTGCCAGACCTATGACTTCATGCCCGACGCGATCATCTCCTCGAAGAACCTCACCGCCGGCTATTTCCCGATGGGCGCGGTGATCCTGGGGCCCGAACTGGCCACGGCGCTGACCGAGGCCGCCGAGGAGGTCGAGGAATTCGTCCACGGCTTCACCGCATCCGGCCACCCGGTCGGCTGTGCGGTGGCGCTGAAGGCGATCGACGTCGTGCTGCGCGAGGGCCTGTTCGAGAACCTGCGGGCCGTGGCGCCCCGCTTCCAGGGAAGGCTTCGCGCCCTCGCCGATCTGCCCCATATCGGCGAGGCCCGCGGCGTCGGGCTGATGGGCGCGCTCGAGGCGGTGGCCGACAAGGACACCAAGGAGCCCTTCCCCGCCGAACTCTCGATCTCGGAGCGGATCGCCAACACCTGCATGGACAATGGCCTGATCTGCCGGCCCCTGGGCCAGGCGATCGTGCTCTGCCCGCCCTTCATCATCACGGAAGGGGAGATCGACCGGCTGTTCGACCTGCTGGAGAAGAGCCTGCGCCAGGTGTTCCGCGAGATCGGCTGACGCTGCCCGCGCGGGTCCGCGCGGCC
>RFGB01000199.1 GCA_003697125.1 Alphaproteobacteria bacterium
ACGCTGGGCATGGAATGCGCCGGCGTGGTGCTGCGCGCCGGCCGGGGGTCGGCCTTCGATCCGGGCGAGGCGGTGATCGCCTTCGCCCCGGCCAGCTTCGCCACCCATGTCACCGTGCCCGCCCGCGCGGTGGCGCGGCTGCCGAGCGGCACCGCCTTCGACACCGCCGCCGCGGTTCCGACGATCTTCGTCACCGCCCAGTATGCGCTGTCGACCCTGGCCAATCTGCGCGCGGGCGAGACGCTGCTGGTCCATGGCGGGGCGGGCGGCGTCGGCATCGCCGCCATCCAGATCGCCCGGCGCATCGGGGCGCGGGTCTTCGCCACCGCCGGAACCCCGGCCAAGCGGCGGCTTCTGCGGCATCTGGGGGTCGAGGCGGCCTTCGACAGCCGCAGCCTGGCCTTTGCCGACGAGGTGATGGCCGCGACCGGCGGGCGCGGCGTGGACGTGGTGCTGAACGCGCTGGCCGGCGAGGCGATGGAGCGCTCGCTGGCCTGCCTGGCCCCCTTCGGCCGGTTCGTCGAGCTGGGCAAGCGCGACTTCTACGCCAACACCCGCATCGGGCTGCGGCCGTTCCGCCGCAATCTCAGCTATTTCGGCGTCGATGCCGACCAGCTTCTGAAGGAACGCCCCGACATCGCCGAACGGCTGATGGCCGAGATCGCCGCGGGCTTTGCCGATGGCAGCTTCGCCCCCCCGCCCTGCCAGATCTTCGAGGCGGCCGAGGCGGTCGACGCCTTCCGGCTGATGCAGCAGTCGCGCCATGTCGGCAAGGTGGTGCTGCACCCGCCCGCCGCGCCGGCCGCCGCGCCGGCGCCCGCCCCGCGCCCGGTGCGCGGGGCCTGGCTGATCGTCGGCGGGCTTGGCGGGTTCGGCCTGGCCACCGCGCGCTGGCTGGCGGCGCATGGCGCGCAGGCGCTGTGGCTGGTCAGCCGCTCGGGGCAGCCCGCGGCGGCCGACGCCGCGGAGCTCGCCGCCCTCGCCGCCGGGCCGGTCCCGGTGCACACGCGCGCGGTGGACGCCACCGACCGGGCCGCGATGACCCGGCTGATGCACGAAATTACCGGCGGCGGCATCCCGCTGGGGGGCGTGGTGCACGCCGCCATGGTGCTCGATGACGCGCTGTCGGCCGATCTCGACGCGCAGCGCATCGAACGGGTGATGGCCCCGAAGATCCGCGGGGCCGAGATCCTGGACGCGCTGACCCGCGACGCGCCGCCCGACCATTTCCTGCTCTATTCCTCGGTCACCACCCTGTTCGGCAATCCCGGCCAGCTGCCCTATGTCGCCGCCAACAGCCATCTGGAAAGCCTTGCCGCCGCCCGGCGCGCAGCGGGCCTGCCGGGGCTGGCGATCGGCTGGGGGCCGATCGCCGACCGGGGCTATCTGGCGCGTGACGAGAAGACCCGGGCGCTGCTGGCGCGGCGGCTGGGGGCGCGTCTGCTGACCGCCGGAGAGGCGCTCGAGGCGCTGGGCCAGCTGCTGCGCCACCCCCCCGACCTGCCCGCCGTGACCGTGGCGCCGATGCGCTGGCGCCAGCTTGCCGGCGATCTCGCGCTGCTGGCAACGCCGCTCTTCGCCCATGTCGCCACCGATGATGCCGGCGGCATCGCCGACGGGGCGGCCGACATCCTGGCGCTGATCGACGGCCTGCCGGACGATCAGGCGGTGCGGCGGATCACCGAGGCGCTGGTGGCCGAGACCGCGCGGATCCTGCGCCAGCCGGCCTCCGAGATCGATCCCTTCCAGCCGCTGACCGAGCTGGGCTTCGATTCGCTGATGGCGATGGATCTGAAGCTTGCCGCCGAGGAGGCGATGGGCGTCACCATCCCGATCCTCGCCATCAGCGACGGCATGACGCTGGCCCAGCTGTCCGGGCGCATCCTCGCCCAGCTGCGCGGCGATGCCACGGCGGCGACCACCGGCGACGAGGCGGGCGACCGCCTGGTGCGCCAGCATCTGGAAGATGCCGCATCCGGGATCGACGAGGAGCTGGTGCGCCGCGTGACCGAACGCGCCCAGCGCACGTGAACCACCGCCAGGGCAGGGACGATCCGCAATGACCGGCAACAACCCCCTGATCGACAGGTTGCGACAGGCCCGCAACGCGCGCCTGCAGCGGCGCGGCGGGGCGGCCGAAGGCCCGCCATCCGCCGCGGCCCACGGGCCGGCCCGGCGCGGGGCGCGGGACTTCGCCGATCTTCCCGGGCTGAAGCAGGTTCGGCTGGCCCATGCCGCGGCCGAGCTGGCGGGGCTGCGCAGCCCGTTCTTCCGCAACCACGAGACCCGCGCCGCCCCGCTGACCCGGATCGACGGGCGCGACTGCGTCAACTTCGCCTCCTACAACTATCTGGGGCTGAACGACCATCCCGAGGTGCGGGCCGCGGCCTGCCGGGCGATCGAGGAATGGGGCATCTCGGCCGGCGCAAGCCGCCTTGTCGGCGGAGAGCATCCCTATCACCGCCCGCTCGAGGAGGCGCTGGCCGCGCTGACCGGTGCCGAGGACTGCATCGTGATGGTCTCGGGCCATGCCACCAACGTCACCACCATCGGCACGCTGATGGGCCCGCGCGACCTGGTGCTGGTGGACAGCCTGATCCACAATTCGGTCGCCGAAGGGGTCCGCCTGTCGGGCGCCCAGCGCATCGCCTTTCCGCACAACGACTGGGAATGGGTGGACGACCGGCTGCGCCGCAGCCGCGGGGCGCATGACAAGGTGCTGATCGTGGTCGAGGGCCTCTACTCAATGGATGGCGACAGCCCCGATCTCGCCCGCTTCATCGAGGTCAAGGACCGCCACGGCGCCTGGCTGATGGTGGACGAGGCGCATGCGCTGGGCGTGCTGGGCGCCAGCGGGCGCGGCATCGCCGAGGCGCAGGGCGTCGATCCCGGCGCGGTCGAGATCTGGATGGGCACCCTGTCCAAGACGCTGTCGGCCTGCGGGGGCTACATCGCCGGATCGCGCCAGCTGGTCGACCTGCTGCGCTATACCGCGCCGGGCTTCGTGTTCTCGGTGGGCCTCGCCGCGCCGCTGGCCGCCGCCGCGCTGGCCGCGATCGAAGTGATGCGCCGCGAGCCCCGGCGCGTCGCCAGGCTGGCCGCCAATGGCCGCCGCTTCCTCGAGGCCGCGCGGGCGGCAGGGCTGGATACCGGCCTGTCGCAGGGCCATGCCGTCACGCCGGTGATCATCGGCGACAGCTTCCGCACCGCGCTGGTCGCCGACGACATCCTGAAGGCCGGCGTCAACGCGCTGCCGATCCTCGCCCCCGCCGTGCCCGAGAAGCAGGCCCGGCTGCGCTTCTTCCTGACCTCGGAGCACACGCCCGAGCAGATCGACCGCGCGGTGGCGGTGACCGCCGAGGCGGTGGCCGCCCGGCGCGGCGAAAGCATGCTGAACCGCCTCGGCCGGTTCGACCCGGCGTGATCCGCGTCACGGCGCGCCGGGGGTCGCGATGCCATGATGGCGGGGCGGGCAAAGGGCGACAGCCCCGCCCATCCATGCTATGCTTTCCGCTTTCCGGAACGAGAGGAGACCAGATGACCCGCCCGCGCCTCCTCCATGCCATGACCGCCCTCGGGCTTGTCGCCCTTGCCACCCTGCCCGCCTGCGTGCCGCCACCCACCCAGACGCGGGTGGTGGTGGTGACCGAACCGGGCCCCGCCTATGACGACGAACGCCTGACCCGCGCCGAACGGGGCGAGCTTCAGCGCCTACTGCGCCAGCTGGGCCAGGATCCCGGACCCGTCGACGGCGTGATCGGGCCCCAGACCCGGCGGGCGATCCGCGACTGGCAGGCCGCCGCCGGCCGGCGGGTGGACGGCACCGTCACCCGCGCCCTGCTCGACGACCTGCGCGCGGCGGCGGCGGAACTGGCGGCCAGGGGGCATCTCGCCGCCCCGTCCAAGCCGCCGGCCAGGACCGCGCCGCAGGAACGGCCGGCCGCGCCGCCACCCGCCGCCCCGGCCGCGCCCGCCGCCCCGCC
>RFGB01000200.1 GCA_003697125.1 Alphaproteobacteria bacterium
ATCGCCCCGCTGGCACCGCCCCCGTCGGAATGACCCCGCAATGCAGGCGGCGCTGGGCCGGATCGAGGCGCTGACGCTCGCCGTCCTCGGATGGGCAAGGCGCGGCCGCTGGCGGCAGGCGCTACTGCTGGCGGTGCTGGCGCTGGTCGCGCTGCTGCCCGGGCTGGCGGATCTGCCGCCCACCGACCGGGACGAAAGCCGCTATATCCAGGCGTCCCGGCAGATGCTGGAAAGCGGCGACTTCGTCGACATCCGCTTCCAGGACCAGCCGCGCTGGAAGAAGCCCGCCGGGATCTACTGGCTGCAGGCCGCCGCCGCGCTGCCCTTCGGCGGCCCCGAGGCGCCCGTCTGGGCCTGGCGGCTGCCCTCGGCGCTGGCGATCCTTGTCGCGGGGCTGGCGACCGCCTGGGCGCTCGCCCCGGCGACGGGGCACGCCGCCGCGCTGGTCGCCGCGGCAATGACCGCAACTTGCGTGATGGCGGTGGTCGAGGGGCATCTGGCCAAGACCGACGCGGTGCTGCTGGCGCTGACGGTGGTCGCGATGGGGGCGCTGGCGCGGATTCTGATCGGTCCGCCGCGGCCGGCGGGGGCGATGCATCTGCTGTTCTGGGCCGGGCTGGGGGCGGGAATCCTGGTCAAGGGGCCGGTGATCCTGATGCCGGCCGGCGGCGCGGTGCTGTGGCACTGCGTGGCGGCGCGGGGCCTCGGCCCGCTGTGGCGCACCCGCCCGCTGGTCGGGATCCCGGTCCTGGCCCTGGTGACGCTGCCCTGGGCGGTGGCGATCTGGCTGCGCACCGATGGCGCCTTCTTCAGCGCGGCGGTGGGGGGCGATCTGCTGGCCAAGCTGGGCGAGGGGGCCGAAGGCCACTGGGGGCCGCCGGGCTATTACCTGGCGACCGTCTGGGCCAGCTTCTGGCCCTGGGCGCCGCTTCTGGTTCTGGCCGCGGGGCATGCCTGGCGCGCCCGGTCCGAGCCTGGGGTGCGGTTCCTGCTGGGCTGGGCGGTTCCGTCCTGGCTGATGTTCGAGGCGGCGGCGACCAAGCTGCCCCATTACGTGCTGCCGGTCTTCCCGGCGCTGGCGGGGCTGATCGCGCTGTGGCTGGTGGCGCGCGAGAAGCCGGTGCCGCCGCCGGGGCGGCTGCTTGTTGCGGCGGGGCTGTTCGCGGTGCCGGGGCTGGTGCTGGCGCTGGCCGCGATCTTCGCGCTGCCGATGATCGAGGGCACCGCCGCACCCGCGGCGATCGCGCTGGGGCTTGCGGCGATCCTTCTGCTGGCCGCAGGCGCGCGGGCGCTGGTCGAACGCAGGCTTGCCGCATTTCTCGGGGCGGCGACGCTGGCCGCGCTCTGCCTCTATCCGGCGATCTTCCAGTTCACCCTGCCCCGGCTCGACAAGCTGTTCATCAGCCCGCGCCTGGTCGAGGCGCGGGCGCGATTTGATGCCTGCTCGGACCGGCCGCTGGCCATCGTGGGCTATTACGAACCGAGCCTGGTGGTGGCCGCGGGCACCGACACGCGCCGGCTTTCGCCCGAGGAGGCGCTGGCGCTGCTGCGTGCGGGGGATGGCTGGCTGATCTTCGTCGAGGAGGGGCGGGGGCTGTCGCTGCAGGAACTCGTCGACCGGGCCGGCGTGCCCCTGTCGGTGCTGGCCGCGGTGGACGGGTTCAACTACAATCGTGGCGCGCGCACCACCATCTTCCTGGTCGCCCGCAGCGATGACCCGGCGATCGCGCCCTGCCTGTCCCTCGCCTCTGGCGGGGGCCGCTGAGCTTCGCTAGGGAACGGGCGGGAGGGCCCGCATGAACCAGACGCCACGCATCTCGGTGATCGTGCCGATGCTGAACGAGGCGGCCAATGTCGCGCCGCTGGCCGAGGAGATCGCCGCGGCCTGCGCGCCGCTTGCGCCCTTCGAGGCGATCTTCGTCAATGACGGATCGACCGATGCCACCGCCGAGGAGATCGCCCGGGCCCGCGCCCGCCATCCCTGGCTGCGCGAGCTGCGCCATGCCCAGAGCTGCGGGCAGTCCGCCGCGCTCCTGTCGGGGGTGCGGGCGGCGCGCGCGCCGGTCTGCGTGACGCTGGACGGCGACGGGCAGAACCCGCCGGCCGAGATCCCGCGCCTGGTGGCGCCGCTTCTGGCCGACCGGGACGGGCGGCTGGGGCTGGTCGCGGGCCAGCGCGTCGCGCGGCGCGATTCGCTGTCCAAGCGGCTCGGCTCGCGCCTGGCCAACCGCGTCAGGGCCCGGGTGCTGCGCGACGACACCCGCGACACCGGCTGCGGGCTGAAGGCCTTCCGGCGCGACCTGTTCCTGACCCTGCCCTATTTCGACCACATGCACCGCTATCTGCCCGCGCTGATGCGACGCGAGGGCTACGGCGTCGCCCATGTCGATGTCGCCCACCGGCCCCGCGCGGCGGGGCGGTCGCATTATTCCAATCTGGGCCGGGCAATGGTGGGGGCGCTGGACCTGTTCGGGGTGTGGTGGCTGATGCGCCGGCGGCGGCTGCCCCGGATCGCCCATGAGGACCGGCCATGAGCTGGCAGGACTGGCTGATGCGGGTGCTGCTGGTCGACAGCTGGCACGGGGTCTGGCTGGCGCTGTTCGGCCTTGCCGCCCAGGCGGTGTTCATGGGGCGGATGCTGGTGCAATGGATCGCCACCGAGCGCGCCCGCGCCAGCGTGGTGCCCGAGGCGTTCTGGTGGATGTCGCTGATCGGGGCGGCGATGCTGATGGTCTATGGCATCCTGCGCCGCGACATCGTCATCATCGCCGCGCAGGCCTTCGGCTTCGCCGTCTATGGCCGCAACCTGTGGTTCATCCGCCAGACGCGCCGCCAGCCGTGAGGTTCCGTTAACCCTGTGCTGCTCTAGTCGGGTTGACAGAGCTTGGCGGAGGGCGCGGCGATGATCCCTGCGAGGCAGATCGACACCGATGCGGACCATGTCCGGATGGCCGAGCGCGTGGCGCGCGCCTACGGGCTCGATGCGGGCTTTCGCGAGGCGCTGCGGGCGCTGCGGGTGCTGCTGCACATCGATCGCGGGCACTGGGTGCATGCATTCGTCGCCGGGGCCGAGGCCGCGCTGGCCGAGGGGCCGTTCGACCCGCTGACCCGGTCACATCTGATCCGGCTGATGGAGGCCCACGCCGCCATCGTCGCCGCCGGCCGCTTCGGCGCCGAGCATGTCGCCTCGGCCGAACGCATCGCCGCCTTCTTCGCCGACCGGCCGATCTCGCCCCTCGGCCTTGCCGGGGCATGGGGCCGCGTCCAGCAGCACCTGATCCGCCTGATCCTGACCAGCGACCGGATGGATGATCGGCTGCTGCGCCGCGACGCCTATTCCAGCCTGTCGACCTGGATGCTGATCGAGACCGCGCTGCTGGCCGCCTTCCTCGCCCGCCAGCGGCCGCAGGGCGCGTCCTGACCGGCCGCCGTCTTGCCAGCCCCCCCCGAATGCTGTAGCCGTCAGGGCCCGGGATACAAGGACCTGAGGCGCCCCTCCCGGCGCCTGCCGTACGGGGTCGGCTGTCAATGGCGCGGTTCATCTTCATCACCGGCGGGGTGGTCTCGTCGCTCGGCAAGGGCCTGACCGCCGCGGCCCTGGGGGCACTGCTTCAGGCGCGGGGCTATTCCGTCCGCCTGCGCAAGCTCGACCCCTATCTGAACGTCGATCCGGGCACCATGTCGCCCTTCGAGCATGGCGAGGTCTATGTCACCGATGACGGGGCCGAGACCGACCTCGACCTCGGCCATTACGAACGCTTCACCGGGGTGGCGGCGCGGCGCACCGATTCGATCAGTGCGGGCCGCATCTATCAGAACGTGCTGGAGAAGGAACGCCGCGGCGAATATCTGGGCAAGACCATCCAGGTCATTCCCCACGTCACCGACGAGATCAAGGATTTCATCCGCATCGGCGCGGACGAGACCGACTTCATGCTGTGCGAGATCGGCGGCACGGTGGGCGACATCGAGGGGCTGCCCTTCTTCGAGGCGATCCGCCAGTTCATCCAGGAACAGCCCCGGGGCGGCTGCGTCCTGATGCATCTGACGCTGCTGCCCTTCATCGCCGCGAGCGGCGAGCTGAAGACCAAGCCCACCCAGCATTCGGTGAAGGAGCTGCGCTCGATCGGGCTGATGCCCGACGTGCTGGTCTGCCGCACCGAACATCCCATCCCCGACCGCGAGCGGGACAAGATCGCGCTGTTTTGCAATGTCCGGCCCGAGGCGGTGGTCCCCGCGCTGGACCTGAAGTCGATCTATCAGGCGCCGATCGCCTTCCACGCCGCCGGGCTGGACCGGGCGATCCTCGACGCGTTCCGCATCTCGCCCGCCCCGCGCCCCGACCTCGCGCGATGGGAACGGGTGGTGGACGCCATCGAACATCCCGATGGCGAGGTGCGCATCGCCATCGTCGGCAAGTACACCCGGCTGGAGGATGCCTACAAGTCGATCGCCGAGGCGCTGACCCATGGCGGCATCGCCAACCGGGTACGGGTGCGCGCGGAATGGATCGATGCGGAGATCTTCGAGCGCGAGGACCCCGCCCCCTGGCTGGAGAACCTGCACGCGATCCTGGTGCCGGGCGGCTTCGGCGAACGCGGCACCGAGGGCATGATCCGGGCGGCGGGCTTCGCGCGCGAACGGCGCGTGCCCTTCTTCGGCATCTGTCTGGGGATGCAGATGGCGGTGATCGAGGCGCTGCGCAGCCTGGGCGGCATCGCCAATGCCGGGTCGGAGGAATTCGACGTCGAGGCGGGGCAGAAGCGCTTCGAGCATGTCATCTATCACATGAAGGAATGGGTGGCGGGCAACCAGACCGTGCAGCGGCGCCTGACCGACGCCAAGGGGGGCACGATGCGGCTGGGCGCCTATCCCGCGGTGCTGGCCCCCGGCAGCCGGGTGGCGCGGATCTATGGCACCACGACGATCTCGGAGCGCCACCGCCACCGCTATGAGGTGGACATCCGCCACCGCCAGACGCTGGAGGAATGCGGCCTCGTCTTCTCCGGCCTGTCCCCCGACGGGCGCCTGCCCGAGATCGTCGAGATTCCCGACCATCCCTGGTTCATCGGGGTGCAGTTCCACCCCGAGCTGAAGTCGCGCCCGCTGCAGCCGCACCCGCTGTTTGCCGATTTCGTCCGCGCGGCGGTGGAACAGTCGCGCCTGGTCTGAACCGGCGGCGGGGCACGGCGTTGCGCGCATGGGAGTCATGCGCGCGGCGGGGCTGGTGCGGGGGCGCAGGGATGTCACATGCAGGGGCCGAACAGCGGAGTTGCCCCCATGTCGCGAATCATCCCCGCCCTGAACCAGATCGCCGGCGCCATCCTGGCCGGATTCGTCACCGCCCTGGCCAATCCCGCCGGGTTGATGCAGGACCTCGACCGCGCCCGCGGCCTTCCGGGAAACCGGCGCTGAGGATCGGCGGGGGCTTGGCCGGGGATCAGTTGAGCGAGGGCACCAGCCCCCGCTCGACCGCAAGTTCCCGCATGCGCTTCTGCAGCTTCTCGAAGGCCCGCACCTCGATCTGGCGGATGCGCTCGCGGCTGACCCCATACTGGTTGGACAGCTCCTCCAGCGTCACCGGCTCATCCTTCAGCCGGCGTTCGGTCAGGATGTGGCGCTCGCGCTCGTTCAGCGCCTGCATCGCCTCGATCAGCAGCGCCCGGCGGCTTTCCAGCTCGTCGCGCTCGGCATAGGCGGCGGCCTGGTCGGCATCCTCGTCCGCCAGCCAGTCCTGCCATTCGGCGCTGCCCTCGCCATCCGACTTCAGCGGCGCGTTCAGCGAGGCGTCGCCGCCGGTCAGGCGGCGGTTCATGCTGATCACCTCGTCCTCGGTCACGCCGAGGTCATGGGCGATCTTCTCGACATGCTCGGGGCGCAGGTCGCCCTCCTCCATCGCGCCGATGCGGTTCTTCGCCTTGCGCAGGTTGAAGAACAGCTTCTTCTGCGCCGCGGTGGTGCCCATCTTCACCAGGCTCCAGGACCGCAGGATGTATTCCTGGATCGCGGCGCGGATCCACCACATGGCATAGGTCGCCAGCCGGAAGCCCTTGTCGGGGTCGAAGCGCTTGACCGCCTGCATCAGGCCGACATTCGCCTCCGAGATCACCTCGGCGGTGGGCAGGCCATAGCCGCGATAGCCCATGGCGATCTTGGCGGCGAGGCGCAGATGCGACGTGACGAGCTTGTGCGCGGCCTCGCGGTCGCCATGTTCGGCCCAGGCCTTGGCGAGGATGTATTCCTCCTCGGGCTCCAGCATGGGGAACTTGCGGATCTCGGCGAGATAGCGGCTCAGCCCCTGCTCGGGAGAGGGGGCGGGCAGCGATGCAAAGCTCGACATTGGTCTCTTGCTCCTGGCACGGCCGGGATTCGCAGACATAGGAACACAGGTTTCAGCAAACAAGATTTACCGACCGTGAACAGGATACGCGCAACATGCCCGATTCCGTCGCGCCATCACGCGCAAGTTATCGGTCCGCCCGTTCCGCGGCCCCGCCCGCCTCAAGCGCCGCAACCAGCCCGGCCATGTCGGGCGGCAGGGGCGATTCGAAGCGCATCGCCCGTCCGGTGACCGGATGGACGAAGCCCAGCACCGCCGCATGCAGCGCCTGTCTGGGAAAGCGGCGCGCCACCTCGGGCAGGCCCGCGCCCTGGCGGCCATAGACGGGATCGCCGATCAGCGCATGCCCGATATGGGCCATGTGGACCCGGATCTGATGGGTGCGGCCGGTCTCCAGCCGGCATTCCGCCAGCGCGCATTCCCCCAGCCGCCGGATCACCCGCACCCGCGTCACCGCCCGCCGCCCCCCCGGGCGGACCGCCATGCGCTTGCGGTCGGCCGGATGGCGCCCGATCGGCGCCTCGACGCGGATCCACCCCCCTTCCGCCGAAACCCCGGGCAGGCCCATCAGGCGCGCGCTGCCCCGGTCGGGAACCCCCCGCAGCACCGCGCGATAGACCCGCTCGATGTCATGGGCGGCGAACAGCGCCGCCAGCCCCTGATGGGCGCGATCGGTCTTCGCGGCGACGATGATGCCCGAGGTGTCCTTGTCGATGCGGTGAACGATGCCGGGCCGGCGGATTCCGCCGATGCCCGACAGGCTGTCCCCGCAATGGGCCAGAAGCGCGTTGACCAGCGTGCCCGCCTCCGCCCCCGGCGCGGGATGCACCACCATTCCCGGCGGCTTGTCGATCACGATCAGATCCGCGTCCTCGTGCAGGATCGCCAGCGGCATCGCCTCGGCGCGCGGTTCAGCCGGGGCGGGATCGGGCAGCACGATCACCCAGCCCGGGCCGGGCTTGACGC
>RFGB01000201.1 GCA_003697125.1 Alphaproteobacteria bacterium
CGCTGACGCGGGCGCTGCGCGACGGGCTGGTGGTGGGGCTGGTCGGGGCGGGGGGCATCGGCGGGCCCCTGTTCGATGCGATCGCCGCGGGGGCACTGCGCGAGGTGTCGGCGCTGGCGCTTGCCGCGCTGGCGGCGCTGCTGGTCGTCGAGGCGGCGGGGCGGCGGCTCGCCCGGCGGCTGGGCTGATCCGCCGCGCCCGATCAGCCGCGGCCGGGAATCTGCTGCCAGTCCCAGTCCACCCGCCAGTCGCGGGCGAAGTCCGCCGCGGCCCGGTCCACGGCACCGGCCCAGTCCAGTTCGGCCCAGGCCGCCCGCATTGCCGCCGCGTCGGGGAAGGCGGCGATCAGCGCCACCTCGGGCCGGCCGCGCCAGCGGGCGGAATGGCGCAGCGCGATGCGCGGGCCGAAGCCCCAGGCCGGGTCGATGCCCCGCCCCTTCAGGATGCCGGCGATCACCGCATCCTCGCGCAGGGCGGTGCGCAGCGCCTCCTTGTGGGCCATCAGGATCAGCCGCGCCTTGCGCCCCAGCATGTAGCCGCAGCGCCCGTCGGGCCAGTCGCCGGGCGGGACCATGAGCGGCAGGTCGCGCAGCTGGGGGTTGCTGCACGCGCCCAGCACCTCGTCGGCAAGGGCCGGATCGCCGCGCGCGCCGCAGACGAATTCCGCCTCGGCGGTATCGGCGCCGATCAGCGCCATGGGGTCGATCAGGCAGTCGTCGTCGAGCTTCAGCACCCGGTCCACGTTCAGCCGGCCCAGCGAGTATTCCAGCGCCGCGGCGACCCGCGCGCCGAGGAATTCGCGCCTCGGCGGCACCGCGACATGCAGGATGTCGCCCGAAATCCGGCTGGGCAGGTCGGGCCGGCCCAGCACGAACAGGCAGGGAAAGCCCAGCCGCCGCAGGACCGGCGCCCAGCTTTCCCGGATCGCGGCGCGCCGGTCTTCGTGGTCGGGTTCCGAGAACACCAGCACCGCGGCGTCTCGCTGGGGCACCTTGCCCGCGGCCTGCACCGATCCGTCGCTGAGCGAGACCAGCTTCGGCCGGCTGCGGTAGCGCGCCTCGAGCGCGCGCGAGAGCGCGAGCGTGGCCTCGGGCAGCTCCATCCCCGGCAGCGCCGGATCCCCCGGGCCCGACACCTCGACCAGCCCCTCGGGCAGGGGGCCGCCCGCGGCATGGGCGGCCCGAACCTCGCCCAGCCGCCGCTGGTGGCGGTCCTGCGGCTCGCCCTCGGGCGCGGCGCCCAGATGCACGATCTCGGCAAAGACCGGCCTGCGGTGGAACAGCACCGGCAGGCGGTAGAGCAGGCTCTGGTCCGGCTCCTCCTGTCCCGGCAGGTTGACCCAGACCGCGCCATGGGCGGCCGGCAGCACGGAAAAGCCCGCCGGTGCCGAGACCGTGTCGGCCCAATGGCGTTCGCCATCGGTGTAGACCGTCACCCCGCATGTCCACAGCGCGAAGCCGTCGCCGCGGCTGCGCAGGCTGTGGCGGGCGATCATCTCGGCCAGCGCGTCGCGCAGCGCGATGCGGTCGGCGGGCCAGTCCATCACCACCGCCCGGCCGGACCGGGCCAGCGCCCAGTTCAGGAAATGCGCCCGGGTATTGCGCCCGCCCGAGAGCACCTCGCGCGATTGCGCCGCGCCCCGCGCCGGAGGGCGCAGCGGGTAGAGATGGCTGCGCAGTTCGAAGATCCGCAGCTTCAGCGCCTCGGCGCGGCGGAAATTGCCGTCGCCCCGGCTGGCATCGGCCAGCACGATCTCGTCGGCCAGCCCGGCCAGCGAGACGAGGCAGTCGATCATCGTCCCGCCCTCGCCCTCGGCACGGACCAGCACCGACAGCCCCGGGGCGCGGCGGTCGGGGGCGGGCCCGGCCACCGGGGCGGGGATGCCCGACGGCCCGGCCATCGCGCGCCACAGCCGCAGCGCCACGCTGTCGGCGGCCTCGCCCTCGCCCAGACGGACCGCCCCGCCCTCGGTCCAGATCCGCGCCTCGTTCAGCGCCGCCGCATCCAGCCAGCCGATCACCGGGCTGCCGCCGGGATGGCGCAGCACCACCCGGCCGGTCGAATCGGGTTCGACCGTCACCACGACCGTCTCGGGATCCTCGGCCTGACCGGTGGGGATCACCAGCTCGGCACCCCAGCGGCCGCCGGTCTTGCGGTTCAGCGCCAGTCCCCCCCGCCCGCGGCGATAGGCGATGTGCAGCGGGATCTCGCCCTCGCCGCGGGCGAAGTTCACCTTCGCCTCGGCCTCGGGCGTGGGGCAGGTCAGCTCGAACGACCATCGCATGCGGCTTTCCCCTTCACCGGTCCGTCCGGGCTGTTTAGCCCCCGGGCGCGGCGAGGGAAAGCCGCGCGTCGGTCAGTAGAGGTCGACCCGGAAGGGCGAGCGTTCCCATGCGACGCGGGCGAGGAACATGAGCCGCCCCCGAGCGTCCTCCGGGGGCGCGCTGTCGCGGGCCGCGGCGATGCGCGCAAGTGCCGCGCGGCTTTCCGGGCCGAACACGCCGTCGGCGGTGACGGTCTCGCCCAGCTCGCCCATCAGCCGCTGCGCGGCCAGGTCGAGCGGGCGCGGCGGCATCTGCGACAGCAGGTCCATCGCGTCGCGCGCCGCCGCGGAATCGTTCAGCGTCGCCGCCCGCGCCGCGCGCAGGGCGGCATCGGCAAGGTCATGGCCCGGCACCCCGCCCTGCGCGATCAGCCAGGCGGCCTCGGCCCCCGCGCGGGCATCGCCGCGCATCAGCGCCATGTCGTACCAGCCGATGGCGGCGGCGGGGTCGGGGTCGCCCAGCCGTCCCGAGAGGACCAGGTCGGCCAGCCGCCGCGGCGCGGTGGGGTGCCCGCCCAGCGCGGCCCTGCGATACCATTCGGCGGCGCGCCCGGCATCGGGGGTGACGCCGCCGCGGCCGAAATCATGCACCAGGCCCAGATTGTGATAGCCGTAGATGTCCTGCCGGGCGGCGGATTCCTCCAGGTATTGCAGGCCGCGGCGGGGGTCGTAATGGTCGGTCCCCTCCTGCAGGAACCAGGCGCCCAGCTCGTTCATGGCGAAGCTGTGGCCGACCTCGACCGCGCGGCTCAGCAGGTCGAAGCCGATCGCGCGCAGCTCCTCGGTGGCGCCGAAGCGCAGCAGCTGCTTGCCCAGGGTGTGGAAGGCATAGGGATCGCCGCGGCGCACGCCTTCATACCAGAAGGGATAGGCGGCCTCGTCGGCGCGGCCGTCACCGCGCCCGCCGGTGATCGCGGCCCGAAGCGCGACCAGGGTTCCCAGCGCGTGCCATGCGCGGGTATAGCCGAGATCGCGCGCCCGCTCCAGCGCGGCGCGGGCGGCGTCGTAATCGGTCAGCGCGATCAGCGCCCGCCCCAGCTGGTAGTGGAAGCGCCCGTTCTCGGGCTCGGCCGCGACGGCGGCGGCACAGGCGGCGCGGGCGGCCTCGGGCATGATCTGGTCGGGATAGCGCGTGATGCCCACCCCTTCGGGATCGAGATGATCCCCCGCATGCCAGTCGCAGGGATCGGGGGTCAGGGTCAGTTCCACGCGCCGCTCCGCCCCGCTGCCCGAACGCAGCAGGAAGGTCGCGCGCCGGGCATGATCGGCCGGCCGGGCGCGGGCGGGTTCCTCGCGGTGGGTGGGCTCGAAGAACAGCCGGTCGAGCGTGGCGGGCGGCAGCGGCGCGCCGTCATGGTCGCGGATCGCGCCATCCTGGCCGAGGATGGTCAGCCGGCCGTCGGCCTCCAGCATGCGCAGCGACACCGGCGCCTCCTGCGGCCCGATCGCCCTGGCCAGCGACCGGCCCAGCGCGACGCGGCGGTCGAGCCGGGCGGTGAGGTGCAGCGCGCCGTCCGCTCCGTCATCCGCGCGCGCGGCGAGGA
>RFGB01000202.1 GCA_003697125.1 Alphaproteobacteria bacterium
GGGTCGGTCAGGTCGTCGGCGGGCACGTAGATCGCCTGGACGGAGGTGATCGAGCCGGCCTTGGTCGAGGTGATGCGTTCCTGCAGCGCGCCCATGTCGGTGGCGAGCGTCGGCTGGTAGCCCACCGCCGAGGGGATGCGGCCCAGCAGCGCGGACACCTCGGACCCCGCCTGGGTGAAGCGGAAGATGTTGTCGACGAAGAACAGCACGTCGGTGCCCGACTGGTCGCGGAACTGCTCGGCCAGCGTCAGGCCGGTCAGCGCGACGCGGGCGCGGGCGCCCGGCGGCTCGTTCATCTGGCCATAGACCAGCGCCACCTTGGAATTTTCCAGATTGTTGATGTCGATGACGCCCGATTCGATGAATTCGTGATAGAGGTCGTTGCCCTCGCGGGTGCGCTCGCCAACCCCGGCAAAGACCGAATAGCCCGAATGCACCTTGGCGATGTTGTTGATCAGCTCCTGGATCAGCACGGTCTTGCCGACGCCGGCGCCGCCGAACAGGCCGATCTTGCCGCCCTTGGCATAGGGGGCCAGAAGGTCGATGACCTTGATGCCGGTGACCAGGATCTCGGTCTCGGTCGCCTGCTCGCGGAACTCGGGCGCGGGACGGTGGATCGGCCGCCGCTCGGTGGTCTCGGGCGCGGGCTTCTCGTCGACCGGATCGCCGACGACATTCAGGATCCGGCCCAGGGTGGCATTGCCGACCGGCACGGTGATCGGGCCGCCGGTATCGGTCACCTCCTGCCCGCGCACCAGACCCTCGGTCGAATCCATGGCGATGGTGCGCACCGTGTTCTCGCCCAGATGCTGGGCAACCTCCAGCACCAGCCGGTTGCCGTGATTGTCGGTCTCGAGCGCGTTGAGGATGGCGGGCAGCTCGCCGTCGAACTGAACGTCGACCACGGCGCCGATCACCTGGGTTATTCTTCCGACATTGCGAGCCATGACAGTCTCCGTCCGGTCAGAGCGCCTCGGCGCCCGAAATGATCTCGATGAGTTCCTTGGTGATCGCGGCCTGGCGCGAGCGGTTGTACTGGATGGTCAGCTTGTTGATCATCTCGCCCGCATTGCGCGTCGCGTTGTCCATCGCCGCCATGCGCGCGCCCTGTTCCGAGGCGGCATTTTCCAGCAGCGCGCGGAAGATCTGGGTGGCGACGGAGCGCGGCAGCAGGTCGGCGAGGATCGCCTCCTCATCCGGTTCGTATTCGTAGTTCGGCGCGTCCGCGCCGGCGGCCTCGTCGAAGCTGGCCGGAATCAGCTGCCGCGCCTGCGGGATCTGGCTGAGCACCGAGCGGAACTCGCTGAAGAACAGCGTCGCCACGTCGAACTCGCCCGCATCGAACCGCGCCAGAACCTCGCGCGCGATGTCGGCGGCATGGGCGTAGCCGACGGTGCGGACCCCTGCCAGATCGACATGATGCACCAGATGCCTGCCCCATTCCCGGCGCAGCTGCTCGCGCCCCTTGCGGCCGACGGTCAGGATCTTCACGGTCTTGCCCTCGGCCACCAGCCGCGCGGCATGGGCCTTGGCCAGCCGGACGATCGAGGAGTTGAACCCCCCGCACAGCCCGCGCTCGGCCGTCGCCACGATCAGCAGATGGGTGTCGTCGCGCCCGGTGCCCTTCAGCAGCCGCGGCGCCGTCTCGGACCCCGCCGCACCCCGCGCCAGATTGGCCAGCACCGCCTCCATGCGCTCGGCATAGGGGCGTGCGGCCTCCGCCGCCTCCTGCGCACGGCGCAGCTTGGCGGCGGCGACCATCTTCATGGCCGACGTGATCTTGCGCGTGCTCTTCACGCTCTCGATGCGGATCTTCAGATCCTTGAGACTCGGCATGGCCCGGGCTCCCGCGTCGGATCAGGCGAAGGTCTTGGCGAATTCCTCGATCGCCGCCCTGATCTTGTCGGCAAGCTCGCCCGCGACCTTCCGGTCATTGTTGGTGATGTCGTCCAGAAGGTCGCGGCAGTTGTTGCGCAGATGCTGCAGCAGCCCCTTCTCGAAGGCCGAGACGCGATCGACCGGCAGCTTGTCGAGGAAGCCCTGGGTTCCGGCGAAGATCACGCAGACCTGTTCGGCATTGGTCAGGGGCGAATATTGCGGCTGCTTCAGCAGCTCGGTCAGGCGCGCGCCACGGTTCAGCAGCTTCTGCGTCGCCGCGTCGAGATCCGAACCGAACTGGGCGAAGGCGGCCATCTCGCGATACTGCGCCAGTTCCAGCTTGATCGATCCGGCCACCGACTTCATCGCCGCGGTCTGGGCGGCGGAACCGACGCGGCTGACCGAAAGGCCGACATTCACCGCGGGGCGGATGCCCTGATAGAACAGGCCGGTCTCGAGGAAGATCTGCCCGTCGGTGATCGAGATGACGTTGGTCGGGATATAGGCCGACACGTCGCCGGCCTGGGTCTCGATGATCGGCAGCGCGGTCAGCGAGCCCGCGCCATAGTCCTTGTTCAGCTTCGCCGCACGCTCCAGCAGGCGCGAATGCAGATAGAACACGTCGCCCGGATAGGCCTCGCGCCCCGGCGGACGGCGCAGCAGCAGCGACATCTGGCGATAGGCGACGGCCTGCTTGGACAGGTCGTCATAGATGATCAGCGCATGCATGCCGTTGTCGCGGAAATATTCCGCCATGGCGCAGGCGGCATAGGGGGCGAGGAACTGCATCGGCGCGGGCTCGGAGGCGGTCGCCGCGACGACCAGCGAATATTCCAGCGCGCCGCTCTCCTCCAGCTTCTTGACCAGCTGCGCCACCGTCGAACGCTTCTGCCCCACGGCGCAGTAGACGCAGTAGAGCTTCTTCGATTCGTCGTCGCCCGCGGCGTCGTTGTAGACCTTCTGGTTCAGGATCGTGTCCAGCGCCACGGCGGTCTTGCCGGTCTGGCGGTCGCCGATGATCAGCTCGCGCTGGCCGCGGCCGATGGGGATCAGCGCATCGATGGCCTTCAGCCCGGTCATCATCGGCTCATGCACCGAACGGCGGGGGATGATGCCCGGCGCCTTCACGTCCGCCCGGCGCCGCTCGGCCGCCTCGATCGGCCCCTTGCCGTCGATCGGATTGCCCAGCGCGTCGACCACCCGGCCCAAAAGCCCCTTGCCGACGGGCACGTCCACGATCGCGTTGGTGCGCCGGACGGTGTCGCCTTCCTTGATGTTGCGGTCGTCGCCGAAAATCACGATGCCGACATTGTCGACCTCGAGGTTCAGCGCCATGCCGCGGATGCCGCCGGGGAATTCGACCATCTCGCCGGCCTGCACATTGTCGAGGCCGTAGACGCGGGCGATGCCGTCGCCGACCGAGAGGACGCGACCGACCTCGGCGACCTCGGCCTCCTGCCCGAAATTCTTGATCTGTTCCTTCAGGATCGCGGAAATCTCAGCAGCCTGGATGCCCATCAGCCGGCCTCTTTCATGACGGTTTGCAGTTTGGCGAGTTTCGAACGGATCGAGCTGTCGACCATCCGGGACCCGAGCCTGACGACGAGACCGCCGATGAGGCTCTCATCGACGGTGACATTCAGCGCGACCTCGCGGCCGACCGCCTCGCGCAGGGTGCGCGCCAGCGCCTCGCGCTGCGCCTCGCTCAGCGGACGGGCGGCGGCGACCTCGGCGGTGACCTCGCCCCGGACGTCGGCCGCCAGCGCCTTGAACTGGGCGATCAGCCGGGGCAGCACGAACAGCCGCCGCTTGGCGGCCATCAGCGCAAGCGTGTTGGTGACCAGGGTTCCCAGGCCCATGGCGCGGGCCAGCGCGGCGATGGCCCGGCCCTGCTCCTCGCGGCTGTAAAGCGGCGATGCGATCATGGCGCGCAGGTCGGCGCTTTCGGCCAGCGCCGATTCCAGCGTGCCAAGATCCCGCTCGACCTCGGCCAGCGCGTCTTCCTCCTGGGCCAGCTCGAACAAGGCCGTCGCATAGCGCCCGGCGATTCCCGATGTGAGCGTCTTTGCTGACACGGTCATCCTTCCCCGTTGCCGACGGGGCGGATGACCCGCCCCCCGCTGCCCCACCACCGGCCGCTCGCGGCCATAAGGTTCCTACGCGGTCGGCGCCGCCGCCGCGCGGGTGGCGGGGTGCTAGCAC
>RFGB01000203.1 GCA_003697125.1 Alphaproteobacteria bacterium
CCCGCCCGCGACCCCGCCGACCCCTCGACCTGGGGCAAGGTCGGGCGCAACGAACCCTGCCCCTGCGGGTCGGGCCGCAAATACAAGGCCTGCCACGGGCGCATCTGACCGGCTGACCGGCGCGGCCGCCCGCAGCTGCAACCGCATCGCAACCATTGCGGCGAAGCTGCCGCAATGGCGTCGAACTTCCGCCCATGCCACCGATCACAACAGGCGGCAGGGAGCGCGCCCGATCGCGCATGGGGGCGGTCAGGCCCCGGAAGCGGACCGCAGCGCGCTCCACAGCTTGTGTGGCGTATAGGGCGGTGTTGGGAGTTGCGTAACGCCCGCGTGCCTCAGTGCATTGCGTATCGCAAGGGCGACGGCGGGGATGGCGCCGACCGATCCCGCCTCGCCACAGCCCTTGACCCCCAGCGGGTTGGTGCGACAGGGGATCTCGTTGAACTCGGTCTCGAAGAAGGGCAGGTCCGCGGCGCGGGGCAGGGCGTAATCCATCAGTGAGCCGGTCAGCGGCTGGCCGTCGTCGTCCCAGGTGACCGCCTCGCACAGGACCTGCCCGACCCCCTGCGCGATGCCGCCATGCACCTGGCCCGCGGACAGAAGCGGATTGACGATCACGCCGAAATCGTCGGCCACGACATGGCGCAACAGCCGCACCGCCCCGGTGTCGGGGTCGATCTCCACCTCGGCGGCGTGACAGCCATTGGGGAATGAGGGCACGGTGTCGTCCACCTCGCCCCAGCCGCGGATCGGCGCGCGCGCCGCCAGTTCGGTCAGCGCCACCGCGCGGTCGGTGCCCACCACCCGGAACAGCCCGCCCGCGCCCGGATCGAATTCCAGATCCGCCGGCGCCACCTCGAGATGTTCGGCCGCCCTTTCGCGGCCCTGGGCGATGATGTCCTCGGCGGCGCGGATCAGCACCCGTCCCGCCATGATCACGCTGCGCGAGCCTCCGGTGCCGCCGCCGCGCGGCAGCAGGGCGGTGTCGCCGTCCAGAAGCGTGATCCGCTCCGCCGGCAGGCCAAGCCGGTCGGAAAGGATCTGCGCCCAGGCGGTGGCATGGCCCTGGCCGCTGCTCTGGGTGCCGACCGCGACGCGAAGCCGGCCATCCTCGCCCAGCGTCACCGCGGCATTCTCGTGCGGCGCGCCGCCGGTGCGTTCATAGTAATAGGCCACCGCGATGCCGCGCAGCCTGCCGCGCGCCGCGGCTTCGGCGCGCCGGGCGGGAAACCCGGCCAGGTCGATGCGCCGGACGGCCGAATCGAGGTTCCGTTCGGGGTCGAGGCTGTCGAAGGTCAACCCCCCCTGGGTGCGATAGGGCAGCTGTTCGGGTCTGACCAGGTTCTTCCGCCTGAGCGCGACCGGATCGACGCCCAGCGCCTCGGCGGCGGCCTCCATCACCTGTTCGGTGACATGGATGACCTCGGGCCGCCCGGCGCCGCGATAGGCATCGACCGGGGTGGTGTTGGTCAGGACTCCGGTCACCTCGTGCAGCATCGCCGGGCAGTCATACATGCCGCCGAGCAGTCCGGCCGAGAACACCGTATGCACCCCCGGCCCGGCGCTGGAACAATAGGCGCCGAGATTGGACACCGACCGCGCGCGCATCCCGATCAGCCGGTGTTGCGCGTCGAAGGCGGCCTCGACCTCGGAGACGAGATCGCGCCCCTGGGTATCGGACAGGAAGCTTTCGGACCGGTCGGCAATCCACTTGACCGGCCGGCCCAGCAGCTGCGCCGCGCGGGCGCACAGCGGGTATTCCGGAAAGTCCATCAGCTTCATGCCGAAGCCCCCGCCTACATCGGGGGTGTGGGCGCGGATCCGGGCCGGATCCACCCCCAGCGCGGCGGCCAGATTGTCGCGGGCGGAATGGGCGCCCTGATTGGCCATCCAGAATTCCCAGCCGTCGCTGGCCGGATCTTGGCGCACGAGGAAGCTGCGCGGCTCGAGCGGCACCACCACCAGCCGCTGGTTGACCACCCGGGTGCGCACGACATGGGCGGCGCGGGCGAAGGCCGCCTCGGTCGCCTCGGCATCGCCCACCCGGTGGCGATAGACGATGTTGCCCGGCGCGCAGTCATGCAGCTGCGGCGCGTCGGGCGCCAGCGCCGCCTCGGGCGTCACCACGACGGGCAGGGAGTCGATCTCCAGCTCGATCAGCTCGGCCGCGTCGCGGGCGATGTCGCGGCTGTCCGCGACGATGAAAGCGACCGGCTGGCCGACGAAGCGGACCACGCCATCGGCCAGCCGCGGCATCCGCACCGGGGCGAAATCCGACCCGTCGGCCTGCTTGAGCGCCATGCGGAAGGCGATCGGGCCAAGATCGGCGGTCTCGGCATGGGTCAGCACCAGATGCACCCCGGCCAGGCCGCGCGCCGCGGTCACATCCAGCCGGGTGATCCGCCCATGGGCGACCGGGCTGCGCAGCACATGGGCGTGCAGCGTGCCCTCCAGCCGGATGTCGTCCACATAGCGCCCCATCCCGGTCAGAAGGCGCGGATCCTCCAGCCGGGTGACCGCCTGGCCGATTCCGAATTTCATGCCGCATCCCTCCCTGACGACCGGTTCGGGGGAATTGGTGCCCGCCATCCCGGCAAGGTCAAGGGGCGCGGCGCGCGGCACAGCTGCCATGCGATCTTCGGTTTGCCTTGCATCGTCATGGAAAATATTCGTAAATCTTGACGCATCACGCGCCGGACCCGAATCGGCTCGATCAGGCGGAGAGACGCGTGCGGGGTGATGACGCAGCGATGACCGTGCTGACCGCGGTGGTATTGATCCTCGCGGCGGCGACATTCGTTCCGCGTGACGCCCTTTCGCTGCTGACGGGCATGGGCGGCAGCGTCACCGCGCGCGACGACAGCTTCCGCCTGGTCGCGGCCGAGAGGGCGACGCTCGACGTGCTCGCCAATGATCTGGGCGTCGATCCCGCCCGCGGCGACCGCCTGGAACTGGCCGAACCCCCCGGCTGCGGGCGCGCCAGCATCGCGGGCAACCGGCTGGTGCTTTCGGGGCTGCGCGATTGTGCCGGCCGCCAGACCCTCGCCTATTGTGTCCGGCGCGGGGAAAGCTGCAGCATCGCCCGGGTCAGCCTGATC
>RFGB01000204.1 GCA_003697125.1 Alphaproteobacteria bacterium
CCCGCCCGCCCGCCCCCGCGCTCCGGGCGCCGGGGGCGGAGGATCGGACCGGCAATGGGGGAGAAGGGCATGACGGTTCAGTCGCTTGACCATGTGGCGATTCGCAGCGCGCGCTGGCAGGCGCTGCGCGACTGGTATGTCGAGGTGCTCGGGCTGGAGGACGGGCCGCGCCCGGATTTTCCGTTCCCCGGAGCGTGGCTCTATGCGAATGGCCGGGCGGTGGTGCATCTGATCGGGGTCGAGGTGCAGCCCGATGCGCCCGAGGCGGCGCTGCGGCTGGAGCATTGCGCCTTTCGCGGGCGTGGGCTGGCCGATTTCCTCGCGCGGCTGGACCGCCTGGGCATCGCGCGGCAGGTGGTGCGGCTTCCGCCCGGCGCGGGCGGTGCGGTCCTGGTCAATCTGCACGACCCGGACGGCAACCATGTTCACGTGGATTTCGACCCCGACGAGGCGGGGCAGGCCGCGCCGGCCGGCTGATCGCGGCCGGGCGGCGCCTGCCGGCCGCCGCGCCGCACCCGCCGCGGCCCCGGGGGGCGGCGCGCCCGCCACCGCCGCGCCGCGGTTGGCGAGGGGTCAGCGGCTGCGGATGAAGCCGATGATCTCGTGCGTGCGGGCGAGGATCGGCCCGGCGATCGCCGCGGCCCGCGCCGCGCCTTCGGAGAGGATGCGGTCGATCTCCTCCGGGCCGGCCAGCAATTCGCGCATCCTGGCCGAGATCGGGGTGATCGTGGCCACGGTCAGCTCGGCCAGCCGCGGCTTGAAGGCGCTGAAGGGCTGGCCGGCGAATTCCGCCAGCACCTCGGCCGGGCTGCGGTCGGCCAGCGCGGCATAGATGTTCACCAGATTGCGCGCCTCGGGCCGGCCCTCCAGCCCCTCCGGGCTGTCGGGCAGCGGATCGGGGTCGGTCTTCGCCTTGCGGATCTTCAGCGCGATGGTGTCGGCGTCATCGGTCAGGTTGATCCGGCTCATGTCCGAGGGATCGGATTTCGACATCTTCTTCGTCCCGTCGCGCAGGCTCATCACCCGCGTGGCGGCCCCCTCGATCATCGGCTCGGGCAGGGGGAAGAAGTCCGGCGCGTCGAAATCGTTGTTGAACTTCTGGGCGATGTCGCGGGCCAATTCCAGATGCTGCTTCTGATCCTCGCCCACCGGGACATGGGTGGCGTGGTAGACGAGGATGTCGGCCGCCATCAGGTTGGGATAGGCGAACAGTCCGACGCTGGCGGCCTCGCGGTCCTTGCCGGCCTTCTCCTTGAACTGGGTCATGCGGTTCAGCCAGCCCATCCGCGCGACGCAGTTGAAGATCCAGGCCAGCTCGGCATGGGCCGGCACCTGCGACTGATTGAACAGGATCGACCGCGCGGGGTCGAGCCCGCAGGCGATGAAGGCGGCGGCCATCTCGCGCGTGGCGCGGCGCATCCCCTCGCGCCCCGGCCATGAGGCGGTGATCGCATGCAGATCGACGATGCAGTAGAGCGTCTCCCACGCCTCGTCCTCCTGGATCGCGACGAATCGCTTCACCGCCCCGAGATAGTTGCCGAGCGTCAGCCCCCCCGTGGGTTGCACGCCCGAGAAGACGCGCCGCGCATGGGTCGCTCCGGTCATGGCCCGCTGCCTCCATCCTGCCTGCCGCGCCGCTTATGGCCATGGCCCGCCGCTGCGTCAACCGCGCTGCTTGGAAGCGCGCGGGCGGCGGATTATGTTCGCGCGATGCAGGATTCAGCCGCAACAGAGGCCGGCCCGCCGGCGCGGGGACGCCGCCCGCTGCCGCCGGTGCCGCGGGTGCTTTGGGCGCTGGTCGCGGTGATGGGGCTGATCGAGATCACCCTGACGCTGGCCGACCGGGGCGTGATCGGCGCGCCATGGTGGCGGGCCTGGGCGATCGCCATGGGCGGGTTCTACGACCAGCTGTTCGATGGCGAGGTGGCGCCGCTCTATCCCGGCCAGCCCATCGCGATGTTCTTCACCCATGCCTTCCTGCATGGCGACATCATGCATTTCGCGCTGAATGCGGTGGTGCTGCTGGCGGTGGGCAAGGTGAATGCGGCCATCGCCGGCCACTGGCGGCTGCTGCTCCTGTTCCTGATCTGCGCCATCGGCGGGGCGCTGTGCTTCGGACTGGTCGCCCATACCGATTCGCCGATGGTCGGCGCGTCGGGGGCGGTGTTCGGCTTTCTCGGCTTCTGGAAATACAACGAATGGCGCCTGCGCGTGCTCAGCGGCCTGCCGCAGCGGCCGGTCTGGGCGACGGTGGCGGCCCTGTCCGTGGCCAATGTGCTTGTCTGGCTCCTGATGTCGGGCCTCGTGGCCTGGGAGGCGCATCTGGGCGGGTTCGTCGCGGGCTGGCTGGTCGGCTGGCTGTGGCGCCCGGTCAGCCGCCCCGGCGAAAGCCTGATCGAACCTCCGCCAGGCTGACCGCGCCGGTGGCGAGGCAGAGCCCGGCATAGAGCCCCGCACCCGCCGCCACCAGCAGCGCCAGTGCGCCATAGCGCAGCCCCGGCGCGGCGAGGCCGTCCGCCAGCGCCTCGGCCAGCGCGATCAGCACCACCCCCATCACCGCCGCGGACAAGGCGATCCGCGGCAGGCGGCGGCGCAGCCGCGCATCCGGCCGCGCCTCGGCCCCGAAGGCCCGCGCGCCGCGCCACAGCAGGAACAGGTTGGCCCAGCCCGCCACCGTGGTCCCGATCGCCGCGGCGATGAATCCCAGCGCCGGCGCCAGCCCGATCGCCAGTGCGGCGTTGACCAGCATCGCCCAGGCGGCGTGGCGGAAGGGCGAGGCGGTGTCCTCGCGCGCGAAATAGACCGGCTGGATCACCTTCTGCAGCACGAAGGCGGGCAGCCCCGCCCCGTAGACGGCGACCGCCAGCGCGGTGGCCGCCACGTCGTCGGGGCCGAAGGCGCCGCGCCCGAACAGCACCGCGACCAGCGCGCCGGGCACCGCGACCAGCGCCGCCGCCGCGGGCAGGGTCAGCGCCAGGGTGAATTCCGTGGCGCGGCTGATCGCATCGCGCGCGCCGCCCCGATCCCCGGCCCGGAGCCGCCGC
>RFGB01000205.1 GCA_003697125.1 Alphaproteobacteria bacterium
CCCGCCCGAGATGCGGTCATTGCCCGCGCCCCCCTGCAGCGTGTTGGCCGCGTTGCTGCCCACCAGCCGGTCATCGCCCGATCCGCCGACCGCATTCTCGATCCGCACGCCATAGGCGATGGCCAGATCGTCGCGGCCGTCGAACTGGCTGAACCGCGCCGGCCGCAGGTCGAGGCGCACCGGATTGCTGCGCGCCGAGGCATCCAGCGTGTCGGTGCCGCCCGTGTCCCAGATCACGTCGACGGTCGGATTGCGCGGGCCGTCATAGACATCATCGCCCGCCGCGTGGCCGTCATTCTCGCCCCACCGGGTCTGAAGGGCGAGGATGTCGAACAGCATCATCGCGTCGCTGTCCTTCCCGGTATCGGGATTCGGGTCATAGGACATGACGGTATACTTGTTGTTCTCGTAGGCCGCGGGCAGCGCCGGCGCGTCGAAGGGGTGCTTCAGCCCGAGGCCGTGGCCGATCTCGTGCAGGATCAGGCTCAGCTGTCCCGAGGAGATGTCGATCGTGTTGTCGTAGACGGCGAAGGAATCCCACGCCAGCACCGCCGATCCGTTGTGGCTGTAGCGATAGCCGCCATAGCCCGCGATGGAGCCTGGCAGGGTGACCTTGCCGAAGTTGAAGTCGGGATCGGCGCTGCCGGTGACTTCGACGAAGGTGACATTGATCAGCGTCTCGACCAGATCGAGCGCCGAGCGCACCGCCGCCATCTCGCCCGACGTCATCGCCGTCCAGCCCGAATAGCTGTTCCAAAGGTCGGGGGGCTGGGCGCTCTCGAACTGATAGGTGATCACCCGCGGGGGATCACCGGTGGAATGGACCGGGTCGGGCACCGCAAGCGCATAGAGCATCGCCTCCTGAATCTCGGCGCGTGTCACCATGACCCGATCCCCTCTTGTCCGGCTGGCCGCCCTTGTCCGGCCATGCATGGCGGCGCGGGCACCGCCGGGCAGGCGCAGGGGGCACCCGGCATCCGTGGGCGACCGCATCCCACTATGCCGCGACCCGCGCGGCGGGGCAACCCGCGCCCGCCGCCTGCGCGGGCGGGGCGCGGCCGCCCGCGCGCCTTTTCGGGCTTTCCTTGGCCATCGAAGCGGCTAGTCTGCGCCCGCGGCCCGCGTGGAGGGAGGGAGCCCATGAAGCACATCCTGGACGAGCTGGACCGGCGCCGGCAGCAGGCGCGGCTGGGCGGGGGCACGGCGCGCATCGAGGCCCAGCACGCCCGCGGCAAGCTGACCGCGCGCGAAAGGCTGGAGCTTCTGCTCGACGAGGGCTCGTTCGAGGAATACGACATGTTCGTCGCTCATCGCTGCACCGATTTCGGCATGCAGGAGACCCGCCCCTGGGGCGACGGCGTGGTCACCGGCTGGGGCACGATCAACGGCCGGCAGGTCTATGTGTTCAGCCAGGACTTCACCGTGTTCGGCGGGTCGGTCAGCGAGACCCACGCCCAGAAGATCTGCAAGATCATGGACATGGCCCTTCAGAACGGCGCGCCGGTGATCGGGCTGAACGATTCGGGCGGCGCGCGCATCCAGGAGGGGGTGGCCAGCCTCGCCGGCTATGGCGAGGTGTTCCAGCGCAACATCATGGCCTCGGGCGTCATTCCCCAGATCAGCGTCATCATGGGCCCCTGCGCCGGCGGCGCGGTCTATTCACCGGCGATGACCGACTTCATCTACATGGTGCGCGATACCTCATACATGTTCGTCACCGGCCCCGACGTGGTGAAGACGGTCACCGGCGAGGTGGTCACCGCCGAGGAGCTGGGCGGCGCGCGCACCCACACCACCCGCTCCTCGGTGGCCGATGCCGCCTTCGACAATGATGTCGAGACGCTGGCCGAGGTGCGGCGCCTGTTCGACTTCCTGCCGCTGAACAACCGCGAGAAGCCGCCGGTGCGGCCATTTCATGACGATCCCGCCCGGATCGAGCCGAGCCTCGACAGCCTGGTGCCCGACAGCCCCACCAAGCCCTATGACATGAAGGAGCTGATCGTGAAGGTCGCCGACGAGGGCGACTTTCTGGAGCTGCAGAAGGACTTCGCGCGCAACATCATCACCGGCTTCATCCGGCTTGAGGGGCAGACCGTGGGCGTGGTCGCCAATCAGCCGATGGTGCTGGCGGGCTGCCTCGACATCGATTCGGCGCGCAAGGCCGCGCGCTTCGTCCGATTCTGCGATGCCTTCGAGATCCCGATCCTGACCCTGGTCGACGTCCCGGGCTTCCTGCCGGGAACCGGGCAGGAATATGGCGGCATCATCAAGCACGGGGCCAAGCTCCTGTTCGCCTATGGCGAGGCGACCGTGCCCAAGGTCACCGTGATCACCCGCAAGGCCTATGGCGGCGCCTATGACGTCATGAGCTCGAAGCATCTGCGCGGCGACGTCAACTACGCCTGGCCCAGCGCCGAAATCGCGGTGATGGGGGCGAAGGGCGCGGTCGAGATCCTCTACCGCGCCGAGCTGGACGATCCCGAACGCATCGCCCGGCGCGTGCGCGACTACGAGGACCGCTTCGCCAATCCCTTCGTCGCGGCCGAGCGCGGCTTCATCGACGAGGTGATCATGCCCCATTCCACCCGCCGCCGCGTCGCCCGCGCCTTCGCCGCCCTGCGCAACAAGCGCGCCCGGATGCCGTGGAGGAAGCATGACAACATCCCCCTGTGACCGGCCGGGCAGGGCGGCGCGGCGCGCGGTGGCCGCGACAATGCACCCGGGGCGGCGCGCCGCCCGCGCCCTTGCCCCGCGGGCCGGCAGGGGCCATCATCACCGCCATGGGACGAATCTGGTCGCGCCTGCCAAGGCTCGTGCGCTTCATGCTGGTCCATGCCGCGACCGGCATCGCGGTGGGCTGGACGCTGATGCTGGCCGCAATCCGCCTGGACATCCAGGGCCTCGGGCGGCTGCTGGAATCCTCGCCCGATGGCGGGCTGGCCACCGCCATCCTGGCGGCCGCCTTCGCGATCACCTTCGGCTCGGTCGGGATCGGTGTGGGGGTGATGAGCCTGCCCTGGCGGCGCGAGTGAGGCCCCGGCCGGCGGGGGGCTGCGCGCCATGCTGAAGCATCGCGGCTTCCCGGGGCGGCTGAAGGGCACCGATCACCAGTTCACCATCCGCCGCGCCAATCCGCGCGGGGCCACGCCGCTGAAGGCCCGGCCGCGGCATGCCGATCGCCGGCCCGAGGATCGCCGCGCCGACGAACACTTTCTTGCCGCACTGATCGCGCATTTCTCGGACCGGCCGTTCGAGCGCGGGAATCTGGATGCGGGGCGCTTGGGCTGGCTGTTCGGGCGCGAGGTGGTTCCGGCCGAGGATCCCTTCGACCCCTGTTCCTATCGGGCGCTGCTGCGCGTGGATCTGGCCGCGGCGCGCAAGTCCTTCCCGCATCTGTTCGAGGAGTGAGCGATGCGCGGGATCCTTCTTGCCTGTCTGCTTGCGCTGCCCGGCACGGCGCTGGGCGGCGACGCGCTTTCGGTGCCGGTGCGGCTGTCCTCGGGCGTGGTGCTGACGCTCAGGGCCGTCTCGCTGGTGGGCGAGGATCTGGGCCGCCGGCTGGTGCTGCGCGCCGATTTCGACGGGCCGCGCCCCCCATCCGGCGATCCCGCCCAGCTCGGGCTGGAATCGGCCGAGGCGCTGGAGCTTTGCCGCGCCCATCTGGCCGCCATCGCCGCCCTGCTGCCCCGGCGGCCGACGCGGCGCATCACCCATCTGGAGGTGCTCTACCGCGATACCCGCACCCATTACCAGGTCGACATCCACGAACGCCGCGGCATGCGTGTGGACACGCGCCGCCACGGCTGCCAGGGGATATAGGCGCATCACCCGCGCAGGGCGCGGGTCCAAACAAGGGGGCTGTCAGGCGCAATGTTCGGCAAGATCCTGATCGCGAACCGGGGCGAGATCGCCTGCCGGGTGATGAAGACCGCGCGGCGCATGGGCATCCGCACCGTGGCGGTCTATTCGGATGCTGACCGCGACGCGCTGCATGTGCGCATGGCCGACGAGGCCGTGCATGTCGGCCCCAGCCCCGCCGCCCAGTCCTATATCGCCATCGACCGCATCCTCGACGCCGTCCGCAAGAGCGGGGCCGAGGCGGTGCATCCCGGCTATGGCTTCTTGTCCGAACGCGCCGAGTTCGCCCGCGCGCTGGACGATGCGGGCGTCGTCTTCATCGGCCCGCCCGTCGCGGCGATCGAGGCGATGGGCGACAAGATCACCTCGAAGAAGCTTGCCGCCGAGGCGGGCGTGTCCACGGTGCCGGGCTTCATGGGCCTGATCCATGACGCCGAGGAGGCGGTGCGCATCGCCCGGCAGATCGGCCATCCGGTGATGATCAAGGCCAGCGCCGGGGGCGGGGGCAAGGGCATGCGCATCGCCCGCTCGGATGCCGAGGTGCGCGAGGGCTTCCAGTCGTCGCGCAACGAGGCGGCGGCGAGCTTCGGCGACGACCGCATCTTCATCGAGAAGTTCATCGAGAGCCCGCGCCACATCGAGATTCAGGTGCTGGGCGACCGGCACGGCAACATCATCCATCTGGGCGAGCGGGAATGCTCGATCCAGCGCCGCAACCAGAAGGTGATCGAGGAGGCCCCGAGCCCCTTCCTCGATCCCGAGACCCGCGCGGCGATGGGCGCGCAGGCGGTGGCGCTGGCCCGCGCGGTGGGCTATCACAGCGCCGGCACGGTCGAGTTCATCGTCGATCGCGACCGAAACTTCTACTTCCTGGAGATGAACACCCGCCTTCAGGTCGAACATCCGGTGACCGAGCTGGTGACCGGGCTCGATCTGGTGGAACTGATGATCCGCGTCGCCGCGGGCGAGGCGCTGCCCTTCGGCCAGGAGGATGTGCGCCTGGACGGCTGGGCGATCGAATGCCGGCTCTATGCCGAGGATCCCTACCGCAACTTCCTGCCCTCCACGGGGCGGCTCGTGCGCTATCGCCCGCCAGAGGAAATCCGCACCCCCCGCGCGGTGATCCGCAACGATACCGGGGTCGAGGAGGGTGGCGAGATCAGCATGTTCTACGATCCGATGATCGCCAAGCTGTGCAGCTGGGGGCCCGACCGCGCCGCGGCGATCGCGGTGATGCGCGGCGCGCTGGATGCCTTCGAGGTGGAGGGCATCGGCCACAACCTGCCCTTCTGCCAGGTGGTGATGGATCATCCCCGCTTCGTCGCAGGCGACCTGTCCACCGCCTTCATCGCCGAGGAATTCCCCGACGGGTTCGCGGGCGTGGTCCCGCCCCCGGCGGTGCTGGCCGACCTCGCCCGCGGGGCGGCGGTGATGCGCCGCGCGGTCGTCGCGCGGGAACGGGCCATCTCGGGCCGCATGGCCCACCACACCGCCCCGGCGCCCGACCGCTGGGTGGTCACGCTGGCCGGGCAGGCCTTCACCGTCGATCTGGGCGAGGAGGAGCCCGGTGGCGCGGTGCTCACCCGGTCCTGGCCGGGCAACCGCCCCCCCACCGCCGAGGAGGCCGCGGCCGAGCCGGTTCACGTCGCGGTCGACTGGCTGCCCGGGCGCAGCCTTGCCCGGATCGCGCTGGGCGGGGCGGGCGACGGCACGCGCGACTATCTGGTGAAGGTCGGGCTGATGACCGAAGGCTTCCGCCTGCGCTGGCGCGGTGCGGATCTGGCGGCGATGGTGCGCACGCCGCGCGCGGCCGAGCTGGCGGCGCTGATGCCCGAGAGAACGCCGCCCGACACCTCCAGGCTGCTGTTGTGCCCGATGCCGGGGATCCTGGTGTCGATCGCGGTCGAGGCGGGGCAGGAGGTGGAGGAGGGCCAGCCGCTGGCCACCGTCGAGGCGATGAAGATGGAGAACATCCTGCGCGCCGAGCGGCGCGGGCGGGTGGCGCGGATCAATGCCGCGCCGGGCGACAGCCTCGCCGTGGATGCGGTGATCATGGAATTCGAATAGGCCGCGGGGCGCGGCGGTGACGGCCAACCCCATCCGGCCGGCCGAAGGCCCGCGGGCGGGCGGCGCCCAGGCCGGGCGGCGCTGGCTGCAGGCGCTGGCGCTGACCGGCGCGGCGGGATTCTGGCTGCTGCTTCAGGGGCTGGCGCTCACGCGCACCGGCGGCGCGATGGAATACCCGCTCGACGACGTCTACATCCATCTCGCCATGGCCGTCGAGATCGCGCGCGGCGGCTATGGCGTCAATCCCGGACAGCCGGCCTCGGCCGCCTCGTCGATCCTCTACCCGCTGCTGCTGACCCCCTTCGCGGGCAGCGAGGCGCAGCGCTGGCTGCCGCTCATGTGGAACCTTGCCGCGCTGGTGGCGAATGCGCTGCTGTGGGGGGCGATCCTCGCCCGGGCCGGCCTCGGGGCGGGGCGGGCGGCGACGCTCGGCGCGGTGCTGGCGCTCCTGGGACCGCTGGCGCTGAACATGGCCGGGGTCGCCTTCCTGGGCATGGAACACGCCCTGCACCTGACCGCGACGCTGGCGGTGGTGCTGGGATTGCAACGCTTCGTCGCCGAGCGGCGGGTCGGCTGGCTTCTGGCGGCGGGGATCGTGGCCGGGCCGATGCTACGCTTCGAGGGGCTGGCGATATCGGGCCTTGCCTCAGCGGTGCTGCTGCTGGGCGGGCGTCCCCGGGCGGCGATCGGCCTGGGGATCCTGGCGCTGGCGCCGGTGGCGGGCTTTGCGGCCTTCCTGCACGGCCTGGGGCTGGATCCGGTTCCGAATTCGGTGCGGGCCAAGTTCGATGCCGGCCTGGCCGCGGTGCCGGCGCCCATGCTGCACAAGCGCCTTGCGCTGTTCATGGCCAATCTGCACACGCCCGAGGGCGCGGCGCTGGGCATCCTGTCGGCGGGGCTGCTGCTGGCGGGCCTGACCGGGGCGGCGCGGGGGCGCGCGCGGCTGCTGGCGCTGGCGGGCGGCGTGGCGGGGCTTGCCCATCTGATCCTAAGCCAGATCGGCTGGCTGCACCGCTACGAGATCTACGCCCTGACCTTCTGCGCGGGGGTGGCGATCGCGCTGGCCGGGCGGTTCCTGGCCGGCGCCGGGGCCGGCGCGGCGCTGGGGCGCGCGCTGGCCGTGCTGGCGCTGGCGGCGGGGGTTGTGCGCTATGCGGGCGCGATGGCCGTCGAGGGACCGCTCGCCGCCCGGGCGATCTTCCTGCAGCAGCGCCAGATGGCCCGCCTGGTGACCGAGCATCTGCGCGGGCCGGTGGCGGTGAACGATCTGGGCTGGGTGGCCTGGGCCAGCGACTGGCCGGTGCTGGACCTGTGGGGGCTCGCCTCGGCGCGGGCGCTGGCGGTGCGCCTGTCCGATCCGCCCGCGGGATGGGCCGGACCGCTGGTCAGGGATGCCGGTGTGCGTCTGGTGATGATATATGATTCTTGGCTCGGGCGCGCGGTGGATCCCGGCTGGGTGCGGCTGGGCGCGCTGGTGCTGACCGGACGCTGGGCGGCTGTGGGCGACGATCGGGTGGCGCTCTACGCCCCCAATCCCGGCGATGCGCCGGCGCTTCGTGCGGTGCTGGCGGCCTTCGCGCGGGATCTGCCGCGGGGGGCGGAGCTGCGCCTGGCGCCGGGGGGCTGAGGCGAGAGGAGGAGGGAGCGATGGCCGACGGACGGGACGAGGCGCTGCGGGCCTGGCGCGAGCTTGCCCGGCGCGAGCTGCGCGGGCGTGACCCCGAGGCGCTGGTCTGGCACACGCCCGAGGGGATCGCGGTCAGTCCGCTCTACACTGCGGCCGATCTCGAGGGGCTGGGCCATCTCGACAGCCTGCCGGGCCTGCCGCCCTTCGTCCGCGGCCCGCGCGCGACCATGTATGCCGGAAGGCCCTGGACGATCCGGCAATATGCCGGCTTCTCGACCGCCGAGGAATCGAACGCCTTCTACCGCAGGGCGCTGGAAGCGGGCCAGCAGGGCGTCTCGGTCGCCTTCGACCTCGCCACCCATCGCGGCTATGACAGCGACCACCCGCGGGTGGAGGGCGATGTCGGCAAGGCGGGGGTGGCTATCGACAGCGTCGAGGACATGAAGATCCTGTTCGAGGGCATCCCGCTCGACCGCGTCTCGGTCTCGATGACGATGAACGGCGCGGTGATCCCGGTGATGGCCTGCTTCATCGTCGCGGCCGAGGAGCAGGGCGTGCCCCGCGCCCAGCTGTCGGGGACCATCCAGAACGACATCCTGAAGGAGTTCATGGTCCGCAACACCTATATCTACCCGCCCGAACCCAGCATGCGGATCGTGGCCGACATCATCGAATACACCGCCCGCGAGATGCCGCGCTTCAACTCGATCTCCATCTCGGGCTATCACATGCAGGAGGCCGGCGCGACGCTGGTGCAGGAGCTGGCCTTCACCCTGGCCGACGGCAAGGAATACGTGAAGGCCGCCATGGCGCGGGGGCTGGACGTGGACGCCTTCGCCCCAAGGCTTTCCTTCTTCTTCGCCATCGGCATGAACTTCTTCATGGAGATCGCCAAGCTGCGCGCCGCAAGGCTTCTTTGGCACCGCATCATGGAAGGCTTCGGCGCGCGCAAGCCCGAAAGCCTGATGCTGCGCACCCATTGCCAGACCTCGGGCGTCAGCCTTCAGGCGCAGGATCCCTGGAACAACATCGTGCGCACCGCCTACGAGGCGCTGTCCGCGGTGCTCGGCGGCACCCAGTCGCTGCACACCAATTCCTTCGACGAGGCGATCGCGCTGCCCACCGACTTCTCGGCCC
>RFGB01000026.1 GCA_003697125.1 Alphaproteobacteria bacterium
CCCCCGCCCCTGCGCGCCACCGCGGTCGCGCAGGCGTCCCCGCCGCCGCCGCGCCCCGACCCGCGAATCGCGGCGATCGTGCCGCGCCCGCGGCCCGGCCCGCCGGCCGCGGCGGAATGGGTCGTGCAGCTCGGGGCCTATCGCGACCGCAGCTTCGCGATCCGCGCCCTGAAGGCTGCGCGCAACACCGGCGCCCCGGTGCTGCGCGACGCCCGGCCCAGCGTCGACCGCACGGTGATCCGCGGCGTGCCGCTCTATCAGGCGCTGCTGACCGGGCTGACCGAGGAGCGGGCGCTGGCGGTCTGCAGCCGGTTGCGCGCCCTGCCCCATCCCTGCCGGCCGCAGCCGGTGGATGAGGGGGGCTGACCGGGTTCAGATCGACAGCCGCACGCCGGGCAGGTTCAGCGCCTGCATCAGTTCGCGCACCTCCTGCCGGGCGGCGATGCGGGACATGTTGAGGCCGCCCTCTCCCGCGTCGCGCAGGTCGAGCAGGGTCAGCCCGGACAGGAACAGCTCGCGAAACACCACGCGTTCGGAAAACCCGGGCACCACCCGGAACCCGATCCGCCGCGCCAGATTGGACAGGGCCGCACCGACGCGGCGCTTGTTCCGGGCCTCCAGCATCGCGACGCGGTTGCGCATCACCACCCAGTCCACCGGCCTCAGCCCCGCCCGGGCGCGCATCTGGCGCGATTTCCACACCATCTCGGAATAGATCGACGGGCCCAGAACCTTGCCGGTGGCCGGGTCGATCCGCGCCAGCAGGTCGAAGTCGATCAGGCTGTCATTCATCGGCGTGATCAGCGTGTCGGCCGCGGCATGGGCCATCTGGGCATAGCGGGTGTGCGCGCCCGGGCAGTCGATGATCACGATGTCGGTCAGCCGGTCCATCTCGGCCAGCGCCGCGGCAAAGCGCGCCTCCTCCTCGGCCTGGGCGGCCTCGGCCGAATCGAGCTCGCTCGGCTCCAGCACGATCTGATGCGGCATGGGCAGCTCGATGCCCTTGCGGCGGATGAAGGCGGCGCGGTTCTCCAGATAGCGGTAGAAGCTGCGCTGGCGCAGGTCGAGATCGATGGCGCCCACCCGCATTCCCGACCGCGCCAGCGCGGCGAAGACATGCATGGCGGTGGTCGACTTGCCCGAACCGCCCTTCTCGTTTCCCAGCACGATGATGTGGGCCACGCGACACACCCCCGGCACGAACCGTCCCGTCGCCGGTGATTAGCCGGTCGCGGCCCGGCGGAAAAGCGCCGATCGCGGCGGGCGGCGGCCGGGGCGCGCCGCGGCGGTGCCGGGTCAGGCGAGGCTGCGCGCGACCTCCTCGGTCTCGAAGATCTCGATCACATCGCCCTCGCGGATGTCCTCGTAATTCTCGAAGGCCATGCCGCATTCCTGCCCGGCGCGCACCTCGCGCACCTCGTCCTTGAACCGCTTCAGCGTCTTCAGCTTGCCTTCGTGGATCACGACATTGTCGCGCAGCAGCCGCACCCCGGCTTCGCGCCGCGCCACGCCTTCGGTGACGAGGCAGCCCGCAACCTTGCCGACGCCCGACACCTTGAACACCTGCTTGATCGTCGCATAGCCGATGAAGGTCTCCTTCACCTCGGCAGACAGCAGGCCCTCGGCGGCCTTCCGCACGTGATCCACCAGATCATAGATGACCGAGTAGTAGCGGATCTCCACCCCCTTCTGGTTGGCGCTTTCGCGCGCGGGGGCATTGGCGCGGACATTGAAGCCGATCACCGGCGCCTTGGATGCGTCGGCCAGCCCGACATCGGTCTCGGTGATCGCGCCGACGCCGGAATGAAGGATGCGCACCCGCACCTCCTCGTTGCCGATCTTCTCCAGCGCCTGGACGATCGCCTCCAGCGAGCCCTGGACATCGGCCTTGACCACCAGCGGCAGTTCCTTGACCGCCGCATCGGCCTTGGCCTGCGCCAAAAGCTGATCCAGCGAGGCGCGGGCGCCGGCCGCGGCCGCCTTCTCGCGCGCGAGGCGCTGGCGGTACTTGGCGATCTCGCGCGCCTTCTGTTCGCTCTCCAGCACATGGAGGGTGTCGCCCGCCTCGGGCGTGCCGGACAGACCCAGCACCTCGACGGGAACCGAAGGCCCGGCGGCCTCGACCCGCTCGCCCCTCTCGTTCATCAGGGCGCGCACCTTGCCCCACTGTTCGCCGACCACGAAGACATCGCCGCGGCGCAGGGTTCCGCGCTGGACCAGCACGGTGGCCACCGGGCCACGGCCGGTATCGAGCTTGGCCTCGATCACCGCACCTTCGGCGGGGCGGTCGGGATTGGCCTTCAGCTCCAGGATCTCGGCCTGCAGCGCGATCGCTTCCAGCAGGTCGTCGATGCCCTTGCCGGTGATCGCCGAGACCTCCACATCCTGCACGTCGCCGCCCAGCTTCTCCACCACCACCTCGTGCTGGAGAAGCTCCACGCGCACCTTCTCGGGATCGGCATCGGGCTTGTCGCACTTGTTGATCGCCACGATCAGCGGCACGCCGGCGGCGCGGGCATGGCTGATCGCCTCCACCGTCTGGGGCATGACGCTGTCATCGGCGGCGACCACCAGCACGACGATGTCGGTCACCTGCGCGCCGCGCGCGCGCATCGAGGTGAAGGCCGCATGGCCCGGCGTATCCAGGAAGGTGATCATCCGGCCGTCGGGCAGGCTGACCTGATAGGCGCCGATATGCTGGGTGATGCCCCCCGCCTCGCCGGCGGCGACATTGGTCTTGCGGATCGCGTCCAGAAGCGAGGTCTTGCCGTGGTCGACATGGCCCATCACGGTGACCACCGGGGCGCGGGGCTTCAGCGTCTCGGGCGGATCCTCGGCGGTCTCGATGGCATCCTCGACGTCCGCCTCCGAGACCCGGACCACCTTGTGGCCGAATTCCTCGATCACCAGCTCGGCGGTCTCGGCGTCGATGGTCTGGTTCATCGTCGCCATGATGCCGTTCTGCATCAGGAACTTGATGACGTCGGCGACGCGCTCGGCCATGCGGTTGGCAAGCTCCTGCACGGTGATCGCGTCGGGCAGGCGCACCTCGCGCACCACCTTTTCGCGCGGCTCCTGGCTGCCGCCCATCCGCCGGCGCTCGCGCTCCTGCCGGCGGCGCATCGCGGCCAGCGAGCGCTGGCGGCCGCTTTCGTCGCCACCGGCCAGCGCCTGGTTGATGGTGAGCTTGCCCGAGGAGCGGCGGCTGTCGCCCTTGGTCGCGCGCGGCCCGCGGCTGTCGCCCGAATCGCGGTCGCGGCGCAACCCGAGCGGGCCGCGCGGCTTCTCCGCCGCGCCCGCCCCGCTCATCTTCGCCGCGCGCGCCTCGGCGCGGACACGGTCCTCCTCGGCCTTCTTGCGCGCGGCCTCCTCGGCCAGACGCGCGGCCTCCTCCTCCTGCCGGCGGCGCTCCTCGCGCTCGCGCTCCTCGCGTTCGCGCTCCTCGCGCTCGCGGCGGGCGCGCTCCAGCTCCTCGATGCGGCGGCGTTCCTCCTCCTCCTCGCGGCGGCGGCGCTCCTGCTCGGTGGCCTGGGCCAGCTCCAGCGCCTTCAGGCGGCGCGCCATCTCCTCCTGCGACAGGTTGCGGCCGCCGGCGGGCCGGCCAGAACCGCGCGGCGCCCGTGGCGGCTGACCGGCGCGGGTGGCGCGGTCACGGCCGGAGACGCTGCGGGCACGCTCGCCGGCCGCCGGGCGGGCGGCCGCGGGGGCCGCATCGACCGGCGCGGACTTCGCGGCCGGCCCGGACTTGGCGGGGCTGTCGGG
>RFGB01000206.1 GCA_003697125.1 Alphaproteobacteria bacterium
CACCCCGGCCCCGGGCCAGACCGAGGCCCCCACCATGTGCAGGCCCGCGACCGGAGTCGAGCCGTCGGCGTGGCCCCAGGCCGGGCGGAACAGGAAATTCTGCGCGAGGTGGTGGCTGCCCCCGATCTGGTCGCCCCCGACCAGATTGGGGTTCCACGCCTCGAGATCGGCCGGGCTGAACACGCGCCGGCCGAGGATGCGGTCGCGGATGCCCGGCGCGTGGCGGTCGAGGATGTCGAGCGCGCGCTCGGCGAAGGGTTCCGCCGCTTCCGCCCAGTCCGTGGCGGCGATCCGGCCGGCGGCGTCGCCGCGGATGCGCCCCGGGGCCATGCGGACCTGAAGCCACAGGATGTGGCGCCCCTCGGGCGCGCGGCTGGGGTCGATGGCGGTGGGCTGGCCCACCACGATCGCCGGCGCCTCGGGCAGAAGGCCGCCCAGCGCCTGCGAATAGGCCCGGGTGATGCTGTCCAGATCGGGCGCGAGATGCACATAGGCGAAGCGACGCAGTGCCGGGTCGGGCCAGGCCGGCAGGTCGGACAGCGCCAGATGGATCATCATCGTCCCCGGCGCGTGGCGGAAACGCTCCATCGCCCGGTCGAAGGGCCGGCTGACCGCCGCGCCCAGCAGCCCCGGCAGGGCGCGCGGCGCCACCCCGGCGATCACCGCGCGCCGCGCGGCGATCTCGGTGCCGTCGGCAAGCCGGATGCCGACGGCACGGTTGCCGCGGCGCAGGATGCGGGTCACGGGGGCGTTGCAGTGCAGCTCGCCGCCCCTGGCGGCCAGCATCCCGCACAGGGCGCGGATCATGCAGTCCGCCCCGCCCCGGCCCAGCACCATGCCGAAATTCTGGTTGGCCATGCCTTCCAGATAGGGAAACAGCGCGCCGCCGGCGATGTCGGGGGCGAAGTCGAGATGCATGCCCCATGCGGCCAGCATGGCGTGAAGCTCGGGTGATTCGAAGGTCTCGGTCAGCCAGTCGCGCGGCGACCGCAGCAGGAAGCGCAGCGTCTCGCCGGCGCCGGAAAATCCGCCGCCGCGCAGCAGATCGCGCAGGAAACATGCGATTGCACGCATTCCCATCGGGCGGCCCATCAACCCCAGGATCGGCGCCGCCGCGGCGGGGAAGGCCGCGGCAAGCCGCCGCCAGGTCTCGGCGTCGCGGGGGCTGAAGGCGGCGATGCGCGCGGCGGTGGCTTCGAGATCGGTGGACACGCCGATCCAGCGGCCGTCCGGCCAGGCGGTGGCGAAGCAGTCCGCGACCGGGGCGAATTCCAGCCCGTGCCGGCGCAGCTCCTCGGCATGACGGGCATGGAAGCCCGATCCGGCGAACAGCGACAGGTTCATCGCGCCCCAGTCATGCCGGAACCCGGGCAGGGTGTATTCCCCGCTGCGCACCGCGCCGCCCGGCTCGGCAGCCTGTTCGAACACCGCCACCGACCAGCCCCGGTGGGCCAGATGCGCCGCACAGGCCAGGGCATTGTGCCCCGCCCCGATCAGGACTGCATCATAGGTTCCTCGCACGCATCCCCCCGGCCCTCTGGTGAATCCATAATTGCAAATTCATGTATTACTGTCTAGCATTGCCGCATGCGAAGGTCGGCAATTCCGCCGACCCCGACGGGAGGGGGATGATGGCCGCACGGGACGTTCTGGCCGATCTGGCCGCGAAGCTGATCACGGGCGAGGTTGAGGTCGTGGATCTGTCGGGCACGCTGGGCCCGGACACCCCGCTGCTGAAGCTGCCGCCGGATCTGGCGAAGGACACGCCGAAGATCGAGATCCACAAGATCAGCGAATACGACAAGGACGGGCCGTTCTGGGCGTGGAACTGGCTCAAGCTGGGCGAACATTCCGGAACCCATTTCGACGCGCCCCATCACTGGATCACCGGAAAGGACTATCCCGACGGCTATACCGACACCATTCCGGTGCGCAACTTCATCGGTCCGGTCAACGTGATCGACAAGTCGGCCGAATGTGCCGCCGATCCCGACTTCCTGCTGACCGCGGGCATGGTGCGGGAATGGGAGGCCGAGCATGGCGAGATCGGTGCAAATGAATGGGTCGTGCTGCGCTCCGACTGGGATCGGCGCGCCCATTCCGAGGCCGAGTTCCTGAACATGGACGACAAGGGCCCGCACAGCCCCGGCCCCACCGCGGACTGCATCGAATACCTGCTGTCGAAGAACATCCTGGGCTGGGGCAGCCAGTGCATCGGCACCGATGCGGGCTGCGCCGGCGGGATGGAGCCGCCCTTCCCCGCGCACAACCTGCTGCACAAGGCCAACCGCTACGGGCTCGCCAGCCTCGCCAATCTCGACCGGCTGCCGCCGAAGGGCGCGATCCTGATCGCCGCGCCGCTCAAGATCCAGCGCGGCACCGGCAGCCCGGTCCGCGCGCTCGCCCTCGTGCCACGGGGATAGGCCTTGGCCGCGCGGGCGGACATCGCGATCATCGGGTCGGGCATCAACGCGCTGGTTGCCGGCGCGATGCTGGCCCGGCGCGGGCGCCGGGTGATGGTGCTGGAACGCGCCGACCGCCCGGGCGGCTGCATGCGGACCGAGGAGCTGGCGCCGGGATTCGTGCATGACGTGATGGCGGCCACCTACGTGCTGTTCATCACCTCGCCCGCCCATGCGGCGCTGGGCCGGGATCTGGCCCGCCACGGGCTGGAATACTGCCATACCGACCGGCCCACCGGCGTGCTGCGCCCCGACGGCAGCGCGCTGGTGCTGACCACCGACCGGGCGGCGAACATCGCCGCCTTCAACGCCCTGTCGCCCGGCGACGGCGACCGTTACGGCGAGGATGTCGCCGGGATCGAGCGCGACGCCCCCTTCCTGTTCCAGCTTCTCGGCGGGCCGGCCTGGGGCTGGCCGCTGGCGCGGCTTCTCCTGCGGGAAGCCTGGCGGCGCGGCCCCCGGGGGCTGGCGGCATGGTTCGGCCGGGCGCTGGAGCCGGCGCGCGGCTGGCTGGAGAGCCGCTTCGAGAGCCCCATGCTGCAGGCATTGCTGGCGCCCTGGGTGCTGCATGCGGGGCTGACGCCCGAGGCGGCCTATTCCGGCCAGATGGGCCGGGTGATCGCCTTCGCGCTGGAGGCGGCGGGCGCGCCGGTGGTGCGCGGCGGGGCGGGGCGCGCGGCCGAGGCCTTCCGCGCCCTGATCGAGGAAGCGGGCGGCGAGGTGCGCTGCGATGCCGAGGTCGACCGCATCCTGACCCGCGACGGGGCGGTGACCGGGGTGGCGCTGGTCTCGGGCGAGGAGATCGCCGCGCCCCGGGTGCTGGCCTCGGTCACGCCCGGCCAGCTCTACGGGCGGCTGCTGCGCGAGGTGAACCTGCCCGAGGCGCGTGAGACCGCCCGGCGCTGGCGCCACGGCCGGGGGGATTTCCAGCTCAACTATGCCCTCGACGCCCCGCCCAGATGGCGGACCCCGGGGCTCGAACGGGTGGCGCTGATCCACCTGACCGACGGCATCGACGCGGTGGCGAAGTCCGCCGGCGAGGCCGAGCGCGGCCTTCTGCCCGAGACCCCGACGATCTGCGTGGGCCAGCCCTCGGCGCTGGATCCCTCGCGCTGTCCCGAAGGCAAGGCGGTCCTGTGGCTGCAGATCCCCGATGCGCCGCGCGTGATCAAGGGGGATGCCGCCGGCCGCATCGCCGGCGGCCCGGGCTGGAGCGCGGCGCTGCGCGAGGCCTTCGCCGACCGCATCGAGGAGATCCTGGCGCGCCACATCGACGGCTTCCGAGAGGGCGTGATCGCGCGGCGGGCCTATTCGCCGGCGGATCTGGAGGCGATCAACTGCAATCTGGTCGGCGGCGATCCCTATGGCGGGGACTGCCGCATCGACCAGTTCTTCGCCTGGCGCCCGCCGCTGCGCCCCACCGGCGCGGCCGGATTGCGCGGGCTGTGGCACATCGGCGCCTCGACCCATCCGGGGCCGGGCCTCGGCGGCGGGTCGGGCTTTCTGGCGGCGAAGGCGCTGGGGGCATGACCCGGATCCTGCGCGAGCACGAGATGGCCCGCCGCGACATGACGCAGGAGGATGCGAAGCTGCCCAGGCTGGGCGAGATCGGGCTGCAGAACTTCGCACCCTATCTGATGAACCGCATCATGGGCCGCTACAATGCCAGCCTGCGGGCGGAGCTGGCCCGCATGGGGCTGACCACGCCCAAGATGCGCGCGCTGGCGGTGCTGTCGGTGCTGGACGGCCTGACGGTCAGCGAGCTTGCGGTCTATTCGGTGGTGGAACAGTCGACGCTCAGCCGCGCGCTGGATGCGCTGGTGGCCGAAGGGCTGGTGCGCCGCGCCGACGACCCCGCCGACAGCCGCGTCAGCCGGATCCATGTCACCGATGCCGGACGCGCGGCATTCGAGGCGCTGTGGCCCACCATGGCGCGCAGCTATGCGCGCATGTTCCACGGCATCCCCGAGGAGGAGCGCCGCGCCTTCGTCGCAACGCTGCAGAAGATCCTGCGCAACGTGCGCAAGCATGATTTCTGACAGGGGGAAACGTCATGACGGGCTTCTTCAGGACGGGTTTGGCCGCCGCGGCGCTCGCGGGGCTGGCCGCGGCGGCGCCGGCCGATCCGCTGCCGGGCATGCGCGGGGTCGATCACATCGGCCTGACCGTGCCGGACATCGACGAGGCGGTGCGATTCTTCACCGAGATCCTGGGCTGCCGGAAGGCGATGAGCTTCGGGCCCTTCCGCGACGATCAGGGAACCTTCATGCAGGACCTGCTCGACGTCGATCCCCGCGCGGTGATCAACCAGATCACCCTGCTGCGCTGCGGCTTCGGATCGAACATCGAGCTGTTCAGCTATTCCGCACCCGACCAGAAGGTGGTCCGCCCGCGCAACTCGGACATCGGCGGCCATCACATCGCCATCTATGTCGATGACATCGCCGCCGCCGCTTCCTATCTGCGCGACAAGGGGGTGCGCACGCTGATGGGGCCGCTGCCCGTCACCGAGGGCCCCGCGGCGGGGCAGACGATCCTGTATTTCTTCGCGCCCTGGGGGCTGCAGATGGAGCTGATCTCCTATCCCGGGGGCATGGCCTACGAGAAGGAGGGCGGCACGATCCTGTGGTCGGCCCGCCGCCCGGCAGACTAGGAGGGGCCGGATGGCCGAACGTTCCTTCAAGAAGGAAGTCGAGAAGCTGAAGCTCGGTGCGGGCGAGACCTTCACCGGCGAGGGGATCCTGGCAATCACCAAGGCGCTGCTCGAATCGGGGGTCGGATATGTCGGCGGCTATCAGGGGGCCCCGATCAGCCACCTGATGGACGTTCTGGCCGATGCCGAGGAGATCCTGGCCGAACTTGGCGTGCGCTTCGAGGCCAACGCCTCGGAGGCCGCCGCCACGGCGATGCTGGCCGCGTCGGTGCATTACCCGATCCGCGGCGCGGTCACCTACAAGGGGCCGGTCGGCGTCAATGTCGGCTCGGACGCGCTGGCCAATCTCGCCTCCTCGGGCGTGACCGGCGGCGCGCTGATCATCGTGGGCGAGGATTACGGCGAGGGTTCCAGCATCATGCAGGAGCGCAGCCACGCCTTCGCGATGAAGAGCCAGGTCTGGCTTCTGGATCCGCGGCCGAACCTGCCCTCCATCGTCAAGGCGGTGAAGCAGGGGTTCGAACTGTCCGAGGCGTCCAATACCCCGGTGATGCTGATGGTGCGCATCCGCTCGTGCCATGTCACCGGTAGCTTCACCTGCGCCGACAATGTGCGCCCGCCGCTGACGGTGCGCGACGCGCTGAAGAATCCCCGCTCGGACTTCGCCCGGGTGGTGCTGCCGCCGATGTCCTATGCCCATGAACAGGACAAGGTGAAGAACCGCTGGCCCGCGGCCGAGCGCTTCATCATGCAGCACGGGCTGAACGAGCGTTTCGGCCCCGATGACGGCAGGGTGGGGATCATCCTGCAGGGCGGCATGTACAACGGCGTCATCCGCGCCCTGCAGCGGCTGGGGCTCGCGGATCTCTACGGGCAGAGCCGGATTCCGCTCCACGTCCTCAATGTCACCTATCCGCTGGTGCGCGACGAGATCCTGGACTTCTGCGCGGGCAAGGATGCGGTGCTGGTGGTCGAGGAGGGCCAGCCCGACTTCATCGAACAGGCGATCGCCGCGATGCTGTACAAGGCGGGCGCCCATGTGAAGCTGTCGGGCAAGGACGTTCTGCCCATGGCCGGGGAATACACCGGCCAGGTGATGCTGGACGGGCTGACCGCCTTCCTGAAGACCCATGCGCCCGAACTGCTGCCCGCCCCGGTGCGGGCGCCGAACGCCCCGGCGCCGGCGATCCCGGACCTGTCGAAGACCGTGCCGATCCGCCCGCCCGGCTTCTGCACCGGCTGTCCGGAACGGCCGATCTTCGCCGCGATGAAGCTGGTCGAGAAGGAGCTGGGCAAGCATCAGGTGGGCGCGGACATCGGCTGCCACCTGTTCGGATCGCTGCCCCCCTTCGAGATGGGCGGCGCCACCATGGGTTACGGGCTGGGCCCGGCCTCGAACGGGGCCTTCGACGGCGGCGGCGAGAAGCGGGCGATCGCCATCCTCGGCGATGGCGGCTTCTGGCACAACGGGCTGTCCTCGTCGATCGGAAACGCGGTCTTCAACAAGTCCGACAGCGTGACGATCATCGTCGACAACTACTATTCCGCCGCCACCGGCGGGCAGGACATCCCCTCGAGCCGCGCCTCGAACCCCACCAAATCCACCAACCATCCCATCGCCAATGCGCTGAAGGGCGTGGGCGTGGAATGGGTGCGCCAGATCGACCGCACCTATGACGTGGGGCGGATGCGCGACACGCTGCGCGAGGCGCTGACCACCGACCACAAGGGGCCCAAGGTGATCGTGGCCTCCTCGGAATGCATGCTGAACCGGCAGCGGCGCGAGCGTCCCCGGCGCCAGAAGGCGATCGCCGAGGGGCGCCGGGTCGAGGCGCCGCGCTTCGGCGTGGACGAGGATGTGTGCACCGGCGATCACGCCTGCATGCGGCTGTCGGGCTGCCCGTCGCTGGGGCTGAAGCGGCTCGACGATCCGCTGCGCGACGACCCGGTCGCCTGGATCGACGAATCCTGCGTGGGCTGCGGCAATTGCGGCGAGGTGGCGGATGCGGCCATCCTGTGCCCGTCCTTCTACCGCGCCGATGTGGTGCACAATCCCGGCCGATGGGAACGGCTGATCGGCCGCCTGCGCCGGCGGGTGATCGGCTGGCTGCAGGCACGGCGCGCGCGCGCCAGGCTCGACTTCGCGGGAGAGGCGGCATGACCGACCAGACACCCCTGAAGGCGCGGCAGCCCGATGCCGCGCTGGACCAGGTCCTGAAGCTCGCCATCATGGCGGTGGGCGGGCAGGGCGGCGGCGTCCTGACCGGCTGGATCGAGGACGTCGCCCGCGCCAATGGCTATGCCTGTCAGGCGACCTCGGTCGCCGGCGTCGCCCAGCGCACCGGCGCCACGATCTATTACATCGAGATGGCCCCCCATGCCGGCGGGCCGGATCCGGTCTTCGCGCTGATGCCGGCGGCGGGGGATGTCGATGTGCTGGTGGCGGCCGAGCTGATGGAGGCCGGGCGCGCGATCATGCGCGGCTTCGTCACCCCCGACCGCACCACGCTGATCGCCTCGACCCATCGCGCGCTTGCGGTCAGCGAGAAGATCGTGCCCGGCGACGGAATCGCCGATGCCGGCGAGGTGATGGCCGCCGCCCGCGTCGCCGCGCGCCGGCTGATCGCCTTCGACATGGAGCGCATGGCGGTCGAGGCGGGCTCGGTGATCTCGGCAAGCCTGCTGGGCGCGATCGCCGGGGCCGGCGTGCTGCCCTTCCCGCGCGAGGCCTTCGAGGCGGCGATCCGCGCCTCGGGGCGGGGGGTGGAGGCGTCGCTGCGCGCCTTCGCGGCGGGCTTCGAGGCCGCGGAGCGCGGGCTGGTGGAAGGCGAGGCGCCGGCCGCCGAACCCGAGGCCGCGCCCGGCATCTCGCCCCGGGGGGCGCCGGCGCTTCTGGCCGGCTGGCAGGCGCTGGCCGACCGCGCCCGTGCCCTGCCCGAACCGGTGGCGGGGATGGCGCTGCACGGGCTGCGCAAGGTCGTCGACTTCATGGATCTGGCCTATGGCGCGGAGTATCTCGACCGGCTCGACCGCGTGCTGGCCGCCGATTCGGCCGATCATGGCTGGGCGCTGTCGCGCGAGGCGGCGAAGTACATCGCCAATGCCATGGCCTATGATGACGTGATTCGCGTGGCCGACCTGAAGACCCGCGCCGGCCGCATGGCGCGCATCAGCCGGCGCATGCGCCTGGGCGAGGGGCAGGAGCTGCACCTGACCGAGTTCATGCATCCCCGCGCCGAGGAGATCGTCGGCATGCTGCCCGCCGCGATGGGCGCGCGCTGGGCGGCGAATCCGGCCCGCATGCGGCTGATCGACCGGCTGTTCAACCGCGGCCGGCGGGTGCGCAGCGACTCGATCCTGGGCTTCGCCATGCTGTGGGTGCTGGGCGGCCTGCGGTTCTGGCGCCGGCGCACCCATCGCCATGCGGTGGAACAGGCGCATCTCGCCCGCTGGCTGGATCTGGCCCTGGCCGAGGCAGCGCGCGACTATGCGGTGGGGGTCGAGGTGATCCGCTGCCGCCGCCTGATCAAGGGTTATTCCGACACCCATGCCCGGGGGCTGTCCAAGTTCGAACGGGTCCTGTCGGGGCTGGATCTGGTGCGCGGGCGGGCCGATGCCGCCGACTGGCTGCGCCGTCTGCGCGAGGCGGCGCTGAAGGACGAGGAAGGCAAGGCGCTGGACGGGGCGCTGGCCACCATCCGCAGCTTCGCCGCGCCGGCCGGGGGCTGAAGCGGGACTTCGTGTCGATGCGGCCACAGCCCGGCGCGGAGGCCGCGCCGGGGCTCAACAAGCGCGCCCGATTCCGCTAAGCCCGTCCGCCGGCCCGTGATGGCACGGCGGAGGCTTCGATCGGCATGGCAAGACGGCAGCTTGGCGGCGACCCGCAATGGTGGCGCGGTGCGGTGATCTACCAGATCTATCCGCGCAGCTTCCTGGACATGAACGGCGACGGCATCGGCGACCTGCCGGGCATCGCCGCGCGGCTGGACTATGTCGCCGCGCTCGGCGTCGATGCGGTGTGGATCTCGCCCTTCTTCCCCTCGCCGATGCGCGACTTCGGCTACGACATCGCCGATTACCGCGATGTCGATCCCATGTTCGGCACGCTGGAGGATTTCGACCTGCTGCTGGATGCCGCGCATGAGCGCGGGCTGCGGGTCATGCTCGACCTCGTGCTCAGCCACACCTCGGACAAGCATCCCTGGTTCCAGGAAAGCCGGGTGGATCGCGCCAACCGCAGGGCCGACTGGTATGTCTGGGCCGATCCGCGCCCCGACGGCACGCCGCCCAACAACTGGCTGTCGCTGTTCGGCGGACCGGCCTGGGAATGGGACAGCCGCCGGCGCCAGTACTACATGCACAATTTCCTGGCCAGCCAGCCCGACCTGAACTTCCACAATCCCGAGGTGCAGGAGGCGATGCTGGACGTGGCGCGATTCTGGCTGGAACGCGGGGTGGACGGATTCCGGCTCGATACCGCCAACATGTATTTCCACGACGCGGCGCTGCGCGACAATCCGCCGCTCGGCCCCGGAAGGCGGGTGAACGGGGTGCCCGACAGCAACCCCTACGGGATGCAGGATCCGATCTACAACATCAACCGGCCCGAATGCCTGGTGTTTCACGAACGCCTGCGCCGGCTGATGGACACCTATCCCGGCACCGCCACGGTGGGCGAGATCGGCGCGGTCACCGACATGTATGCCACCGTCGCGGCCTATACCGAGGACAGCCTGCGGCTGAACATGGCCTACAGCTTCGACTATCTGTCCGAGCTGTTCTCGGCCGGTCACATCCGCGCGGTGTGCGAACGGATGGCCGCCCAGCCCTACAGCTGGCCGTCCTGGGCCTTCTCGAACCACGACAACACCCGGGTGCTGACGCGCTGGGGCCTCGCCGCCCATGCCTGGCAGGCGGCGCCGCTGCTGGTGGCGCTCCTGACCAGCCTGCGCGGCTCGCCTTGCATGTATCAGGGCGAGGAGCTGGGCCTGACCGAGGCGATCGTTCCCTTCGAGCGGCTTCAGGATCCCTACGGCATCCGCTTCTGGCCGGAATACCGCGGCCGCGACGGCTGCCGCACGCCGATGCCCTGGTCCGACAGCGCGCTGCATGGCGGCTTCTCCGAGGCCCAGCCCTGGCTGCCGATCCCGCTCGACCATCTCGACCGCGCGGTGAATTTGCAGGAACGCGATCCGCATTCGCCCCTGAACCGGGTGCGGCGCTTCCTGCACTGGCGCCGCGACCATCCGGTGTTCCGCAACGGCGACATCCGCTTTCACGACGCCCCCGAACCGGTGGTCGCCTTCGCGCGCATCGGGGATGGCGGGGGGCGGTTCTGCGCCTTCAACCTCGGTCCCGACCCGGCGGCGCTGGATGCGCCGGCGGGGCTGCGGCCGCTCTCGGGCCACGGATTCGCCGGCACGCTGGCGGGCGGGCGGATCAGGCTGGAGGGATTCGACGCATTCTTTGCCGAGATCGGCTGAGCGGGTCCGGCGGGCGGCCGCGCCGGGGCGGGCGATCACGCATGGCGGCGGCGGGCGGCGGTCTGGTGCTGCCGGTGAGGATTGAACTCACGGCCTCTCCCTTACCAAGGGAGTGCTCTACCACTGAGCTACGGCAGCAGTGATGCTGCGCTTTAAGGCCAAGCCGGGGCGAGCGCAACCCCATTCTGGACCATCGCGGGGCGGTGGTATAGGAAGCGGCCATGGCAGGAACGGGCAGGGCGACGGGGGGATCGGACCGGGCGGCGCGTCTGTCGGCGGCGCTGAGGGCGAATCTACGCCGGCGCAAGGATCAGGCCCGCGCCCGGGCCGCCCAGGCGCGCGGGTCGGATGCCGCGCCGCCGGCGCCCGGGCAGGGGGATGCGCCCGCGGGCGGCCTGCCCGGCGCGGCCCCCCGCGACGGGGGGCGCGACGGCGACCGCTAGCGGACCGGCGCCGGCGAGCCGCAGGAAGGGGCAGGGGCAGCATGGACAAGATCGTGATCCGCGGCGGCCGGCCGCTGTCGGGGCGGCTGCATGTCTCGGGGGCCAAGAACGCCTGTCTCGCGCTGATGCCGGCGGCGATCCTGACCGAGGAGCCGCTGACGCTGACCAATGCCCCGGGCCTGTCGGACATCCGCACCATGACCGCGCTGCTCGAAAGCCTCGGCTGCGAGGTCGCCGCGCTTCAGGGCGGGCGGGTGCTGGCGATCGGCGCCGAACGCATCACCTCGGTGCGCGCCGATTACGAGATCGTGCGCCGCATGCGCGCCTCGGTGCTGGTGCTGGGGCCGCTGCTCGCCCGAACCGGCCGGGCCGAGGTCTCGCTGCCCGGCGGCTGCGCCATCGGCGCCCGGCCCGTCGACCTGCATCTGATGGGCCTGGAACGGCTGGGCGCGGAACTGGACCTGCGCGAAGGCTACATCCATGCCCGCGCCCCGCGGGGCCTGCGCGGGGCGGTCATCGAGTTTCCCCTGGTCTCGGTGGGCGCGACCGAGAACGTGATGATGGCCGCGGTGCTGGCGCGCGGCACCACCGTGCTGCGCAACGCCGCGCGCGAGCCCGAGATCGTCGATCTGGCCGCCTGCCTGAACGCCATGGGGGCGCGGATCTCGGGCGCGGGCAGCCGCGAGATCGTCATCGAGGGGGTTGCTGGGCTGCATGGCGCCACCCATCGGGTGGTGGCCGACCGGATCGAGCTTGGCACCTACATGCTGGCCCCGGCCATCGCCGGCGGGCGGGTGGAGCTGATCGGCGGCGGGCGCGCGCTGGTCGCAGCCTTCACCGACAAGCTGGAGGAGGCGGGCATGTGCGTGGAGGAGACCGCCGAGGGGCTGGCGGTCAGCCGCCCCGATGGCGCCCGCCCGCGGCCGCTGCATGTGGTGACCGAGCCCTTCCCCGGCTTTCCCACCGACCTGCAGGCGCAGATGATGGCGCTCCTGACCCTCGCCGACGGCCAGAGCGTGCTGGAGGAGCGGATCTTCGAGAACCGCTTCATGCACGCCCCCGAACTGGCCCGGATGGGCGCGCGCATCGACATCCATGGCGGCGTCGCCCGGGTGACCGGGGTCGAGGCGCTGCGCGGCGCGCCGGTGATGGCCACAGACCTGCGCGCCAGCGTCAGCCTGATCCTCGCCGGACTAGCCGCCGAGGGGGAGACGGTGGTCAGCCGGGTCTATCATCTCGACCGCGGGTATGAGCGGGTGGAGGAGAAGCTGTCCGGAATCGGGGCGGCGATCGAGCGGATCAGGGGCTGATGGGGATGGCGGACGCACGTTTCGAGGATGCGGCCGAGACGCCGCTGCGGCTGATCGCGCTGGGGGCAGAGGATCTCGCGGTGATCTCGGCGCTGGTGCAGGATGCGGTGGGCGTCGTCGGCGATACCGCCTGGATGCCCCGCCGGCGCCGCTTTGCCATGCTGATCAACCGCTTCCGCTGGGAGGATCGCGAGGCGGCCGAGCGCGCGGGCCGAACCTATGAGCGGGTGCGCGCGGTGCTCGCGCTCGATGGCGTCCTGTCGGCGCGCGCCGACGGCATCGATCCGCATCAGCGCGACACCGTCTTCTCGGTCCTGTCGCTCGATTTCGAGCCGGACGCCGAGCCGCCGGGGGGCACGCTGCGCATCCGCCTCGCCGGAGATGGCGAGATCGTGCTTTCGGTGGAATGCCTCGAGGTCAGCCTGACCGACGTCACCCGGCCCCACCGCGCCCTGGCCGGTCGCGCGCCCGATCATGGCGCCTGAGCGGGGTTGAGGCGGCCGCGCGCAGCGGCTATGGCGTGGCGCAGTTGAGCCGGAGATCCCCGTGCCGCAGATCCTGAGCACCCGTGACGCCGATTTCGCCCAGCGATTCGAGGCGCTCCTGTCCGCCAAGCGCGAGGATTCGCCCGATGTCGATTCGGATGTCGCCGCGATCATCGCCGAGGTCCGCGCCCGGGGCGACTCCGCGCTGATCGCGCTGACCGAACGCTTCGACCGGCTGCGCATCGAGCCCGGGCGGCTGGCGCTTTCACCCGCCGAAATCGACGCGGCCCTGGCGCGGGTGCCCGCGGCCGAGGCCGCGGCCCTGGAACTGGCCGCCGGACGCATCCGCGCCTTCCATGAACGCCAGCGCCCCGCCGATGCCCGCTGGCTGGACGGGCAGGGGGCGGAACTGGGCTGGCGCTGGACGCCGGTCGCCTCGGCCGGGCTGTATGTGCCCGGGGGGCGCGCGGCCTATCCCTCCTCGGTGCTGATGAATGCCATCCCCGCCCGTGTCGCCGGGGTGGAACGGCTGGTGATGTGCGTGCCCACCCCCGGGGGCGAGATCAACCCCCTGGTGCTGATGGCCGCGCGTCTGGCCGGGGTGGACATGATCTTCCGCATCGGCGGCGCCCAGGCGATCGCCGCGATGGCCTGGGGAACCGAGAGCGTTCCCGCCGTCGACAAGATCGTGGGACCCGGCAACGCATGGGTCGCCGCGGCCAAGCGGCGCGTCTTCGGCCGGGTCGGCATCGACATGATCGCCGGGCCGTCCGAGATCGTCGTCATCGCCGATGCCGGCAACGATCCCGACTGGCTGGCGATCGACCTGCTCGCCCAGGCCGAACATGACGAGAGCGCCCAGGCGATCCTGATCACCGATGACGCCGCGCTGGCCCGCGACGTGGCGGCCGCGGTCGATCGCCGGCTGGCCACGCTGCCGCGCCGCGCCATCGCCGGGCCGTCATGGCGCGAACACGGCGCGGTGATCCTCGCCCGGGATCTGGCCGAGGCGGCCGTGCTGTCGGACCGGATCGCGCCGGAGCATCTGGAGCTGTGCGTCGCCGATCCCGACGCCCTCCTGGCCCGGATCCGTCATGCCGGCGCGGTGTTCCTGGGCGCCTGGACGCCCGAGGCGATCGGCGACTATGTCGGCGGGCCGAACCATGTGCTGCCCACCGCCCGATCGGCGCGCTTCTCCTCGGGGCTGTCGGTGCTCGACTTCATGAAGCGCACCACCATCGCCCGCATGACCCCCGCCGCGCTGGCCGCGGTCGGGCCCGCGGCGGTCACGCTGGCCCGGGCCGAGGGGCTTGACGCCCACGGGCTTTCGGTGCGGGCCAGGCTGCACGGCGCGGCGGAGCGGCGCGATGGCTGACAGGCTGCTGTCGGTCGAGATCGACGATGCCGGCCTGCCGCCCCCCACGCCGGACATCGAGCAGGATCGGCGCGTGGCGCTGTTCGACCTGATGGAGGAGAACCGCTTCGGCCTGCCCGACCGGCCGGGCGGCGGGCCCTGGGCGCTGCGCCTCGGCCTGCGCGGCGCCAGCCTGCATTTCGCCGTCGACGATGCCGCGGGCCGCCGCGCGGCGGAATTCCAGGTCTCGCTGGGGCCGCTGCGGCAGGTGATCAAGGACTATCTGGCGATCTGCGCAAGCTATCAGGACGCGGTGCGCCGCCTGCCCCCCAGCCGCATCGAGGCGATCGATGCCGGCCGGCGCAGCATCCATGACGAGGCCTCGCGCCTGCTGCTGGAGCGGCTGTCGGGGCGGGTCGACACCGATCTTGCCACCGCGCGCCGGCTGTTCACCCTGATCTGCGCCCTGCGCCACGAGGGGTGAAGACGGGCCGCACCGCCTGCGCCGGCATGTCGCAGCCCGCCGCGCACCCGGCCTGATCTCGATCAAGCCCGGCCGCCGGATTTCATGAAAGCATTCGCATGTCGGCATTTGTCATGCCGCACGGGATGCGAGGGAGATATCGTCACGGTTGCGCAGTTGCGGGCGGATTTCGAGACCGATGCCCAGGGCTGGTCGGTCTATAGCGGCGGCCCGCTGGAATGGACCGCGTCCGGCGGCATGCCGGGGGGATTCATCACCGGTTTCGAGGGCGGTTCCGGCGTCTGGTATTTCGAGGCCTCCGACGCCTGGCGCGGCGATCTGTCGGAATACTTCTGCGCCACGCTGACCTATTGGGAAGAGATCGCGAATCTCAGCGTCTTCGATGCCGACGACATCCTGATCGTCGGCACGAACGGGCTGACCCTGGCCTACAATTTCGATCAGATGGCGGGCGCGGAATGGACCGCGTTCTCGGTCACGCTCGACGACCTGTCGGGCTGGCGGAAGGGCTCCTCCTCGGGCGCCATCGCCAGCCGCGCCGAAATCCTCTCGGTGCTGCAGGATGTCGCGGCCTTCCGGATCCGCGGCGAATATGGCTATGGCGGCGACAATTCGAGCCTGGACAGCGTGGTGCTGACACCGGCCGCCCCCGAACCCGAGGCACCGGCGGCCGACGAGGTGGTCTCGCGCTTCCGCACCGGGACCGAGGGCTGGTCGCATGTGGGTGACGTCGATTCGTATCGCTGGCATGACAGCGGCGGCAATGGCGGCGGCTATGTCGAAGCCGTCGACCGGGCGCTGGGCGGCACCTGGTATTTCGTGGCGCCCGACAAGTTCCTGGGCGGAAAGCGCGGGTTCTACAATGGCGTCCTGGCCTATGACCTGAAGCAGTCCGCCACCGACAGCCAGTTCGACGCGGCCGATGTCATCATCACCAGGGCCAATGGCACGACGCTGGCGATCGACACCCCCTACAATCCCGCAACCGACTGGACCAATTACCGCATCGCCCTGAACGACCGGGCCGGCTGGAAGCTTGGCGATCTGTCGGGGCCCGATGCCGGCGCGGCCGACATCAAGGCCGTGCTGGCCGACATCGCCGGGCTGCAGATCCGCGGCGAGTTCGTGGTCGGCGGCGACACCGGCGGGCTAGACAACGTGATCCTGCGCGCGCCGGTGAAGCCCTATGACCTGTATGCGGATTCCAGCCGCGCGGAGCTGCTGCGCACCGGCAGCAACCTGCAGGGGATCCTGGACCTTGCCCGCGACGGCAATGCGGTGGAGATCGAGGCGCCGACCGATGGCGTCTTCCGCGTCGATGCCGGGATCGACATCCTCGCCAATGGCATGCTCTCGGGCCGGATGATCCTCGGCGATGCCGCGGGCGGGCTGTTCCTCGTCGACGGGCGGGATCTGCGGATCATCGGCAGCGCCGGCGACGAGGTGATCGACGGCAGCGGCGACAATCTGGTCGTGGTGGGCGGGGCGGGCGACGACCTGCTGTCCGTCGTCGGCAGCGGCAACCGGCTGTTCGGCAAGGACGGCAACGACACCCTTCAGGGCGGCGATCAGGCCGATGTCCTGTTCGGGAATGCCGGGCGCGACATCCTGTCGGGCTTCGAGGGCAACGACCAGCTGGCGGGCGGCGGCGCGGCGGACCTGTTCCGTTTCAGCCTCGGCACCGGGATCGACCGCATCCGCGATTTCCTGCCCGGCCTGGACGAGATCCGGATGACCGGCTATGGCATTGCCGATTTCGCCGATCTGACCCTGGTGCAGGCCTCCGACGGGGTCCGGGTGCGCGCCGGCGGCGACCAGATCGTGCTGGTCGGGCTGACCCTGGCCGACATCCCGCAGGACGATTTCAGCTTCCTCTGAGCAGATCCGGCGGCACGGGGCGGAAGACCCACCCCCCGCGCCGCCACCCGTGCCGTCCCCCGTTTCGGCACGCCGCCGCAGGCCGGCGGCGCCGTTCACCGCGCTTCGCGGGCCGCTTCCCGTCCGCCCCCTCGCGGAACGGCGGGCTCAGATCTCCAGCTCGCACCAGACCGGGACATGGTCCGAGGGCCGCTCGCGGCCGCGCATCTCGCGCGAGACCCCGCTGGCGGTCAGCCGGTCGGCCGCCTGCGGGGTCAGCAGCAGATGGTCGATGCGGATGCCGTCGTCGCGTTCCCACGCGCCCTTCTGATAGTCCCAGAAGGTGTAGAGGCGTTCGGCCGGGTGCAGCACCCGCAGCGCGTCCCAGTAGCCCAGATGCAGGATGCGGCGCAGGGCGGCGCGGCTCTCGGGCCGGCCCAGCGCATCCTCCGCCCAGGCCTCGGGGCGGGCGGCATCCTCGTCCTGGGGGATGACGTTGAAGTCGCCCGCCAGCACCGCCGGTTCCTCGGCGGCCAGCAGCGCCTCGGCCCGTGCCTTCAGCCGCGCCATCCAGGCCAGCTTGTAGTCGAATTTCGGCCCCGGCGCGGGATTGCCGTTGGGGGCATAGAGGCAGCAGACCCTGACCGCGCCGGATTCGCCCGGGACGGTCGCCTCGATCCAGCGCGCCTGATCATCGCCGTCATCGCCCGGCAGGCCGCGGCTGACATCCTCGATCGGCCGGCGGGAGAGGATCGCCACGCCGTTGAAGGCCTTCTGGCCGTGGATGGCCAGGTTGTAGCCCAGATCGGCGATCGCCTCCCGCGGGAAGCTCTCGTCTTGCGACTTCAGCTCCTGCAGGCAGACGACATCGGGCCGGGCCTCGGCCAGCCAGTCGCACAGCAGCGACAGCCTGGCCTTGACGCCATTGATGTTGAAGCTGGCGATCCGCATCGGCCGCGGCGGCTCAGCCGGCGACCACGTCCTTCAGCTTCTTGGCCACGGTGATCTTCACGGCCTTGTCGGCGGGCTTCTCGATGGTCGCGCCGGTGGCGGGGTTGCGCACCGTGCGGGCGGGACGCTCGCGCACGAACACCTTGCCGATGCCGGGGATGGTCACCGCGCCCCCCTTCTCGATCTCGCCGGCCACGATGGCGGCCAGCGCGTCCAGCGCGCGCCCGGCCGCGGCCTTCTCGATGCCGGCCGCCGCGGCAAGCTCGGCCACCAGCTGGGTCTTCGTCATCGGCTTCGCGGTCATGGGAACTCCTCTTGTGCGGGGAATCCCCTTTACGCCGAAGCCCGCGCCCCGGACAATGCCTTTTGCGCCCGCATGCGCCTTCCGGGCGCGATTCAGATCGAGAAACTGGTGCCGCAGCCACAGGAGGCGGTGGCATTGGGGTTGTCGATCACGAAGCGGCTGCCGATCAGCTCCTCGCGAAAGTCGATCACCGCGCCCGACAGGAAGGGCAGCGAGACCGGGTCGATCGCCACCCGGATGCCGCCCTTCTCGATCACCAGATCATCCGCGGCGGTCTCCTCCTCCAGCCGCAGGTCATACTGGAAGCCCGAGCAGCCCCCCCCTTCGACCGCGACGCGGAACACCCGCGCGCCGATCTCCTCCAGACGCCGGAAGGCGCGATCGGTCACCCTTGGGGGCAGCGAGAGAGCTTCGGCCATCGCCATCGGTTGCACATCCCTGCACTTCACGGTCAAAGATAGGCCGCGGGCCGATGCCCCGCAAGGGAGTGACCCGATGCGTGCCGCCTATGCCGCCGATCCCGCCCGCAGCCGCGGGCGCCTGTTTCCCGAGAACCCCAGCGCGCACCGCACCCCCTTTCAGCGCGACCGCGACCGCATCATCCATTCCGCCGCCTTCCGGCGGCTGAAGCACAAGACGCAGGTCTTTGTCGAGCATGAGGGCGACTATTACCGCACCCGGCTGACCCATACGCTGGAGGTCGCGCAGGTCGCGCGCACCATCGCCCGCACCCTGGGGCTGGACGAGGATCTGACCGAGGCGGTGGCGCTGGCCCATGATCTGGGCCACCCGCCGTTCGGCCATACCGGCGAGGAGGCGCTGGCCGAATGCATGGCGCCCTGGGGCGGCTTCGATCACAACGCCCAGGCGATCAAGATCGTGACGCGGCTGGAATGCCACTATGCCCGCTTCGACGGGCTGAACCTGACCTGGGAGACGCTGGAGGGCATCGCCAAGCACAACGGTCCGGTCAGCGGGGCGCTGCCCCAGGCGCTGGCCGAATACAATGCCCGCCACGATCTGGAACTGGGCACCCATGCCAGCGCCGAGGCCCAGGTCGCCGCGCTCTCCGACGACATCGCCTATACCAATCACGACCTGATGGACGGTCTGAGGGCGGGGCTGTTCGCCGAAGCCGATCTGGCGCAGCTGCCGATCATCGGCCCGGCCTTCGCCACGGTCGCGGCGCGCTGGCCCGAGGTGGCGCCGGCCCGGCGCCGGCACGAGGCGATGCGCCGGGTGTTCGGCGCGCTGGTCGAGGATGTGCTGGCCGAGAGCCGCCGGCGCATCGCGGCGCGGGCGCCGCGCTCGGTCGATGATGTCCGCGCCGCATCCGAGCCGCTGATCGCCTTCTCGGCCGCCACCCTGGCCGCGCTCGAGGAGATCCGCGCCTTCTTCTTCGCCCGCATGTATCGCCACTGGCAGGTGCGGCGCATGCGGCGCAAGGCGGCGATCGTGGTGCGCGAGCTGTTCGCGGTGTTCATGGAGGATCCGGCGCTGCTGCCCGAGGAATGGGCGCGCCAGGCCATGGCGACGGGCGAGAAGGCGGCGCGCGCGCGGGTGGTGGCCGACTACATCGCCGGGATGACCGACCGCTACGCGCTTCAGGAACACCGCAAGATCACCGATCCCCAGGCGCGGGCCTGACCGCGGCGGCGCGGGCGCGTCGCGGCGCTGGAAGCCCGGCGCGCCCTGTGCTAGGGCCCCGCCCAAGCCAGGGACCACCGACATGAACCTGTTTGCCGAGATTCTCGACCTCGTCACCGAAAACCTGAACGGGCTGATCGCCGAAGGGGTGCTGCCCGAGGGGCTGGACCTGTCCGCCGTCACCGTCGAGCCGCCGCGCGACCCCGCCCATGGCGACATGGCGACCAATGCCGCGATGGTGCTGGCGCGCCCCGCCGGCCGTCGCCCGCGCGAGATCGCCGACGCGCTGGCGCCCCGTCTTGCGCGCGATCCGCGCATCGCCGCGGCCGAGGTGGCCGGCCCCGGCTTCATCAATCTGCGCTTCGCGCCGGGGGTCTGGGTCTCGGTGATCCCGGCGGTGCTGGCCGCGGGCAGGGATTTCGGCCGTTCGCGCATGGGGGCAGGGGTGCGGGTCAATGTCGAGTTCGTCTCGGCCAATCCCACCGGCCCGCTGCATGTGGGCCATACCCGCGGCGCGGTGTTCGGCGACGCGCTGGCCAGCCTGCTCGACTTCACCGGGCATGAGGTGACGCGGGAATACTACATCAATGACGGCGGCGCCCAGGTCGACGTGCTGGCGCGTTCGGCCTATGAACGCTACCGCGAGGCGCACGGGCTTGAGCCGCAGATCGCCGAGGGGCTCTATCCCGGCGACTATCTGGTCCCGGTGGGCCAGGCGCTGAAGGAACGCCACGGGGCGACGCTCTTGGACCGGCCCGAGGCGGAATGGCTGCCCGTGGTGCGCGACTTCGCCATCGAGGCGATGATGGAGATGATCCGCGCGGATCTGGCCGCGCTGGGCGTGCGGATGGATGTCTATTTCTCCGAGCGTTCGCTTTACGGATCGGGGCGGATCGAGGCGGCGCTGGCCCATCTGGCAAGCCGCGGACTGATCTATGAGGGCGTGCTGGAGCCGCCCCGGGGCAAGACGCCCGAGGACTGGGAGCCCAGGGTGCAGACGCTGTTCCGCTCCACCGCCTTCGGCGACGATGTCGACCGCCCGGTGAAGAAATCCGATGGCAGCTGGACCTATTTCGCCCCCGACATCGCCTATCACTGGGACAAGGTCCAGCGCGGCTTCGACGTGCTGATCGACGTGTTCGGCGCCGACCATGGCGGCTATGTCAAGCGGATGAAGGCTGCGGTCGCCGCCTTCGGCACCGGCACCACGCTCGACATTAAGCTGTGCCAGCTGGTGCGGCTGTTCCGCCATGGCGAGCCGGTGAAGATGTCGAAGCGCGCGGGCAACTTCGTCACGCTGCGCGACCTTCTGGACGAGGTCGGCCCGGACGTGACCCGCTTCACCATGCTGACGCGCAAGAACGATGCGCCGCTGGATTTCGACTTCGGCAAGGTCACCGAGCAGTCGAAGGACAACCCGGTGTGGTATGTCCAGTATGCCCATGCCCGCGCCTGTTCGCTGATGCGCCGCGGCGCGGCGATCACCGCCACCGATGACGCGGCGCTGGCGGGGGCCGATCTCGGGCGGCTTGCCCATCCGGCGGAACTGGCGCTGGCCGCGCGCATCGCCGGCTGGCCGCGGCTGGTCGAGGCGGCGGCCGAGGCGCATGAGCCCCACCGCATCGCCTTCTACCTGTTCGAACTGGCCGGCGAGCTGCACGCGCTGTGGAATCGCGGCAATGACGAGCCCGCCCTGCGCTTCCTGCAGGAGGACGACCCCGAGGGAACCCGGGCGCGCCTGGCGCTGGTGCGCGCCACGGCGGTTGTCATCGCGGCCGGGCTTGGTATCCTCGGCGTCACTCCCATGGAAGAGATGCGCTAGGCATCCGGGCGCGCGAGACGGGAGAGGCACCGCCGCCGCCCAGCATGTTGGGGTAGAGCAGAATTGCCACACAACATGAAGTGGCAGGAACAGGCGAGCGGTCGATGCAGCAGCAGTCAGCGGACAGCCATCCCGATTCGGGCGCCGGCGCGCGGTTCGGGCGATGGGCCGGCGCGGTGCTCTCGGTGGGCATCATCGTCGCGGTGGGCATGTGGACCTACCGGCTGGGCCAGCGCGACGCGATGGCCGTGCCGGTGATCCAGGCCCTGGAAGGCCCGGCCAGGACCCAGCCGGATGATCCGGGCGGCCTGCGCGCTGACCATCAGGGCCTGACCGTGACCCAGGTGATCGCCGGAACGCCGCCGCAGCCGAGGCCCGGCGAGGTGCGCACCGCCCCTGCGCCCGAGGAACTGGCCCCCGAGGATCTGCCGGCCGCCGCCCTGCTCCACCCGCCCGCGACCGCCGCCGCGCCCAGCTCCGCGCCGGG
>RFGB01000207.1 GCA_003697125.1 Alphaproteobacteria bacterium
ATGGGTCTGCGCCCCCAGCGCCGCCAGCACCGCCCCGGCCCGCGGCCCGCCCGACCCGGCGGCCAGTATGCACGAGATCCTCATCCCACGACCCGACCCGGGGCGCGGGACCTGCGCGGCCCCGCCCCCTGCGCCACGGCGCCGGCGACAGGAAGGCACGCGGGGCCCGGCCGCGCGGCGCCGCCCGGGGCGGGTGGGCCGAGACCCGGCCGCCTCCGGCGACCCGGCCGACGGGGCGGGGCCTCGGGCGGCGCCGCGCACATCATCGCCCGCGCGCGGCCTTCTCGGCGATGCCGGACACCCCCTCGCGCCGCTCCAGCTCGGCCAGCACCTCCTCCAGCGTCACCTCCCGCGCGGCCAGCATGACCAGCAGGTGATACAGCACATCGGCGGCCTCGCCCACCAGCGCCCGGCGGTCCTGGGCAGCGGCGGCAATCGCCGCCTCCACCGCCTCCTCGCCGAATTTCTGGGCGCATTTCGCCGGTCCCTGCGCGAGAAGTCGCGCGGTGTGGGACTGTTCGGGCGCCGCACCGCGCCGCGCCGCGATCACCCGCGCCAGCCGCTCCAGAACCCCGCTCATGCCAGCCGAACGGGAATCCCCGCCTCGTGCATCCGCATCTTGGCCTCGGCAATGCTGAATTCCCCGAAATGGAAGATCGAGGCGGCGAGCACCGCGCTGGCATGCCCCTCCCGGACGCCGGCGACGAGGTGATCGAGATCGCCCACCCCACCCGATGCGATCACCGGGATCGAGACCGCATCGGCCACCGCGCGGGTCAGCTCCAGGTCGAAGCCTGCGCGCGTGCCGTCCCGGTCCATGCTGGTCAGCAGGATCTCGCCGGCCCCGCGCGCCTCCATCTCGCGCGCGAAGGCCACGGCATCGATGCCGGTGGGGCGGGTTCCTCCATGGGTGTGGATCGACCAGCCGGCGCCGTCGCGCCGCGCATCGATGGCAACCACGATGCATTGCGTGCCGAACTTTGCCGCGGCGGCCGATACGATCGCGGGATCGGCCACGGCGGCCGAGTTAAAGCTGACCTTGTCGGCCCCGGCCAGCAGCAGCGCCCGCACATCCTCCAGCCGGCGCACCCCCCCGCCCACGGTCAGCGGCATGAAGCACTGCTCGGCGGTGCGGCGGACGACATCGATCATCGTGCCGCGATTTTCCTGCGTCGCGGCGATGTCCAGAAAGCACAGCTCGTCCGCGCCCGCGGCGTCATAGGCACGCGCCGCCTCGACCGGATCCCCGGCATCGCGCAGCCCGGTGAAGTTGACTCCCTTCACCACACGGCCTTCCTTGACGTCGAGGCATGGAATGACGCGGACCTTCAGCATGGGCTCTCCCGTCTTGCGGATCCGTCATAACCGCTCGGGCGTCGATGCGGAAGCGGGCCCTGTTGGGCCGCGCGCAACCGTGCCGGATCGCAACACCGATCGCGGGAGACATCCATGCACTGCATCTTCGTCCAGCTGCGCTGCCATCCGGGCAAGACCTACGAGGTCGCCGACGAGATATACCGGCGCGAGATCGTCTCGGAACTGTATTCCACCAGCGGGGAATACGACCTGCTGATGAAGATCTATCTCGAGGACGGGGTCGACATCGGCAAGTGGATCAACGACAACATCGCCAACATTCCCGGCATCAGCCGATCGCTGACCACGCTGACCTTCCGCGCCTTCTAGATGCGCGGCCGGCGGCGCCGGGGCGGCATCAGCCCCCTGCCCCGGCCCGGCCGCTGCGCCCCAGAAGCGCGGTCGCGAAGCTCTCGACATCGGGAAAGGCCGGGGCCGCGGCCGGATCATAGGCGGGGCGCCGGGCGATCTCGTCGGCCAGAACCCGCGCCAGATCGCCCGCATCCCCCATGCGGAAGCTGCGCCCGTGCACCCGGCCGTCGGGGAAGGCGTCCATCAGCCCCTCGGCATCCGAGATGATCACCGGCAGGCCCAGCTGCAGCGCCGAAACCAGCACCAGCGGCAGGTTCTCGGCCCAGGTCGAGGGCAGGATCACATAGTCATAGCTGCCCAGAACCTCGTGGACGCGGTAACTCTCGAAGGTGCCGCGCATGCGCACATGCGGGCCCATCGCGGCGATTCGCCGCCCCATGTCGCGGGCATAGGCCCCGCCATGGGCGAAATCGCCCCACACATCCAGCGTCCATTCGCCGCCGGCGGGCAGGCGGTCGAGCGCGTCCAGCAGCACATGCAGCCCCTTGCGCGGGGTGATCTGGCCGGCGAAGCACAACCTGACCGCGGGGTCCGAGAACCGGGCGCGGCGTGCCAGCCGCGGCGGTGGCGGCATGCCATAGGGCATGCGCCGCAGCCGGCGGCGGGGGGCGCCGGCGGCGACGAGGCTGCGTTCGATTCGGGCCGATGGGGCGAGAATCAGGTCGCAGGCCCTGAGGAAGCGCCGCGAGGCGCGGTTGCGTTCCAGCAGGAAGTAGAGATTCTGCCAGGGATGGACCGGCAGCCGCGGCCAGGGCCCGAGCAGCCGGTAGGCCTCGAGCCAGGGCCAGGCGATCGGCGAAGGCGTCAGGTCGTGCAGGCGCTTCAGCCAGCCGCGCATGTCCGACAGGTGCCGCACGCAGCCCATCGACCCGGGCCCGGGGCCGCGGCAGGGGCGCCCGTTGTCGTATTGCTGGGTGCCGATCGGACAGACGGCGAAGAAGTCGGTCGCCACGAAGCTGACCGGAATGCCCGCCCGGCGCAGGATGCGCATGGCGCGCAGCGGGAAATGCAGCTGGTGGAACATGATCGCCCAGGCATGGCGATGGCGGGCGACCAGCTCGGCCACCAGCCCTTCCACCGCGGCATCGGTCACCTCGCGCCGGAACCGGGGCTGGCCGTGGCGGGGATCATGGGAATGGGTGAAGGCATGCACCCGGATTCCCGGGGCGTGGTCATAGGCCAGATAGCGCGACAGCGGCACCTCGGGCGCCGACAGCAGCGCCCGCGCCCGCGGGTCCAGCACCGTGCTGTCCATGAGCGGCCGCAGCGCCGCGCGGTCGGTGATCACCGAGGTGACGATGTCGACCTCCCAGCCCATCGCGACATAGGCGCGGGCGCAGCGTTCGCACAGCGTCTCGGTGCCGCTGTGGAACTGCGGGAAGAACTGGTGGACGATCAGCAGCAGCCGCGGGGCTGCGCCTTCGGGCCGTTCCATCGCCGCGGGCCCCGGTCAGCCCGGCCGCCGCGGCGCCACGCACGGGCGTGGCCGCCCGCGGTGACGGCGCGACAAGGCGGCGGTGCGAATCATGCCGGCAGCCTTCCCCAGCGGTGACGGCGGGCGCGCGCCCCCTTCGCGGCGCCCGTTCCGGCCGACTGTTATGACACCCGCTGGGGGCGATCAACCCTCGGCTGCCACACGCAGAAGATACTGTCCGTAGCTGGTCTTCAGATAGGGTCCGGCCAGCCGGCGCAGATCCTCGGCACCGATCCATCCCTGACGGAAGGCGATCTCCTCGGGGCAGCCGATGATCAGGTTCTGCCGCTTCTCGATGGTGCGCACGAAATTGCCGGCGTCGAGCAGGCTGTCGAAGGTGCCGGTGTCCAGCCAGGCATAGCCGCGGCCCATCTCCTCGACGGTCAGCGTGCCTTCGGCGAGATAGAGGTTGAGCAGGCTGGTGATCTCGAGCTCGCCGCGGGGCGAGGGCCTGACCTGCCGCGCGAGCTCCGGCGCGCGGCCGTCGAGGACATAGAGCCCGGTCACGGCGAAATCGGATTTCGGCCGCGCCGGCTTCTCCTCGATCGAGATGACGTTGCGCCGGGCGTCGAATTCCACCACGCCATAGCGTTCGGGATCGGCGACGCGATAGCCGAACACCGTGCCGCCGCGATCGCGTTCGGCCGCGCGCGCCAGCAGCCTGGGCAGGCCATGGCCGAAGAACACGTTGTCGCCCAGGACCATGATCGACCCCGCCCCGTCGAGGAAGGATTCGGCCAGCACATAGGCCTGCGCCAGCCCGTCGGGGCGTTCCTGCGCGATGTATTCGAACTGCATGCCCCACTTCGATCCGTCGCCCAGCAGGGTGCGGAACAGCGGCTGGTCGTGGGGGGTGGTGATGATCGCCACCTCGCGCAGCCCCGACAGCATCAGGACCGACAGCGGATAATAGATCATCGGCTTGTCGTAGAGCGGCAGCAGCTGCTTGGACACCGAATGCGTGATCGGGTAGAGCCGCGTGCCCGAACCGCCGGCAAGGACGATGCCGCGCCGCCCGTTGCGGTTGCGGATGCAGTTCATTCCGTCCTCTCTGCCCGTCCCGCTCACGCCCCGACCTCGACCCGGCCCAGCCCGCGCCGCTCGACCCGGTGGCCGCGGGCCTGGATCGCGCGCCACCATGGCTCGTTGTCGAGATACCAGCGCACCGTCCGGCGCAGCCCCTCCTCGAGCGTCACCGAAGGCTGCCAGCCCAGCTCGGCGCGGATCTTGCCGGCATCGATGGCATAGCGGAAATCATGCCCGGGGCGGTCGGGCACGAAGCGGATCAGCCGCGCATGGGGCGCACCGTCGGGGCGGAGCTCGTCGAGAATGGCGCAGATCATGGTGACAAGATCGATGTTGCGCGCCTCGGCATTGCCGCCGATGTTGTAGGTCTCGCCCACGCGGCCACGCTCCAGCACCATGAGCAGGGCCTCGGCGTGGTCCTCCACATACAGCCAGTCGCGCACATTCTCGCCGGTGCCATAGACCGGGATCGTCTCGCCCGCAAGCGCGCTGAGGATGACGACGGGCACCAGCTTCTCGGGAAAATGGAACGGGCCGTAATTGTTCGAGCAGTTGGTCACCAGCACCGGCAGGCCGTAGGTTTCGCCCCAGGCGCGCACCAGATGGTCCGAGGCCGCCTTCGACGCCGAATAGGGCGAGTTCGGCGCATAGGGCGTGGTCTCGGTGAAGCGGCCGGTGGGGCCCAGCTCGCCATAGACCTCGTCGGTCGAGACGTGATGGAAGCGGAAGCGCTCCTTCTCGGCCCCGCGCAGCCCCGACCAGAAGGCGCGCGCCGCCTCGAGGAGGTTGTAGGTGCCCACGATGTTGGTCTGGATGAAGTCGCCCGGCCCGTCGATCGACCGGTCGACATGGCTTTCGGCGGCCAGATGCATCACCGCCTCGGGCCGATGCCGGGCGAAGATGCGATCCAGCGCCGGCCGGTCGCGGATGTCGGCATGCTCGAAGACATAGCGGTCGCTGCCGGCCACCTCGGCGACATTGTCGGGATTGGCGGCATAGGTCAGCGCATCCAGGTTGATCACCGCATGGCCGGCGCGAACCGCGCGCCGCACCACCGCCGATCCGATGAACCCCGCCCCGCCGGTAACCAGAATCCGCATGCCCGAACCTCGTCCATCCATCTGATGCCCATCCGCGGCCGCGCGGCGCCGCCATGAAATGATTCGCAGGTTCTTACCGCTTCTGCCCTGCAAATGTGGAGCCTTTTTGCGCCACCGGCCCGGGGCGCAGAAGCCTTGCCCACAGCGCGCGCTGCGCATCGGGGCGGTTGATCCGCCGGGCGTGGTCGCGGGCGGCGGCGGCAATCCGGCGCTGCCGGTCACGGTCGGCGATCAGGGCGCGCAGCGCCGCCTCCCAGGCCGGCCGGTCATGGGGCAGCGCGATCGCCGCACCCTGCGCGGCCGCCTCGCGCCCGGCCGGCCAGATGTCGGCGACCAGCGGCGCCGCGCCGACGATGGCGTGCTCGATCACCTTGTTGCGCGACCGCGCGGCGTTGAACGGGGTGGGCTGCAGCGGATAGAGCGCGATGTGAAACCGCATCCCCGGCAGCGCCGCGCGCCAGTCGCGCCAGCGCAGCGGCGCGAGCCTGCGCACCGACGGATGCCCGGCCAGCGGCGGCGGCAGCGCATGGCCCGAGGACAGCGCCAGCGTGACCCCGGGACAGTCATCCAGGACGTGGCGCAGCACCGGGGCGATCCAGTCCAGGTCCGGCCCGTGCAGCTGCGCGCCGAGGAAGGCAAGCCGCGTCGGCCCCGCGTCGAAATGCGCCAGGTCGGCCAGCGGTTCGGACCAGTAGGGATCGATCACATGCACCGGCGCCGGGCAGCGTTCCCGCACCCCCCGGGCGATCGCGCCGGAGGACACCACCACCGCCTCGGCGCGCGAAAGCCAGTGCCGCGCCGCGCCGCCCTCGACCAGGCGGGTCTTCAGCCGGTACCAGGCCGACAGCCCCTGCCCGGCCGCCCACCAGGCGTCATCGATCAGGAACAGGCTGCGCGGCCGGCCGAAGCCGAGCGGCGCGCGCGCGTCATGGCGGATCACCAGCTGGGCGTCCGCCGTGGCGAACAGGGTGGGGCCGATGCGATGCAGCCGGCCGTCCGCCAGCCAGTCGGCGCAGGCATTGGCGATGTAGAGATCCGCCGTGGGCGCCGAGGGCGTCGTCATCGCCCGCGCCAGCCAGCCCCACGGCCCGGCGCGGCGGATCAGCGCGCGCGGATCAGCCATGGGGCCCCCGGAAATGCCGCCCCGGCGGAATCGCCGCCAGCCGGCGGGGCCGCGGCCGGATGCTGCGCGTCAGCCAGGGGCTGAAGGCGGGATCCTCAACGCGGTGGGTGCCGTGGCGGGCACGCAGCGCCGCCTGCTCGGCCGCGAAGGCGGCCCGGTCGGCCGCCCCGCGCAGCCGCCGCGTGGCCTTCTCGTGATGGATCAGCGTGGCGAAGGGCGTCCACAGGGTGGCGAATCCCCTGGCCGCGGCGCGCAGGCAGAAATCGACATCGTTGTAAGCCACACGGAACCGTTCGGCATCCATCCCGCCCACCACCTCCCAGCACCGGCGGGAGACCAGCATGCAGGCGGCCGTGACCGCCGAGAAGGCGCCGCGATGGCGCAGCCGGTCGGCCGGGCCCGCGCTGTCCGGCGGGGCGCCGGCGAACCAGTGCCCCGCAAGCCCGCCGCCGAGGCCGAGGATCGTGCCGGCATGCTGGAGCCGCCCGTCGGGATAGACGAGGCGCGCCCCGACGATCCCGACCCCGGGCAGGCCCAGACAGGCGGCCATCTCGCGCAGCCAGCCCGGCGCGATCACCTCGACATCATTGTTCAGCAGCAGCACCGCCTCGGACCGGGTCGCGGCGACGGCACGGTTGACCTGGGCGGCGAAGTCGAACGGCCCCGGCGCCATCAGCACGCGCAGCGCCGGCCGGCGCGCATATTCGGCCAGAGTCTCGGGATCGGTCGAACCATTGTCCGCGACGACCACCGAGAGATCCGGATAATCGGTGGCATCCAGCCCCGCCAGGACGGTGCGGATCAGCCGCGGCGCATCGCGCGAGGGGATCACCACCGCGATGGAGGGCAGCCGGGCGGGAGGGGTGAAGGGTCGGGTCTCGGCCTCGCGCGCGGTGATCAGCGCGGGCCAGGGGATGTGCAGGATGTGGCGCGCCTCGGCGGGCGGCGGTCCGGCGCGGCAGAGCGCGAAATCCGCCAGCGGGCGGGCGGCATCGAAGACCGGGTCGAAGGCCGGCTTCAGATCGACCGCGGCGACGCGGCCCCCGCGGATGCGCACCGTGTCGGCATAGGCCATGCGCGCCTCGGGCGCGGCGGCCAGCGCCGCGGCGATCACCGCCCGCGCCCCGGGGGCCAGCCGGTCGCCCGGCGCCAGTTCCAGCCGCCAGCCGGCCGGCAGCGGCCGGTCGGGCAGCGTCCCGGCCAGCCGCCAGGCATGGGCCAGCCACCGTTCCCAGCGGTTGCGCAGCAATGGCGGCGGCAGTTCAGTCATCCAGCGTGCGCATGTTGCGCATGTGGATCTCGATCGCCTCCTCGAGATCCTCGCAATAGGTGGCGACCCCGTTCTCCAGCACGATCCCGCTCTGGCAATAGGTGCGCAGCGTGGCCATGGAATGCGAGACCATGATCACGTCGGATTCCACCAGCCGGTCGTTGAACACCGCCTCGCATTTGCGCTTGAAGATCTCGTCGCCGACCGCCGTCACCTCGTCGACGAGATAGAAGTCGAAATGCACCCCCATCGAGACGCCGAAGGCCAGCCGCGCGCGCATCCCGCTGGAATAGGTCGCGACCGGTTCGTGCAGGAAGGGGCCGAGCTCGGCGAACTCCTCGACATAGGCCAGCAGCGCGTCGGTATCGACGCCATAGATTCGCGCGGCGAAGCGCACGTTCTGCGCCCCGGTCAGCGCGCCGTGGAACCCCCCCGCGAAGCCCAGCGGCCAGGAGATGCGGGCGTGGCGGACGATTCGCCCGCGGTCGGGGTCCAGGCTGCCCGAGATCATCCTGAGCAGCGTGGTCTTTCCCGCGCCGTTGCGCCCGATCAGCCCCACGCTTCGCCCGCGCGGGATGGTCAGGTTCAGCCGGTCGACGATGACGCGGTGGCCCCCGCGTATCGGAAAGCTCTTCGAGACATTCTCGAACCGGATCATCTGCTGTCGCGCATGTTGTAGCCGATCAGCACCATGATCAGCCAGGCGGTGAAGATCAGGAAGGTTGTCAGCAGGCCCAGCAGCAGGCGCTGGGGATATTCCGGCGATTGCGGCAGGGTGGGCTGCACATGCACGGCCAGATCGCGCGAACGCCGCCGCGCCTCGGCCCGAGCGGCGTCGAGCTGGCCCATCGCGGCGAGATAGGCGCCCTGGGCGAACTCGATGTCGACCAGAAGCGCCTCGTAGTCGGCCAGCACCTGCGACATGGTGCGCCCGCCGGCGCCGGCGCTCTCCGAACCCAGCCGCGCGCGCTCCTCGGCGATCCGCGCGGCAATGGCGGCGATGCGCCGGTCGAGCCGGGCAAGGCGCGGATCATTCTCGCGCGTGGTCTCGACCAGCGTCGCACGCTCGACCAGCGCCTCGGCCATCCGGTCCTGCAGCCAGCCGATCAGCGCCACCCGCGCAGCGGCGTCCGCCCCGGGCAGCACCACCTGGTTGCGGTTGCGGAAGGCGCGCAGCTCGGCCCACAGCGCCTCGAGCCGCGCGCGCGCCTCGGCCAGATCCTGTTCGGCATAGCGCACCGCATCCGCCCGCGCCGCCTCGTTCAGCGCATCGACCAGCCGGCGGCTCTCCTCGACGATCGCGCGGTTGATCGCCTGCGCATCCTGCGGGGTGAAGGCGCGCACCCGAAGATGGATGATGCCCTGGCGCGGCTCATAGGCGACATCGACCATCCGCCGCCAGTAGCGGGTCAGCGCCTCGATCGAATCGTCGGGCCCCAGCGACAGCAGCGGGTCGCGCGCCGCCTCGCGCCGGTAGATCCTGCGCAGGTCCAGCCGGCGGTCGATGCGGGCGACGATGTCGGGGCTGCGGATATGGGCGAACAGGATGTCGGTGTCGCTCGCCTCGGACTTCACCGGGTTGAGCAGGTCATCGATCATGCCGGCCGAGGCGAGGAAATCGTCCGAGGTCACGGTCAGCGCCGCGCGGCTGACATACTGGTCGGCGGCGCGGGCGTGCAGATACCAGTTCACCGCCGCGGCCGGGACGACGACCAGGAGGATGAAGCTGACGATGACCAGCAGGTGGCGCGGCCGCAGGCGCGCGCGCATCTGTTCTGCCGGCGGGGGCGGGCGATAGCCCTGCGGCGGCGGCCGACGCCGCCGCGCGATCCGCCTGAGCGCGCGGCGATCGGCCCGGCGCATCGCGCCGAGCTCCTCGGCCAGCGCGCTGCGGCGCGATTCCTCCGGCAGTCCGTCAGCTCCCATGGCCGACATATCGTCGCCGGAGCGGGAAAATGCAAAGGGCGGCGGCCGCACCGGGCCGCCGCCCGGCGGCGGTCACTTCAGCAGCTTCGCGGCGAACTTGCCGTCGGGGGTCACCGTGTTCAGGGTATAGGTGCCCGGCACGTCGCCGGCCGCGTCGAAGTCCAGGCTGCCGGTGGCGCCTTCATAGTTGATGTCCTTGCCCTCGGCGATCAGGGCCTTGGCCTTGGCCCATTCGCCGGGAAGGATCACCTCGCCCGGGGGCGTGGCCACCTCGCGCAGCGCCGCGGCGATCTTCGACCGGTCGGCCGATCCGGCCTTCTCGATCGCCAGCGCCAGCAGGAAGGTGGCGTCATAGGCGTTGGGCACATAGGGGCCCAGCGGCTGCTTCAGATCCTTGGCCAGCTCCATGTAGGCCTTGAAGGCACCGGTCGAGTCATCGGCGCCGGGGGTGGTGAAGGCGGCATCCTTCAGCGCGTCGACCCCCAGCTGGTTGACCAGCTCGTCATTGACCATGCCATCGGCGCCGAAGAACTTGGAATAGGCGCCCGTCTCCAGCGCGTTGCGGATGATGGCGATGCCCGAGGAGCCGTAATAGGCGAACACGACCAGCGCGTCGGCCTTGGCCCCGCCCAGCGTCGCCACCTCGGCGCGGTAGTTGGCCTTGTTCGGCTCGTGCACCTGATGGGCCGCGATCTTGCCGCCCGCGGCCTCGAAGGCCTTGGCGAATTCGGCCGCCAGCCCGGCATTGTAGTCGTCATTGGCGTTGGTCAGCGCCACCGTCTTCACGCCCTGGCCAAGGATGTAGTTGGCCAGCGCGATGCCCTGATAGGCGTCCGAGGGTGCGGCGCGGAACACCAGGTCCTTGTCGTCCAGCGCGGTGATCGCGGGCGAGGTGGCGCTTTCGGACAGGATCACCACGCCGGCGGGGATGGTGACCGACTGGGCCGCGGCCAGCGTCGCGCCCGAGCAGTTCGGGCCGACGATCGCCACCACCTGGTCGACATTGACCAGCTTGGTCGCCGCGTCCACCGCCGCCTTCGGATCGCAGGCGCTGTCGCCCACCACCAGCGTCAGCTGCTGCCCGTCGGCGAACAGGCCGCCCTGTTCATTGACATGGCGCGCGGCCAGCTCGCGCCCTTCCATCAGCAGCGCGACGATCTCGGCGATCGGCCCGGTCACGCCGCCGAGCGAGCCGAGCTTGACCTCTGCCGTCCCTGCGGTCGCGGTCGCCAGCACGGCGGCGCCGGCCAACAGAATCCGTCTCATCCTTGTCTCCCTGGCTCAGGGCCCCGCGTGATACGCCTGCCGAGGACGGCGGGGCGCGTCTCCGGCAGTATGCCCTTGGAATATCGCTGCAAAACCACCTGCAGGACAAGACCGATCAGGAAGATGCGCAGATAGGCCGCCCGCACCGGAACGTCGGGGATCGCGACCCCGAACAGCGAGATCTCGCGCGGCAGCCAGCCGGTGACGATCTGGGTGCCCGACCAGATCGTCCACAGCAGGAAGGCACCCAGCACGGCGCCGCGATTGTTGGCCGAGCCGCCCGCGATCAGCATCACCCAGACAAGGAAGGTGACGCTGGCCGGGTCGGAGCTGTCGGGGCCGAAATACTTGGTGTACTGGCCGTAATAGGCCCCGCCCAGCGCCATCAGCGCCGATCCCAGCACGAAGGCCTGCAGGCGGAAGGATTCGACGTCCTTGCCCGCGGCGCGAGCGGCGTCCTCGCTGTCGCGGATCGCGGTCATCACCCGGCCCCAGGGCGAACGCCAGGCCTTCTCCAGCGCCAGATAGATCACCAGCACCGTGACCAGCACCAGCGCCATGAAGGCCAGCTTGTCCCACGGGTCGGGCAGGTATTCGAAGGCGCGGGGGATCGAGCTGATTCCCCGCGGGCCGTTGGTGGCCCAGGTCTCGTTCTTCAGGATCAGGCGCAGGATCTCGGCGATCCCGATCGTGGCGATGGCCAGATAGTCCGACCGCAAGCGGATGCAGATCCGCCCGATCGCCCAGGCGATCGCCGCCGCGACCAGCATCGCCACCGCGATCGCGGGCGCCATCGGCAGGCCGTAGCCGCCAAGATGCTCGGGCGCCTCGGGCTTGGTCAGGATCGCGGTGACATAGGCCCCCACGGCGAAGAATCCGGCGATGCCCGCGTTGAACAGCCCCGCGAAGCCCCATTGCAGGTTCAGCCCCAGCGTGAGGATGGCATACATCCCCCCGACGGTCAGCAGCGAGATCGCGTAGATGCCGTAGCCGTAGAACTGGTCCATCACAGCACCCGTCCCCTGAACAGGCCCGACGGGCGCCAGACCAGCATCGCGACCATGATCGCGAAGGCGATACCCGACTTGTAGGCGGGATTGAGCAGCGGCGCCGTGCCCAGCCAGGGATAGGCCGAAAGCTCCTCGGCCACGCCGATCACCAGCCCGCCCGCCACGGCGCCGAAGGGCCGGCCGATCCCGCCCAGGATCGCCGCGGCGAACATCGGCAGCAGCATCTTGAAGCCCATCATGGTCTCGACCTGGGTGTCGATGGCCAGCATCACCCCGGCCGCCACCGCCGTGGCCGCCGCCACCACCCAGGTGGCCCGGATGACCGTTTCCACCGGGATGCCGGTCAGCCGCGCCAGCTCGGGGCTGTCGGCCACCGCGCGCATCGCCTTGCCGATCCGGGTGCGGGTCAGCAGCAGATGGATCGCGGCCATGATGGCGAGGGTGGCGAGCAGGATCCACACATGTTTCGGCGCGAGCAGGATCGCGCCGTCCAGCCATGCCTGGGGCCGCTGCACCCCGGGCAGGATCGGGCGCGGCTGGGTGCCCCAGATCACCTGCACCGCCGAGCGGATCATCAGCATCAGCCCGAAGCTGGCGATCACCGAGATGATGGTGGGCGCGCTGCGGAACGGCCGGAAGAAGGCGCGGTCGAGCCCCAGCATCAGCAGCGCGGTCAGCGCCATGGCCGGAAGCGCGGCAAGCAGCGGATGCAGCCCGAACAGCCAGACCATGGTCAGCGCCAGATAGGTGCCCAGCATCATCACCTCGCCATGGGCGAAATTGGCAAAGCGCAGGATGCCGAAGGTCAGGGTGATGCCCAGCGCCCCCAGCGCATAGATGCAGCCGAGCACCAGGCCGGGGATCAGGTAGAAGTTGACGAACTCCCACATCTCAGCACGCCCCCCCGGTCCCGGTCATCCCTTCGCCCCCAGGAACATGCGCGCCACCTCGGGATCGGCCAGAAGCTGCGCCCCGGTGCCCTCATGCCGGTTCTGCCCGTCGACCAGGACATAGGCGCGGTCGGCGATGGCCAGCGCCTGGCGCGCATTCTGTTCCACCATCAGGATCGGCACCCCCGCGGCGTTGATCCGCTTGACGGTCTGGAAGATCTCGCCGCGGTAGCGCGGGCTCAGCCCCGCCGTGGGCTCGTCGAGGAGCAGGATGCGCGGGTCGAGCATCAGCGCCTTGCCCATCGCGACCATCTGGCGCTGCCCGCCCGAAAGCGACCCGGCCGGCTGGTTGCGCTTCTCGGCCAGATCGGGGAACATCTCGTAGATCTCCTTCAGCCGCGGGCGCCAGTCGTCGCGGCGGACATAGGCGCCCATCTCCAGATTCTCCTGCACGGTCAGGCTGACGAAGACATTGCCGGTCTGGGGCACATAGCACACCCCCTGACGCACGACCCGCTCCGGCGGGGTGTTGGTGATCTCCCTGTCCTCCAGAAGCACCTTTCCCGCGGTGATGTTGAGCAGTCCGAACACCGCCTTCAGCGCCGTGGACTTGCCCGCGCCGTTGGGGCCGATGACCACCACCACCTCGCCGGGATCGACGTGAAGCGAGACCCCGCGCAGGATGGGGCTGTCGCCATAGCCCGCGTCGATGTCCTGAAGCCGCAGCACGCTCACGCCAGCTCTCCACCGAAATAGGCGTCGATCACCCGGGCGTCGCGGCTGACCTCGGCCATGCTGCCCTGGGTCAGCACCCGACCCTCGGCCAGCACGATCACCGGGTCACACAGGCTGGCGATCAGATCCATGTCGTGTTCGATGATGCAGAAGGTATAGCCGCGATCACGGTTCAGGGTGCGGATCATCTCGGCGATGCGGTTCATCAGCGTCGGGTTGACGCCGGCGCCGGGCTCGTCGAGCAGCACGAGCTTCGCGTCGGTCATCATCGTCCGGCCCAGTTCCAGGAGCTTCTTCTGCCCGCCCGAGAGGTTGCCCGCCGGCACGTCGCGGACATGGGCGAGGCCGAGGAATTTGAGCGTCTCCTCGGCGCGGGCCAGCACCTCCTCCTCGCGGGCGCGCACGCGCGAGGGGGCCAGCCAGTTCATCAGTATGTCCTCGCCGGGCTGGTCGGGGGCCGCGGCCATCAGGTTCTCGAGCGCGGTGAGCTTGGCGAATTCCTTGGGCAGCTGGAAGGTGCGCACGATGCCCAGATGGAACAGCTGATGGGTGGGCAGGCCGGTGATGTCGCGGCCCATGAAGGAGATGCGCCCGGCGGTCGGGGCCTCGGCCCCGGCGATCATGTTGAAGGTCGTCGTCTTTCCCGCGCCGTTGGGGCCGATCAGCCCGGTGATCGATCCCTTCCGGATGCTGAAGGTCACGCCGTCGACGGCGCGCACGCCGCCGTAGTGCTTCTTCAGCCCCTCGACCGTCAGCGCCGCGTCGGCATCCGTTGCCACCCGCTTCCCCGTCCCTGTTGCATTCTCCGCCCGGTCTCGATGCCGGTCGATGTCTCTTGCCACGGATCCCGCGGCGTTCCAAGCGCCGAGTGGCGCGGCCTCAGCGCTCGGGCAGCAGGATCTCGCGCTTGCCCACCTGATTGGCCGGGGTGACGATTCCCTCGTCCTCCATCCGCTCCACCAGCCGGGCTGCCTTCTGGTAGCCGATGCCCAGCTTGCGCTGGATGTAGGAGGTGGAGCATTTGCGGTCGCGGGCCACGATCGCCACCGCCTGGTCGTAGAGGGCATCCTCCGACCCGGTATTGCCGCCCAGCCCCAGCACCATGTCGATCTCGCTCTCGGTCTCCTCGTCGGGGCCTTCCAGCACGCCGGTGACGTAGTCGGGCGCCCCGGTCAGCTTCAGATGCGCGACGACCTTCTCGACCTCCTCGTCCGAACAGAAGGGGGCGTGGATGCGGGTGATGCGGCTGCCGCCGGCCATGTAGAGCATGTCGCCCTGGCCCAGCAGCTGTTCGGCGCCCTGTTCGCCGAGGATGGTGCGGCTGTCGATCTTGGAGGTGACCTGGAAGCTGATGCGGGTGGGGAAATTGGCCTTGATGGTGCCGGTGATGACATCGACCGAGGGGCGCTGGGTGGCCATGATCAGGTGGATGCCGCTGGCGCGCGCCATCTGGGCGAGGCGCTGGATGCAGGCCTCGATCTCCTTGCCCGCCACCATCATCAGGTCGGCCATCTCGTCCACGATGACCACGATGTAGGGCATCGTCTCGGGGGCGAACTCCTCGGTCTCGTAGACCGGCTCGCCGGTCGCCTCGTCGAAGCCGGTCTGGACGGTGCGGGTGAAGGCCTCGCCGCGCGCCAGCGCCTCGCGCACCCGGGCGTTGTAGCCCTCGATGTTGCGCACCCCCAGCTTCGACATCTTGCGGTAGCGTTCCTCCATCTCGGCCACCACCCATTTCAGCGCCACCACCGCCTTCTTGGGATCGGTGACGACGGGGGCCAGCAGATGGGGGATGCCGTCATAGACCGACAGCTCCAGCATCTTGGGGTCGATCATGATCAGCCGGCATTCGGCGGGCGAAAGCCGGTAGAGCAGGCTGAGGATCATGGTGTTGATCGCCACCGACTTGCCCGATCCGGTGGTGCCGGCGATCAGCAGATGCGGCATGCGGGCGAGATTGGCGACCACGGGTTCGCCGCCGATGTCCTTGCCGAGCGCCAGGGGCAGGGCATGGGTGGAATCGCCGAACTGGCGCGAGGCGAGGATCACGCGCAGCAGCACCCGTTCGCGGCTGGCGTTGGGCAGCTCGATCCCGATCACCGACCGGCCGGGAACCGTGGCGATGCGCGCCGACAGCGCCGACATCGACCGGGCGATGTCGTCGGCCAGCCCGATCACGCGCGCCGCCTTCAGCCCCGGCGCGGGCTCCAGCTCGTAGAGCGTCACCACCGGCCCGGGGCGGATCGCCACGATCTCGCCGCGGATGCCGTAATCCTCCAGCACGCTTTCCAGAAGCCGCGCGTTCTCCTCCAGCGCCTCGTCCGACATCCGAGTCGAGGGGCGGTCGCCCGGGCTGGCCAGCAGCGACAGCGGCGGGGCCTGGTAGGCGGGCGCCTCGGTCTCCTCCAGCGGCAGGGCCGGCTCGCGCTCGCTGCGCCAGGCGCGGCTGGGGCGAAGGGCGCGGCCAGGCGGATGGCGGACCAGCGGGCGCGCGGGCTCGGCTTCCTCCTCGGGCGAGAAGGGGCCGGCCGAGCGGTCGATCGCCGGACCGAGGCGGGGGGCGCGCGGCCCGGCCTCCTCCGCTTCGGCGGGGCGCGCGCGGCGCAGGGGCGGCTCGGGCGGGGCGGG
>RFGB01000208.1 GCA_003697125.1 Alphaproteobacteria bacterium
GAGGAGGCGCGCATGCGCGCCGCCTTCCAGCTGCTGGACGGGACGCAGCCACATCCCTGCGTGCTGACCGATCTGCAGGGCCGGGTTCTCGACATGAACGCCGCGATGCGCCGCCATGCCCAGGGACGGGAGAGCGTGGAGGATTGCGTGCGCGCCTTCTGCGACGATCCCGGGCCGCTCGTCCACGGCCTGGCCCGGCGGGCGCTGACCGAGGGCGGGGCGGCGGAGCTGATCGACCCGGGCGGCGGCGGACGCTGGCGCCTGACCGCGATCCGGGCGGGGCATCGCTTCCTGCTGTGGCGGGTGCTGCGCAACGCGGTTCCGCCCGATCGCGGCCCCGATTATCGCGAGGCACCCTTCCTGCATCTGGTCGTCGACGGGACGGGGCGCATCCTCTGCATGAACCGGGATCTGGCGCCCCCCGGCGGCACGCCGCCGCGCCAGATCGGCGATCTGGTCGCGGACCTGCCGCTCAGGCGGGGGGGGATTCACGAGATGCGCCTCGGCCTGCCCGGCCACATGCGCTGCATGACCGGGCCCGAGATCGACGGCCGGCAGGAGCTGTTCTTCTTTCCGGCGGACCCCGCGGAGGTGCAGGGGCTGACCCCGGACCGCTTCCTCGACCATCTGCCGGTGGGGCTGGTGCGCATCGCCCCCGGGGGCGAGGTGATCTTTGCGAACCGGGCCGCGCGGGCATTGCTGGGCGAACGCGCGGTGCCGGGGGTGCGCTTCGCCAGCCTGGTCGAGGGGCTGGCCCGCTCGATCCCCGAGCGTCTGTCCGAGGCGCTGCGCGGGGGGGCTGCGGGCCGGCCGGAGATCGCGCGCTCGGTCGGGGATGAGCGCGAGCTGTTCCTGCAGGTGTCGCTGGGCCGGATCGTCCTGGACGGGGACATCTCGGTGCTGGCGGTGGTTTCGGATGCGACCGAGATGAAGACGCTGGAAGCCCAGTTCGTGCAGAGCCAGAAGATGCAGGCCGTGGGCCAGCTGGCCGGCGGCGTGGCCCATGACTTCAACAACCTGCTGACCGCCATCCAGGGCCATTGCGACCTGCTGCTTCTGCGGCACGAGGTCGGCGATGCCGATCATGGCGACCTGGTCCAGATCCGCAACAACGTGAACCGCGCGGCCGCGCTGGTGCGCCAGCTGCTGGCCTTCTCGCGCAAGCAGACCCTGCGCCCCCGGACGCTGCACCTGGCCGAGACGCTGTCGGAGCTGTCGCATCTGCTGAACCGGCTTCTGGGCGAGAAGGTGGAGCTGCGCATCGACAACGGTCCGGATCTGTGGCCCGTCCGGGTCGACGAGCGGCAGTTCGAGCAGGTGATCATGAACCTGGTGGTCAATGCCCGCGATGCAATGCCCAATGGCGGGCGGGTCGAGATCCGCACCCGCAACCTGACGCTTGAGGCGCCGATGGAGCGCGACCGGGCCACGGTTCCGGCGGGGGAATATGTGCTGATCGAGGTCGCCGATACCGGCTGCGGCATTCCGCCCGACCGGCTGCGCAAGATCTTCGAGCCCTTCTTCACCACCAAGAAGCTGGGCGAGGGCACCGGGCTGGGGCTGTCCACGGCCTATGGCATCATCAAGCAGACCGGCGGCTTCATCTTCGTGAATTCCGTGGTGGGGCAGGGCACCACCTTCTCGATCTACCTGCCGCGCCATGAGGGCGAGGTGCAGGCCCAGCACGCCGAGGACGCCGCGCCCGAGCCGGTGCGCGACCTGACCGGGCAGGGCGTGGTGCTGCTGGTGGAGGACGAGGCCCCCGTGCGCAGCTTCGCCGCACGCGCGCTGCGGCTGCGCGGCTACACGGTTCTGGAGGCGGCCTCGGGCGAGGAGGCGCTGGAGATGCTGGCCGATCCCGAGGTCAGGGTGGACGTGATGGTCTCGGACGTGGTGATGCCGGGCATGGACGGGCCCAGCTGGGTGCGCGAGGCGCTGAAGACGCGCCCCGATGCGCGGGTGATCTTCGTCTCGGGCTATGCCGAGGACGTGTTCCGCGCCGATGGCGGCGGGCTGCCCCAGGCGGCCTTCCTGGCCAAGCCATTCTCGCTCAACGACCTGACCCAGAAGGTGAAGGAGGTTCTCGGCGGGGAATGACCGCCATCCTCAGCCCCGCGCGGACCGCCACAGGCGGTAGTCCTCGGCCAGCTCGGCCTCGGCGCGGGCGCGCATCGCGTCGGAAATCCGGGGCCGCGGTCCGGGCGAGACATTGAGCCGCGGCAGGTCGAGGGGTCGTCCGATCCGGTCGGCGAGGAAGTCGGTGAAGGCGGCCATCGCCTCATAGCGGAACAGGTGATCGATGCCGCGCCCGCGCGGGCCGGGGCGCAGGAACACCGACTGGCGCCCCACCTGGGCGAAGGCGGGCGGGCTGGGCGAGAGATAGGCGGCGACGAAGCCGTCGAAATCGACCGAATCGGTCCTGCGCGCGGGATCGGCCAGCCCCGGCCGGCTGCGATAGCGATACCAGCTGCCCAGCCAGTCGAGCGGTTCGCGGATCAGGCAGACGGTCTCGGCATCCCCGGCGCCATAGGCCGCCAGCAGCGGCCGGAGGAAGCGTTCGAAGCGGCGCAGCGTCATGTGCTTGAGCTCGGGCGGACGGCTGGCGACCAGATCGGCATGGGGGGCGAGCGCGGCCTCGATGGCGGTGGAGCCGGTCTTGGGCATGGCAAGGATCGCGAGGCGGTGGCGCAGCAGGACGATCATCGGTCGGGGCTCCGTTCACATTTCGGTAATGCTTTCTGACGAAGGATTGCAGGGTCCAGACAATTTTATCGGTTGTTCCCGCATTGTTCCTGCCCTATCTGGAACGCGGTGCGAACGGGCAGGGTTTGCCGGAAGGCGCGAAATGTGGGAAGAAGGGGGTCGGTGATGGCCAACACACTTCTGGATCTGGGCGAGAGGCGCGGGATGGACAAGCAGAAGGCCCTGGAGGCGGCACTGGCCCAGATCGAGCGCAGCTTCGGCAAGGGCTCGATCATGAAGCTGGGCCAGCGCGACGCGGCGATGGACATCCAGGCCATCTCCACCGGCTCGATCGGGCTCGACATCGCGCTGGGAATCGGCGGCCTGCCCCGCGGCCGGATCATCGAGATCTTCGGGCCGGAAAGCTCGGGCAAGACCACGCTGGCGCTGCATGTGATCGCCGAGGAGCAGAAGCGCGGCGGCATCTGCGCCTTCGTCGATGCCGAGCATGCGCTCGACCCGGTCTATGCCCGCAAGCTGGGTGTCAACATCGACGAGCTTCTGATCAGCCAGCCCGACACCGGCGAACAGGCGCTGGAGATCACCGACACGCTGATCCGTTCGGGCGCGGTGTCGGTGATCGTGGTCGATTCGGTTGCCGCGCTGACCCCGCGCGCCGAGCTGGAGGGCGACATGGGCGAGGCGCAGGTCGGGCTTCAGGCCCGGCTGATGAGCCAGGCGATGCGCAAGCTGACCGCCTCGATCAGCCGGTCCAACTGCATGGTGATCTTCATCAACCAGATCCGCATGAAGATCGGCGTGATGTTCGGCAGCCCCGAGACCACCACCGGCGGCAACGCGCTGAAGTTCTATGCCAGCGTCCGGCTCGACATCCGCCGCGTCGGCGCGGTCAAGGACCGCGACGAGACGGTGGGCAACACCACCCGCGTCAAGGTGGTCAAGAACAAGGTGGCGCCACCCTTCCGTCAGGTCGAGTTCGACATCATGTATGGCGAGGGCATCTCGAAGACCGGTGAGCTCATTGATCTGGGTGTCAAGGCCGGGGTGATCGAGAAGTCGGGCTCCTGGTTCTCCTATGGCGATCAGCGCATCGGTCAGGGGCGCGAGAATGCCAAGAACTTCCTGAGGGAGAATCCGGACATTGCCAGCGAGATCGAGGACAAGATCCGTGCCGCCCACGGGCTCGCGTTCGATCTGGCCGCCGACGACGACATCATTGACGAGCCCGCGGCGGAGCGCTGAGCGCCGGCGCGGCCGGCCCCGCGCCGCCGGCCGGAATGGACAGCGGCGCGCGGGCGGGCTAAATCCCGGGTGCCCGGCGCCGGGGCGACAGGCGCCGCTTCGCCCGAGGACATGCCGATGGTCAGCCTGAACGAGATCCGCCGCAGCTTTCTCGACTATTTCGCCAAGCATGGGCATGAGGTGGTGCCATCCTCGCCGCTGGTGCCCCGCAACGATCCCACGCTGCTGTTCACCAATGCGGGGATGGTGCAGTTCAAGAACGTCTTCACCGGCGTCGAGAAGCGACCCTATTCCCGCGCGGTGACCGCGCAGAAATGCGTGCGCGCCGGCGGCAAGCACAATGACCTCGACAATGTCGGATACACCGCCCGGCACCATACCTTCTTCGAGATGCTGGGCAATTTCAGCTTCGGCGACTATTTCAAGGAGCTGGCGATCCCGCTTGCCTGGGATCTCGTCACCAGGGAATTCGGCCTGCCGCGCGACCGGCTGCTGGTCACGGTCTATCATGATGACGACGAGGCGGCGGAGATCTGGAAGAAGCATGCCGGGCTGCCCGAGGAGCGGATCATCCGCATCGCCACCTCGGACAATTTCTGGTCGATGGGCCCCACCGGGCCCTGCGGACCCTGCTCCGAGATCTTCTACGACCACGGGCCGGAAGTCCCGGGCGGCCCGCCGGGCAGCGCGGATGCGGATGGCGACCGGTTCATCGAGATCTGGAACCTGGTCTTCATGCAGTTCGAGCAGTTCGCCGACGGGCGGAGGGAACTGCTGCCGCGGCCCTCGATCGACACCGGCATGGGGCTGGAACGCATCGGTGCGGTGCTGCAGGGCAAGCACGACAATTACGACACCGACCTGATGCGGGCGCTGATCGAGGCTTCGGCGCATGTCTCGAACAGCGATCCCGATGGGCCGGGGCGCATCCACCACCGGGTGATCGCCGACCATCTGCGCGCCGCCGCCTTCCTGATCGCCGACGGGGTGATGCCCTCGAACGAGGGGCGCGGCTATGTCCTGCGCCGGATCATGCGCCGCGCGATGCGTCACGCCCACAAGCTGGGCACCCGGGATCCGGTGATGCACCGGCTGGTGCCCGAGCTGGTGCGCCAGATGGGGCAGGCCTATCCGGAACTGGTGCGGGCCGAGGCGCTGATCGCCGAGACGCTGCGCGGCGAGGAGACGCGCTTCCGCGCCACCCTCGACCGCGGGCTGAGGCTCTTGCAGGAGGAGCTGGACCGCCTGCCCGACGGTGCCCCGCTGCCCGGCGAGGCGGCGTTCCGCCTCTACGATACCTATGGCTTCCCGCTCGATCTGACCCAGGACGCGCTGCGCGAGGTTGGCCGCGGCGTCGATGTCGCCGGCTTCGAGGCCGCGATGGCCGAGCAGCGCGCGCGGGCGCGGGCCTCCTGGGCGGGTTCGGGCGAGGCGGCGGCCGAGGCGATCTGGTTCGACCTGGCCGAGCGCTTCGGCGCCACCGAGTTCCTGGGCTACGAGACCGAGGCCGCCGAGGGCGAGGTTCTGGCGCTGGTGCGCGACGGCGCCGAGGTGGCTTCCGCCGGGGCAGGGGAAAGGGTGACGGTGATCGTCAACCAGACCCCGTTCTATGCCGAGAGCGGCGGTCAGGTCGGCGACCAGGGCGAGATCCGCGCGGGCGATCTGCGCGCGCGGGTGCTGGACGTGCGGAGGGCGCAGGGCCTGCACCTGCATCAGGTCGAGGTGCTGTCGGGCCGCATCGCCCCGGGCATGGCGGTCGAGCTTGAGGTCGATCACGACCGCCGCAGCGCGATCCGCGCCAACCATTCCGCGACCCATCTGCTGCATGAGGCGCTGCGCGGCCATCTGGGCGACCATGTCGCGCAGCGTGGCTCGCTGGTCGCGCCCGACCGGCTGCGCTTCGACTTCAGCCATGGCGGGGCACTCTCGCGCGAGGAGATCGCCGCCATCGAGCGCGAGGTGAACGCCTATATCCGCCAGGATGACGCGGTGACCACCCGCATCATGACCCCCGAGGAGGCGCAGGCGCAGGGTGCACGCGCCCTGTTCGGCGAGAAATACGGCGAGGAGGTTCGCGTCGTCGCGATGGGCGTGCGCCCGCCGGGCGAGGTCGGCCCCGCCGGCCGGATCTACTCGATGGAGCTGTGCGGCGGCACCCATGTCCGCCGCACCGGAGAGATCGGGGCATTCGTCATCACCGCCGAACAGGCCTCGGCCGCCGGGATCCGTCGCATCGAGGCGCTGACCGGGCAGGCGGCGCTGGAGCATCTGCGCGCCCGCGAGGCGCAGCTGGCCGAGGCGGCGGGTCTTCTGCGCAGCCGGCCCGAGGAGGTGGCCGAGCGGGTCCGGGCGCTTCTCGAGGAGCGGCGGCGGCTCGAGGGCGAGATCGCCGATCTGCGCCGGCAGCTGGCGTTGGCGGGGGGCACGGCACAGGCCGCCAAGCCGCGCGAGGTCGGCGGCGTGCGCTTCCTCGCCCGGGTGCTGTCGGGGGTGACGGCGCGCGACCTGCGCGGGCTGATCGACGAGGAGAAGGCGCGCATCGGCTCGGGCGTCGTGCTGCTGATCGCCGATACCGGCGGCAAGGCGGCGCTGGCGGCGGGTGTCACGCCGGATCTGACCGGGCGGATCTCGGCGGTGGATGTGGTGCGCGCCGCGGCGCAGGCAATGGGCGGGAAGGGCGGTGGCGGCCGGCCCGACATGGCACAGGCCGGCGGCGAGGATCCCGCCCGGGCCGAGGAGGGCATCGCCGCGGCCGAGGCGCATCTTGCCGCGGTTCAGGCCCCCGCCTGACAGCGGCGCCGGAAAATCCCGTTCCTTCAGCCGGTTGGGGCCGGCGCGGATGACGGGACCCGGTTTCGCGGGGCTGCGGAAATTCCCCCTTGCGGGCGCCGGCGAATCTGCCTATACACCGCGCTCACCGGCGGCGGGCCGGCAGGCAGAAACCGCCGCGGGATGCGCCCCCAGGGGCGACGCTCTTTGACATTTTTGTTTTTTGGAAGGGATATGCGGGCGGTTTGCGCTGCGTTTGTCGGCGAGTTGGCCGTTTCGCATGTCTGGAGCGCGGAGGGTATCTGGTTTTTCC
>RFGB01000209.1 GCA_003697125.1 Alphaproteobacteria bacterium
GCGCCGCCGCCGCGCGGGTGGCGGGGTGCTAGCACAGCCCCCCCGGCCTTGCAAGCCGCCGCAGAGGCCCCGCCGCGGCCCGCGGGGCGGGGTCCGCGCCCGCCCGGCCCGCCGCCGTGTGGCGGGCCTGTCCGGCCGGGCGCAGCGGGGCCGCGCGGCCCATCGCCGGCCGCGGCCGGCCCGCCAGGCCCTGCAGGATCTCGAGCGGGCGGCGCGCCGGCTCGCGCACCCCCTGGGCGGGATGCACCTGCTTGCCCGCCTCGACCAGAATCGCCCCCGCCAGCCCGTTCAGCCCGAAGCGCTGGCCCAGGGTTTCCCACAGCGGCGCGGTGCGCAGCCAGAACTGCCGGTGCGAAGGCGGGCCGTAGAGCGCGGCGTCGCTGCGCTCGGGCGCGAAGCGGTGCCGGCGCAGCTGCGCCTCGATCTGGCCCAGGCTGTAGGGCCGGCCGAAGCCGAAGGGCGTGGCATCGCGCCGCGCCCACAGGCCGGCGCGGTTGGGCAGCACGAACAGCACGCGCCCCCCCGGCGCCAGCACGCGCCAGATCTCGTCCAGAAGCGCCCCGGGGCTGTCGCAGGTCTCCAGCCCATGGGCGACCAGCAGGCGGTCGACCATGCCCGAGGCCAGCGGCCACAGCGTCTCCTCGACCAGAACCGCGCGGTTCGGTTCGCCCGCGGGCCAGGGCATCACCCCCTGCTGGGCCGGCATCAGGCACAGCACCCGCCGCGCATCGGCCAGGAAGGGGCGCAGAAGCGGCGCGGCAAAGCCGAATCCGGCCACCGTCATCCCCCCCGTGCGCGGCCACATCGCGCGCAGCCGGGCCTGCAGCACCGCCTGCGCCCGGCGCCCCAGCCGGGTGCGGTAGTAGAAGTTGCGCAGATCGACGACGTCCAGATGCATTGCCTCGACCGGCCCGGTCATGGATAGTCGCGCGCGAGCCTACAGCAAGAGCGGAGGAAATCCCATGTCCCTCGAGGTCGTCACCATTCCCTGCCTGAAGGACAACTATGCCTTTCTCGCCCGTGACGGGGCGACGGGAACGGTGGCGCTGGTCGATGCGCCCGAGGCGGGGCCGATCGAGGCGGCGCTGGCCGAACGGGGCTGGAAGCTGGACCTGATCCTGATCACCCATCATCACGCCGACCACATCGACGGGGTCGAGCCGCTGCGCCGCGCCCATGGCGCGCAGGTCTGGGGTGCGGCGGCCGACGCCCACCGCCTGCCGCCGCTCGACCGCCAGCTCGCCGCGGGCGATGCGGTCGCGATCGGGGAAAGCACCGGCACCGTGCTGGCGGTTCCCGGGCACACGCTGAGCCACATCGCCTTCCACTTCCCCGCCGACCGCGTCGCCTTCACCGCCGACAGCCTGATGGCGGCGGGCTGCGGAAGGGTGTTCGAGGGCACCCACGCCCAGATGTGGCACAGCCTGTCGCAGTTCCTCGACATGGATCCCCAGACGCGGATCTGTTCGGGCCACGAATACACCGAGGCCAACATCCGCTTCGCGCTGACCATCGAGCCGGGGAACGAGGCGCTTCAGGCCCGCGCGCGCAAGGTCGCCCAGCGCCGCGCCCGGGGCGAGCCGACGGTGCCCTCGCTGCTGGCGGGGGAACTGGCGACGAACCCGTTCCTGCGCGCCCGCCTGCCCGAGGTGAAGGCCGCCGTCGGGCTGCCCGATGCCGATGACGCGGCGGTGTTCGCCGAGATCCGCCGCCGCAAGGACAGTTTCTGAGCCCCGGGGCGTCCGGCCCCGGCCGCGCCGAAGGCGGATCGCCGCGGGTCGGGACGGTCAGCGCCGCGGCGGCTGCTGGCGGCCGCGGCGCGGGTCCGCCCCGGTCGGCGCGCCCGCATCCTCGGCCATCTGCCGGCGCAGGGCGCGCGCGTCGCCATGGGTCCCGGCCAGCTGGCCGACATCGCGCGCCAGCGCGCCGACATCCAGCGCCCGGTCCCATTCCTCCGGCGTGGCGCGTTCCCAGTCGCGGGCCGAGGCGACCAGGGTCGCCACCGTGGCCGCGGCGCCGAAGCTGTCGCCCATCACGTCCAGCCCGCGCGCGATCCTCTCCTGCGCGCGCAGGATCGGCTCCTTCCAGGCCATCACCTCGCTGCCATCCGCACGCAGCACCGGCTGCGCCAGCCGGGCCGCCTGGCGCGGCGCCTGCGGCCGGGTGCCATGCTTGGCGAAATAGGCCCAGACGCCCAGGCGCGCGCTGCGCGACTTGCGCACCTGGACGTGGATCTGGCGGCGGTGCCGCTCCCAGCCGAGGCGGGCGGCGGTCGCCGCGTCCTGCGGTCTGCGCGCCATGCCCAGAAGGCTGTCGGGATCGACGCGCACATGCTGCGCGTCCCGGGCGGCCAGCACGAACACGCCCCCCAGATCCCGCAGCAGATCGGGGCTGAAGCCCGAGGCCGCCGCGCTGGCATAGAGCCGCCCGAGTGCCGCGAGATAGCGCTCGAAGGTCATCGCATTCCCTTCCGGCCGGTCTGGGTCGGGACAGTCTAGGCCACGGCGCCGCGGGCGGTCAAATCGCCCCCCTTGCGCGGCCGCGGCCGGCCTGGCTACTCTGCCCCAAGCGTGAGGAGCGCGCCCATGGGCCTTGCCGACTGGTTCCGCGACCAGCCACCCGCCGCGCCGCCGCGCCCCAGCGGGCCGGTGCAGGTGGGCTGGTTCCTGGCCGACGCCCGCACCGGCGTGATCTATGAGCCGCCCGAGCGGCTGCGCTCGCCCGACGCCAACAAGACCCATGCCAAGTCCGCCGCCCGCTGCCCGGCGGTGGTCAACATGGAAAGCCGCTATTTCGTCATCCGCTGCCCCTTCGACCTGCATCTGCGCTTCGCCCGCTCCAAGGAGGGCAAGCCGGCGGTGCGCAACATGCTGGGCGAGGCGAGCCCGGTGCGCCCCAGCAAGCTCGCCCAGCTGATCCATGTCACGCCCGAACCGGAATGGCGCTATGCGGACCGGCCGACCATCCAGGTTAGCCTTCCCTACATGTTCATCGCCGACGAGCCGGTCTATCTGACCCAGCTGGCCGCCTTCCTGCACTACCGGCGCGATCCGCTGCCCGGCACCATCTTCGGGGGGCGCTTTCCGATCCATCTGTGGCCGCGGCCGCTGATGTGGGCCTTCGAATGGCACGACCCTTCGCGCGACATCGTCCTGCGCCGGGGCGAACCGTGGTTCTACGTCACCTTCGAGACCGAGCCCCAGGACCGGCCGGTGCAGATGGTCGAGGCCACCCGCACCCCGGAGCTTCAGGCCTACATGGACCATGTCTCGGGGGCGGTGAACTATGTCAACCAGACATTCTCGCTGTTCAAGGCCGCGGGACGGGTCAGGCCGGCGAAGCTTCTGGTTCCGCTGCGTCGCTGAACGCCCCCGCGATCAGCCAGCGCAGCCCGTCCTCCAGCACCTGCCCGCCGTCGCGCCCGCCGGGAAGGCCGCCGGACAGCTCCAGCATCAGCACCCCCTGGCACAGGGCATGCAGCGCGCGGGCAAGCCGTTCGGCCCGGCGCATGCCCGCCACCTCGCCCGCCGCCGCCACCAGCCGCAGAAAGGCGGCCATCGCCTCCTCTCCGGTGGTGGCCGCACGCATCGCCATCACCCGGAAATGCCCCGGATGGTCGCGCGCCAGCGTCCGCCACGCGCGGCACATGCGCAGCAGCCGCACGGTCGGGTCGGGCTCGGCCAGCGCACGTTCCTGTTCGCGCGCCAGCAGCCGATAGCCCTGACGGGCAAGCGCATCCATCAGCCCGTCCTTGCCGCCCAGGCGGCTGTAGACCGCCATGGTCGTCGTGCCCGCCCGGTGCGCCACCGCGCGCAGGGTCACCGCGTCGAGGCCCTGCCCGTCCAGGATCTCGCCCGCCGCGGCCAGCAGGCGATCGGCCAGCCCGGCCGCGGCTTCTGGGGGATCCTCCATGCCAAAAAATCCGATATAACGACGATATGACGCCCTCGGGGCCAGTTTGGCAGATTCGGCCGCCCCTGCAACCCCCGGCGCGCCATTTCCGTTGCCCCGCCGCGGGTCAATCGCTATTGTGCAGCGCAGCGTGACCTGCCGCAAGGAGATGCCGCCCGATGCCCCGGATCCGGAAGATTCTTGTCGCAAACCGGGGCGAGATCGCCATCCGCATCATGCGTGCCGCCAACGAGCTGGGCAAGCGCACCGTGGCGATCTATGCCGAGGAGGACAAGCTCGGGCTGCACAGGTTCAAGGCCGACGAGGCCTATCAGGTCGGCGCGGGGCTGGGCCCGGTGGCGGCCTATCTGTCGATCCCCGGCATCCTGCGCATCGCCCGCGAAAGCGGGGCGGACGCCGTGCACCCGGGCTATGGCCTGCTGTCCGAGAATCCCGCCTTCGCCGAGGCGGTGATCGCCGCGGGCCTGACCTGGATCGGCCCCGATCCCGCCACGATGCGCGCGCTGGGCGACAAGGCCTCGGCGCGCGAGGTGGCGATCGCCGCGGGGGTGCCGGTCATCCCGGCCACCGGCATCCTGCCCGACGACCGCGCCGCCATCCGCCGCATGGCCGACGCGATCGGCTATCCGCTGATGCTGAAGGCCGCCCATGGCGGGGGCGGGCGCGGCATGCGCCGGATCGACGGGCCCGAGGAGCTGATCGAGAAGGTCGAGGCGGGCCGGCGCGAGGCCGAGGCCGCCTTCGGCAATGGCGCGGGCTATCTGGAACGGCTGATCCCCCGCGCGCGCCATGTCGAGGTGCAGATCCTCGGCGATCGCCATGGCGCCATCTGGCACCTCTACGAGCGCGACTGCTCGGTGCAGCGGCGCAACCAGAAGGTGGTCGAACGCGCACCCGCCCCCTATCTGGGGGCGGAGGAGCGCGCCCGCCTGTGCGAGCTGGGCCTGCGCATCGCCCGCCAGACCGGCTATTGCAATGCCGGCACCGTCGAGTTCCTGCAGGACATGGCCGACGGCGCATTCTATTTCATCGAGGTCAATCCCCGCATCCAGGTCGAACACACGGTGACCGAGGAGGTCACCGGCATCGACATCGTCCGCGCGCAGATCCTGATCGCCGAGGGTGCCACCCTGCCCGAGGCGACCGGGGTCGCCAGCCAGCACGACATCGCGCTGGACGGCCACGCCATCCAGTGCCGCATCACCACCGAGGATCCGCAGAACAGCTTCATCCCGGATTACGGCCGCATAACGGCGTATCGGGGCGCAACGGGCTTCGGAATCCGCCTCGATGGCGGCACCGCCTATTCCGGGGCGGTGATCACCCGCTATTACGACAGCCTGCTCGAGAAGGTCACCGCCTGGGCCAGGACCCCCGGCGACGCCATCGCCCGGCTGGATCGCGCGCTGCGCGAATTCCGCATCCGCGGCGTGGCCACCAACATCGTCTTCGTCGAGAACCTGCTGAAGCATCCGAGCTTCCTCGACGGCAGCTACCACACCCGCTTCATCGACGAGACGCCCGAGCTGTTCGTCTTCACCCCCCGGCGCGACCGGGCGACGCGCATCCTCAACTTCCTGGCCGACGTCACCGTCAACGGCAATCCCGAGGTGGCCGGCCGCCCGCGACCGCCCGCCGAGGCGCGCGCGCCCCGTCCGCCCGCCCCGCGCCACGAGCGCCCGCCCGAGGGCTATCGCCGCATCCTGCTGGAGGAGGGCCCCGGGGCGGTGGCGCAGCGGATGAAGCAGGAAAGGCGGCTGCTGATCACCGACACCACCATGCGCGACGGCCATCAGAGCCTGCTGGCCACGCGGATGCGCTCGCTCGACATGATCGCCGTCGCACCCGCCTATGCGGCGAACCTGCCGGGGCTGTTCTCGGTGGAATGCTGGGGCGGGGCCACCTTCGATGTCGCCTACCGCTTCTTGCAGGAATGCCCCTGGCAGCGCCTGCGCGACCTGCGCGCGCGCATGCCCAACCTGCTCCTGCAGATGCTGCTGCGCGCATCGAACGCCGTCGGCTATACCAACTATCCCGACAATGTCGTGCAGTTCTTCATCCGCACCGCCGCCGAAACCGGAATCGACATCTTCCGGATCTTCGACAGCCTCAACTGGGTCGAGAACATGCGCGTGGCCATGGATGCGGTGCTGGAGACGGGCCGCATCTGCGAGGCGGCGATCTGCTACACCGGCGACATCCTGGACCCCGACCGGGCGAAATACGACCTGAAATACTATGTCTCGATGGCGCGCGAGCTGGAGGCGGCGGGCGCCCACATCCTGGCGGTGAAGGACATGGCCGGGCTTCTGAAGCCCAACGCCGCGCGTGCGCTGTTCCGCGCCCTGCGCGAGGAGGTGGGCCTGCCGATCCATTTCCACACCCACGACACCGCCGGGATCGCCTGCGCCACCATCCTCGCCGCGGCCGAGGTGGGGGTCGATGCGGTCGACTGCGCCATGGACGCGCTGTCGGGCAATACCAGCCAGGCCACGCTGGGCACCATCGTCGAGGCGCTGAAGGGCGATCCCCGCGACACCGGGCTGGACATCGGGGCGGTCCGCGAGATCTCCAACTACTGGGAAGAGGTGCGCCTGCACTATGCCGCCTTCGAGAGCGGCCTGCAGTCGCCCACTTCCGAGGTCTATCTGCACGAGATGCCCGGCGGGCAGTACACCAACCTGAAGGCCCAGGCCCGCAGCCTCGGGCTCGATTCGCGCTGGCACGAGATCGCCGAGACCTATGCCGAGGTGAACCGCATGTTCGGCGACATCGTCAAGGTCACCCCCTCCTCGAAGGTCGTGGGCGACATGGCGCTGATGATGGTCGCCCAGGGGCTGACCCGGGCCGATGTCGAGGATCCCGAGCGCGAGATCGCCTTTCCCGAAAGCGTGGTCGGCATGATGCGCGGCGAGCTGGGCGTGCCCCCCGGCGGATTCCCGCCGGCCCTGCGCGCGAAGGTGCTGAAGGGCGAGGCGCCGCTTGCCGGCCGGCCCGGCGCGCTGATGCCCGGCGTGGACATCGAGGCCGCGCGGCGCCGGCTGGCCGAGGAGCTGGGCCGCGCCGAGATCGACGACGAGGATCTGGCCGGCTATCTGATGTATCCCAAGGTCTTCGTCGACTACGCCCGCAGGCATCAGGACTACGGCCCGGTCCGGACCCTGCCCACCCGCGCCTTCTTCTATGGCATGCAGCCCGGAGAGGAGATCGAGGCGGAGATCGACCCGGGCAAGCGTCTCGTCATCCGCCTGCAGGCGGTCGGCGAGACCGATGACCAGGGCGATGTCCGGGTCTTCTTCGAGCTGAACGGCCAGCCCCGCGTGATCCGCGTGCCCGACCGCCGCGTCGCCTCGCGCCGCGCCAAGCGCCGCAAGGCCGAGGAGGGCAATCCCGCCCATGTCGCCGCCCCCATGCCCGGGCTGGTGACCAGCGTCGCGGTCAGCCCCGGGCAGAAGATCCGCACCGGCGACCTGCTCATGACCATCGAGGCGATGAAGATGGAAACCGCCCTGCATGCCGAACGCGACGGCGTCGTCGCCGCCGTCCACGCCCCGGCGGGCAGCCAGGTCGACGCCAAGGACCTGCTGATCGAGCTGGCCGACGCCACCGCCGATTGACTGGGCCGCCGGGCTGGGGAAAGATCGTCACGTCCCGGCATGGCGCATGGAGGCGGAACTTGGCCGATGGTCCGGCTCAGCTTGCCCAGATGTCGGCCGCGCAGCTGCGCCGGCTGATCCGGGCGGGCGCGCATCGCGGCCAGACATCGGGGCTCGCCGACGGCTTCCTGCAGGCCAATGTCGTCATCCTGCCCGAGGAATTCGCGCTGGATTTCATGCGCTTCTGTCAGCGCAACCCCCGCCCCTGCCCCCTGGTCGGCGTCTCGGACACGGGCGATCCGATGATGCGCACCCTGGGCGAGGACATCGACATCCGCACCGACCTGCCCGCCTACAACATCTATCGCGACGGGCGGCTCGCCGACAGCGTCACCGACATCCGCGCGCTGTGGAACGACCGGATGGTCGCCTTCGCGCTCGGCTGCTCGTTCACCTTCGAACGCGCGCTGCGCGCGGCGGGAATCGCATTGTGGCACACCGACCACGGCACCACCGTGCCGATGTTCCGCACCGCGCTGCCCACCGTGCCGGCCGGACCGTTCCGCGGCCCGATGGTGGTCAGCATGCGCGCCATCGACGCCGCCCGGGTCGATGACGCCATCGCCATCACCCGCCGCTTTCCCCATGCCCATGGCGCGCCGGTCCATGCGGGCGACCCCGCCGCGATCGGCATCAGCGATATCACCCGGCCCGACTGGGGCGACCCCGCCCCGGTCGGCGCCGGCCAGATCCCGGTGTTCTGGGCCTGCGGGGTCACGCCGCAGGTCGCGCTGGAAGCCGCGCGCCTGCCGCTGTGCATCACCCATCGCCCCGGGCACATGCTGATCACCGACATCCCCGAGGATGCCGAGACCCCGGTGCGCGTGCCGCCCGACAGCTGACGCTAGCAGATAGGAGTGCCGCATGAAGCTGACAGTCGCGACCCTTGCAACCGCCGCGCTGCTGGCCCTGCCCGCCCGGGCAGAGGATCTGTCGGTCGTCGGCAGCTGGTCCGGCCTGCCCCTGCACCGGCAGTTCGAGGCCCCGTTCTGGACCAAGACGCTGCCCGAGGCCTCGGGCGGGCGGCTGAACGTGCAGATGACCACCCACAACCAGATGAATCTGGGGGTGGGCGACGTGTTCCGCCTGCTGGGCGAGGGGGTGTATGACGTGGCGATGACCGTGGCCGACTATGCCGTGGCCGACGCGCCCGAGCTGGAGGGGCTGGACGTGCCGCTCCTGGCGCTGACCGCCGAGGAGGCGCGGCGGATGGTCGACGCCGCCCGGCCGATGGTCGAGGACATCTTCCGCAACCGCTTCAACGCCCATGTGCTGGCCATCGCGCCCTATCCGCCGCAGGTGGTGTTCTGCAATGCCGAGATCCGCGGGCTCGACGACCTGAAGGGGCGGAAGGTGCGCGGATCGGGGCGGATGACCACCCTGTTCCTGGAGGCGCTGGGCGCCGAGGGGGTCAACATCGCCTTCTCGGAAGTGCCCGGCGCGCTGCAGAAGGGGGTGGTCGATTGCGCGATCACCGGCGCGGGCTCGGGCTATTCGGCCGGCTGGTGGGAGGTCTCGACCCATCTGATGGCCATCCCGCTGGGCGGGTGGGACTTCGTGGTCACCGCGATCAATCTCGACAAGTGGAACAGCCTTGACGATGACCTGAAGGCGCTGATCGCCGAGAAGATCAGGACCGATTTCGAGGATCCCGCCTGGGCGGCGGCACAGGGGGCGCTGGAAAACGACATCGCCTGCCTGACCGGCAACGGCCCCTGCGCCTCGGGCGAGGCGCGCTCGATGAAGCTGGTCGAGGTGTCCGACGCCGATTTCGCCCGGGCGCGCGAGGTGCTGGTGACCAGGGTCCTGCCCGACTGGGCCCGGCGCGCGGGCGACGACTGGGCGCGGCGCTGGAACGACAGCGTCGGGAAGGTGGTCGGCGTGCAGATCGGCGGCTGAACCGTCCGGCGGCCATGGCCGGCGCCCTGCTCGCGCTGATCCGGCGGGTCAACCGCGCCATCGCGCTGGCGGTGGGGATCATGCTGCTGGCCGCCGCCGGCTTCGTGCTGGTCGACATCGTTCTGCGCCGGCTGGGCGCCTCGCTGGGGGGCAGCGACGAGATCTCGGGCTATGCCATGGCGCTGGCCACATCCTGGGGAATGGGCTTCGCGCTGGTCGAGCTGGGCCATGTCCGGATCGAGGTGCTGCGCAGCCGGGCGCCGGGCGGGTTGCGCGCGGCCCTCGACCTCGTGGCCATGCTGGCGCTGGCGGCGGCGGTGACGCTGGTCGCGCTGCGCGGCTGGCCGGTGCTGGCGCGCTCGCTGGCCAACGGATCGCGCGCCAACACCCCGCTCGAGACGCCGCTGGCGCTGGTGCAGGGGCCGTGGCTGGCGGGCTGGGCCTGGTTCGCCCTCACCGCCTGGGGCACGCTTCTGGCCGCGGCCTGGCTCCTGCTGCGGGGCAAGCGCGCCGCGGCCGAGGCGGCGATCGGCACGGGATCCGCGGAGGATGCGCCGCGATGATCGGCTGGCTGGTCGCGGGGCTGATCGGGCTGCTGGCGCTGTCCATCCCGGTGGGCATCGTTCTGTTCCTGCTGGGCTTCGGTATCGACGCCTTCTTCAGCCCCTTTCCGCTGTCGCGGGGCCTCGGCAACCTGGTCTGGTCCACCTCGAACAATGCCACGCTGATCGCGATCCCCTTCTTCGTGCTGCTGGGCGAGATCCTGGTGCGCTCGGGCATCGCGGAACGGACCTATGCGGCGCTGGACCGCTGGGTCAGCTGGCTGCCCGGGGGGCTGGTGCATGCCAACATCGCCACCGCGACGATGTTCTCGGCAACCTCGGGATCCTCGGTCGCCACCGCGGCCACGGTCGCCACCGTCGCCCTGCCCCAGGCCGAGCGGCTGGGCTATGATCCGCGGCTGTTCTCGGGCGCCATCGCCGCCGGCGGGACGCTGGGCATCATGATCCCGCCCTCGATCAACCTGATCGTCTATGGCTTCCTGACCCAGACATCGATCCCGCGCCTGTTCCTGGCGGGGCTGGTGCCGGGGCTTGCCATGGCGCTGGGCTTCAGCCTGGTCACCGCGGCGCTGTGCCTGCTTCGCCCGGATCTGGGCGGCCCGCGGCGGGTCTTCCCGCTGGCCGAGATGCTGCGCGCGCTGACCCGGCTGCTGCCGATCCTGATGCTGTTCGCGGTGATCGTGGGGTCGATCTATCTGGGCTGGGCGACACCGACCGAGGCGGCGGCGGTGGGTGTCGCCGGCGCGCTGGCGATCGCCGCGGCGCTGGGCGGGCTGGGGGCGGGCATGCTGGCCGAGGCGATCCGCGGCACGGTGCGCACCACGGCGATGATCATGCTGGTGGTGGTGGGCGCCTCCTTCCTGAACTTCGTGCTGGCCGCGGCCGGGATCGGGCGCGCGCTGCAGGACTTCCTCGGCGGGCTGGGCCTGCCGGCCACCGGCTTCATCCTGGTGGTGGTGGCGCTCTATGTCGTGCTGGGATTCTTCATCGAGACGCTGTCGCTGATGGTGGTCACCATCCCGATCGTGGTGCCGCTGGTGGTCGCGCAGGGCTTCGACCCGGTCTGGTTCGGGATCCTGATGATCGTTCTGGTCGAGATGGCGCTGATCACGCCGCCGGTGGGGCTGAACCTGTATGTGGTGCAGGGTGCCCGGCGCGGCGGCCGGATGGGAGAGGTGATGCAGGGCACGCTGCCCTATCTGGCGGTGATGCTGGCGATGGTGGCGGCGCTGATCGCCTTTCCCGCCATCGCGCTCTTCCTGCCGGGCCTGGTGCCATGACGGCGCGCGGGCGGCTGAGGCGGCCGCGGCGGCAGCGCCCGAACGGGGCCGGCCCTTGACCCCCCGCGCGGCCGGGCCTAGGCAGGCGGCGAGCACAAAGAGGGACTTCCATGGCAAACACGCTCCTGATCCTGCCCGGCGACGGCATCGGCCCCGAGGTGATGGCCGAGGTGCGCAAGGTGATCGACTGGTTCGGCAAGAAGCGCGGCCTGGTCTTCGACGTCAGCGAGGATCTTGTGGGCGGCGCGGCCTATGACGCGCATGGCACGCCGCTGACCGACGCCACCATGGCCCGGGCGCAGGAGGTGGACGCGGTCCTGCTGGGTGCGGTGGGCGGGCCGAAATGGGACAGCCTGCCCTTCGAGGTCAAGCCCGAGCGCGGCCTTCTGCGCCTGCGCAAGGAGATGGATCTCTACGCCAATCTGCGCCCCGCGCGCTGCTTCGACGCGCTGGCGGATTTCTCCAGCCTCAAGCGCGAGGTGGTCGCCGGGCTCGACATCATGATCGTGCGCGAGCTGACCGGGGGCGTCTATTTCGGCGAGCCGCGCGGCATCTTCCGCGAGGGCAACGAGCGCGTCGGCATCAACACCCAGCGCTATACCGAATCCGAGATTGCCCGGGTGGCGCGTTCGGCCTTCGAGCTGGCGCGGCGGCGGCAGAACCGGGTCTGCTCGATGGAGAAGGCCAATGTGATGGAATCGGGCGTGCTGTGGCGCGAGGTGGTGCAGCAGGTGCACGACGCCGAATACCCCGACGTGGAACTGTCGGACATGTATGCCGATGCCGGCGCGATGCAGCTGACCCGCTGGCCGAAGCAGTTCGACGTGATCGTCACCGACAACCTGTTCGGGGACCTGCTGTCGGATCTGGCGGCGATGCTGACCGGCAGCCTCGGGATGCTGCCCTCGGCCTCGCTGGGCGCACCGATGGGCAACGGCCGGCCGAAGGCGCTCTACGAACCGGTGCACGGCTCGGCCCCCGACATCGCCGGGCAGGGCCGGGCCAACCCGATCGCCTGCATCCTCTCCTTCGGCATGGCGCTGCGCTATTCCTTCGACCAGGGCACCGAGGCGGACCGGCTGGAGACGGCGATCGAGAAGGTTCTCGCCTCGGGCGCGCGCACGGCCGATCTGATGGGCCCCGAGGGGGGCACGCCGCTGTCCACCGCCCAGATGGGCGATGCCATCCTGAAGGCGCTGGACGAGACGCTGTGAGGCCGCAGCCGTGAAGCAAGGCGGCCGGGGGTGGTCGCCCCCGGCCGCGGATGGAGTCCCGGGGGCCGCGACCCCCGGCGCGATGTTCAGGCCTGCCGCCGGCGGCGCCAGCCGATCAGCCCCAGCCCCGCCAGGGCGCTGCCCAGCATCAGCACCGGCGCCGGCAGCGGAACCGGCGGAATGTTCCCCACCTTCACGTTGATCCAGGTGTCGGCCACCAGCTGCTTGTTGCGGAAGGCCGAGAGCGTGATGGTGTAGAGGCCCTGGGTCTGCGGGTCGAAGCCCGGCGGCTCGAAGAAGCCGAGGTTCCAGGAATTCTGCGCGACGTTCTTCTGCCCGATCAGCGTGGTGTAGTTGAAGATGTTCGCCGTGGTCCCGCCGCCGTTCGGCGTGGTGTTGTCACCCAGCGCGTGGTCGGCATAGAGCACGTTGATCGGATCGAAATCCACCGTGACCGAGCGGTTCCAGGTGGGATCATAGTCGATCGACAGAAGATAGGTCAGATCGTCGAGCTTCAGACCCGTCGTGCCGTCGGCATCGGTGTTGATCGAGAATTCGAAGTTGAAGATGGACCGTCCCGCCGGGGCGTTCGACTGCGCCGGATCGAAGCTGTAGGTCCTGACGCCATCGTAATTGAAGGTGTTCTGGGGATTTCCCGACAGGTCATAGCGCAGCTTCCCCCGCAGCGCCAGCTCGATCCCGCCGACATTCACCCCGGTGAAGGAACCATTGGCGTTTCCCGAACCGAAGATGACATCGGGCGTGACCAGCCCGGTCCCGTTGACCGGTGCGGCAGACACAACACCTGCCGGAACAGTCAGGGCTGCAAGAATGACCAGCCCACGCAAGAGCGACATGGCAATACCTCCCCTCGCTCCAAATCAAGACACCGGAATTGATGCCTAACGCAAGGTTAACACAGGGCAGCCACGCGCTCCATACCGCGGACAGCCCCGCAACCCGTCAGATCCTGTCATGCGCGCACATGCCCGACCGGGTTCCGGGCAGGATTCCGGCCCCCCGGCCCCCGGCCCGGCCGCCGGGCCCGCCATCCGCCGCCACCCTTCCAACGGGCGGCGAATCGCGCTAGGCAGCCGCGGCACGCCTGCGCGGGGGAATGAATCGATGGGCTACAGGGTCGTCGTCGCCGGCGCCACCGGCAATGTCGGGCGCGAGATGCTCAACATCCTCGCCGAACGGGAATTCCCGGTCGACGAGATCGCGGCGCTGGCCTCGCGCCGCAGCCTCGGCACCGAGGTCAGCTTCGGCGACCGCACGCTGAAGACCCGCGACATCGAGGATTTCGACTTCACCGGCTGGGACATGGCGCTGTTCGCGATCGGCTCGGAGGCGACCAGGACCTACGCCCCCCGGGCGGCGAAGGCGGGCTGCGTGGTGATCGACAACTCCTCGCTCTACCGCTACGACCCGGACGTGCCGCTGATCGTGCCCGAGGTGAACCCGGACGCGATCGCGGGCTATGCGAAGAAGAACATCATCGCCAATCCCAACTGCTCCACCGCGCAGATGGTGGTCGCGCTCAAGCCCCTGCATGACCGCGCCCGCATCCGCCGGGTGGTGGTCGCGACCTATCAGTCCGTCTCCGGCGCCGGCAAGGAGGCGATGGACGAGCTGTGGAACCAGACCAAGGGCATCTATGTCCCCGGCCAGGAGGTCGCGCCCAGGAAGTTCCCCAAGCAGATCGCCTTCAACGTGATCCCGCAGATCGACGTCTTCATGGAGGACGGGAGCACGAAGGAGGAATGGAAGATGATGGTCGAGACCAAGAAGATCCTCGACCCGGCCATCAGGGTCACCGCGACCTGCGTGCGCGTGCCGGTCTTCGTCGGCCATTCCGAGGCGGTGAACGTGGAGTTCGAGGAGTTCCTCGACGAGGAGGAGGCGCGCGACATCCTGCGCGAGGCGCCGGGCTGTCTGGTCGTCGACAAGCGCGAGCCGGGCGGCTACGTCACCCCGGTCGAATGCGTCGGCGACTACGCCACCTTCATCAGCCGGATCCGCCAGGATCCCACGGTCGAGAATGGCCTCAACCTCTGGATCGTGTCCGACAATCTGCGCAAGGGCGCGGCACTGAACGCGGTGCAGATCGCCGAGCTGCTCGGCCGGCGCGTGCTGAAGAAGGGCTGACACCGACCCCGGCGGCGCGCCCGCGCCGCCGCGCGCCCGCACCCCCTCGACGGGGGAAGGGCGCGCCCCCCGCAGGCGCCCCGGCCCGGTTCAGCGCTACAGCGCCACGAAGCGCCCGTTCTCGGGGTCGAGCACCTCGAGCTCTCCCGAACCGATGTCGAGATAGCAGCCGTGCAGCGCCAGCTCCCCGGCCTCGATCGCGCGCGCCACGAAGGGAAATCCGGCAAGGTTGTGCAGACTCGCCACCACCCCGGCCCGGCCCAGCGCCTCCAGCCGCGCCGCGCGGTCCTCCTCCGGCAGCGACAGCGCCTCGAAGGCCGGGCGCAGCAGCCCCATCCACCGGCCGATGAAGCTCGTCTCGCGCTCCAGCTCCGGCGCCATGCCGCAGCACATGTCGTGACAGGCCGCCACCCCGCCGCACTGGCTGTGCCCGACCACCAGCACATGGGGCACGCGCAGCACCCGCACCGCGAACTCGACCGCCGCCGAGGTGCCATGCAGGTCGCCATCGGGCCGATAGGGCGGGATGAGATTGGCGATGTTGCGGTGCATGAAGAACTCGCCCGGATCGGCATGGAAGATCCCGCCGATGTCGATGCGGCTGTCACAGCAGGCCACGATCATCCCGCGGGGATGCTGGCCCTCCTCGGCCAGCCGCCGGAACCAGGCGCGGTTCTCGGCAAACTGCACCGCCTTCCAGCCCAGATAGCGGTTCACCAGAAAGCTCGGCAGCGGCCTGGCCGGAACCATCGTCGATCCTCCCCCGGTCTCCCGCCTCCTTAGGACCGGCCGCCAGCCCGGGCAAGGGACGGTTTACCCTTCCCCGAAATTCCCCCGCCCCCGCCGGGGCCGGTTTACCTGCCCGCAAGCAGGCCGGCCCGAGTCTTCCCCCCGGGTGAGCATGGGAGCAAGGGATGACTGCCACTGTCGTGCGTCTGAAGGAACGCGATCGCGAACTGATCGATGACGAGGTCTTCGGGGTGCTGCGCAGGACGCTGGGCGACAGCGCGGCCGAGGATGTCATCGAGGACACCGCCTTCCTGCTGGTGGAGCGGCTGAGCCGGATGGAGCAGCTGGTCCATGGCGGGTCGCTGAGCGAGATCGACCGCCTCGCCCGCTCGATCGCCGATCTGGCCGGCCGGGTCGGGCTTCGCACCATGCAGCGCATCGCCGGGGACGTCTCCTGCTGCGCCCGCCGCGCCGATGTGGTGGCGCTGCGCGCGGTGGTGGCGCGGATGATCCGCATCGGCGAGGATTCGCTGTTCTGCCTGGCGCGGCATATCGACTGACCCCGCCCCGGCGGGCAACCGGCCATTGCCTCGGCGCGCCGATCCGATAGGCTCGCGCCGGTCGCAACCCTGACCGGAGAGCCCGATGACCCCAGCCTTCGCCCCGCCCGATGGCGCCGTGCCGCTCGAACTCGTGCCACGCGACGAGGCGGAGGCCCGGCTCGGAAGGCTCGAAGCCCCGCACGCGGCCTGGGCGCGGGCACATGGCTTCTCGGGCGCGCTGGGCGAGCTGCTCTGCCTGCCCGGCCCCGACGGGCGGCCCTGCCGGGTGCTGGTCGGCTGGGGCGACGCCGCCGCGCGGGCGCGGGGGCGCTTCCACCTCGCCGCCGCGGCCGAGAAGCTGCCCAAGGGGGTCTATGCCCTGCCCGACGGCCTGCCGCCGGAGGAGGCGGAGGAGGCGGCGCTGGGCTGGCTTCTGCAGGGATACCGCTTCGGGCGCTACAAGTCGCAGCGCCCCGCCGCGGCGCGGCTCGCCGCCCCGGCGGGCGTCGATGCGGCGGCGATCGAATCCGTGGCGCAGGCGGTGTTCCTGACCCGCGACCTGATCAACACCCCCGCGCGCGACATGGGGCCCGACGCGCTCGAGGCCGCGATCCGCGACCTCGCCGCCGCCTTCGGCGCCGAGCTGCGGGTCGTGACCGGGGCCGAACTCGCACAGGGCTTTCCGATGATCGCCGCGGTGGGCGCCGCCGCCGCCCGGCCGCCACGGCTGATCGACCTAACCTGGGGCCCCGGGGACGCGCCGAAGGTGACGCTGGTCGGCAAGGGGGTCTGCTTCGACACCGGCGGGCTCGACCTCAAGCCGCCCCAGGCGATGGCACTGATGAAGAAGGACATGGGCGGGGCCGCCACCGCGATCGGGCTGGCGCGGATGGTGATGGCCGCGGGCCTGCCGCTGCGGCTGCGCCTTCTGGTCCCCGCGGTCGAGAACAGCGTCTCGGCGGCAAGCTTCCGGCCGGGCGACATCCTGACCTCGCGCAAGGGTCTGACGGTCGAGGTGAACAACACCGACGCCGAGGGCCGTCTGGTGCTGGCCGACGCGTTGGCTCTGGCGGCCGAGGAGTCGCCGGCGCTGTGCGTCTCGATGGCCACCCTGACCGGCGCCGCCCGCGTCGCGCTGGGGCCGGACCTGCCGCCCTTCTTCACCGATGACGAGACACTGGCCGCCGCGCTGGCCGATGCCGCCCGGCGGGTGCGCGACCCGCTGTGGCGCCTGCCCTTCTGGGATCCCTACGAGCCCGAGATCGAACCCGCCATCGCCGATCTCGACAATGCGCCGCAGGGGGGCATGGCCGGCGCCATCACCGCGGCGCTGTTCCTGCGCCGTTTCGCGCCCGCCCCCTTCATCCATCTCGACCTCTACGCCTGGACGCCGAAGCCCCTGCCGGGCCGGCCCAAGGGCGGCGAATGCCAGGGGGCGCGGGCGCTGTTTCGCCTGCTGCAGGACCGCCATGGCGGCTGATCCGCGCCTGACCCTCGCCCGGCCCGGCGAACCCGCGCCGGATCCCGCCGCCCTGACCCCGCACCGGGTGATCGCGACCGTCGCCACGCTGTGGGCCGATCCCGGCCGCGGGCGGGCGGTCTCGCAGCTTCTGCGTGGCGAGGGGTTCCTCGTCGCCCGGATCCGCGGCGGCATGGCCTGGGGCCAGGCCGCGCATGACGGCTATGTCGGCCATGTCGAGGCCGACGCGCTGGGCGCGCCCGGCCCGGCCCCCACCCACCACGTCGCGGTGCCGCTGACCCATCTCTATCCCGCACCCGACATCAAGGCGCCGCCGGGCGCCGCGCTGCCCCTTGGCGCGCCGGTGACGGTGCTGGCGATGGGCGAACGCTTCGCCGAGACGCCCGAGGGCTTCCTGCCGCGCGGCCATCTCGCCGACCGTCCCGCCGCCGACCCGGTGGCGGTGGCCGAGATGTTCCTGCACGCGCCCTATCTGTGGGGCGGGCGCAGCGTGATGGGCATTGACTGTTCGGGGCTGGTCCAGCAGGCCTTTCGCGCCGCCGGCCATCCCATGCCGCGCGATTCCGACATGCAGGCCGCGACCGGCCGCGAACTGGCGCCGGCCGAGGCGCTTCGCCGCGGCGATCTGGTGTTCTGGCGCGGCCATGTCGGGATCATGCGCGACGGCGCCACGCTGCTGCATGCCAACGCCTTCCACATGCAGGTGGCGAGCGAGCCACTGGCCGAGGCCGAGGCGCGCATCGCCGCTTCGGGCGGCGGCCCGGTGATCGCCCGGCGCCGCTGGGCATGACGCTCTTCCCCCGCCGGCCGGGCACGGCTAGACTCGCCCGCGTCGAGCATGATCCGGGGACAGACCAATGAAGGCGACCCTGCCCGGCGCCGGGACGATCGGCGCGCTCATCCTGCTGGGGCTTGCGGGCTGTTCGTCGGCCCCCCATCCCGGCGCGGCCGCTCCCGTCACCCGGATGAGCCCGCCCCAGCCGCGGCCGCAACCCGAGGCGGTATCGCCGGGCTTCGCCGAATGGCTGGCCGGCTTCCGCGCCCGGGCGCTGGCCGCGGGGATCCGCCCGGCGGTGATCGACGCCGCGCTGGCCGGGGTGACCCCCGACCCCGAGGTGCTGGAGCGCGACCGCTTCCAGCCCGAATTCCGCCGCCAGATCTGGGAATATCTCGACCGCGCCGTCTCGGACCGCCGGGTGGCGACCGGGCGCGAGATGCTGGCCCGCCACGGCCCGCTTCTGGCCGCGATCGAGGCACGCTTCGGCGTCGACCGGCAGATCCTGCTGGCGATCTGGGGGCTGGAGAGCAACTTCGGCGCCGCGACGGGCGAGATGGACGTGCTGCGCAGCCTCGCCACCCTGGCCCATGAGGGGCGGCGGAGGGATTTCGCCGAAGCCCAGCTGATCGCCGCGCTGCGCATCATCCAGGACGGCCATGTGCCGCCGCACCGGCTCAGGGGATCATGGGCCGGCGCGATGGGCCACACCCAGTTCATTCCGACCAGCTTCCTCGAATACGCCGTGGACTGGAACGGCGACGGGCGCATCGACATCTGGTCCGACGACCCGGGCGACGCGCTGGCCTCCACCGCGAATTATCTCGCCCGCTTCGGCTGGACACCCGGCCTGCCCTGGGGGGTCGAGGTGATGCTGCCCGCCGGGTTCGACCTGGCGCTGGCCGATGGCGAGACCTGGCGCGAAACCCCGGAATGGGCGGCGGCAGGGCTGCGCCGGGCCGACGGCACCCCGCTGGGGGCGCTGGGGCGCATCGCCCTGATCGCCCCCGCGGGCGGTCGCGGCCCGGTCTTCGCGATCACCGGGAATTTCCGGGTGATACGCCGTTATAACAACGCCACCGCCTATGCGCTGGCGGTCGGCCATCTGGGTGACCGCATCCTGGGCGGCGGGCCGTTCCTGGCCCCCTGGCCGCGCGACGAGGCGGCGCTGAGCGTCGCCGAGACGGTGGAGCTTCAGGAGCGGCTGACCGCGGCGGGCTTCGACACCCTGGGCGCGGACGGCATGGTCGGGCCGAACACGGTGCGGGCGATCCGCGCCTATCAGCGCGCCCGCGGCCTGCCGCCCGACGGGTTTCCCACCCGCGCCCTTCTGGTGCGGCTGCAGACCGGCGGCTGAGGCTGCCGCCGCGATCAGGCCGGGCCGCGGTCTGCGGGCGGCATGTCGGGGCCGGGCGGGGCGGCGGCATCGCCCGGACCGGGTCGCCGGACGCCCGGCGCACGCAGCAGCGACAGCGCCGCGCGCGGGCCGGCAAGCGCCAGCCGGGCCAGCGGGTTGCGCCTGAGCGCGGACTTGGCGCGCTCGATCCGCATCACCTCCTCGATGCGCCGGTCGAGGAAGTCCCAGGTCCGGCCGGCGCCTTCGGAACTGTCGCCCAGCCAGTAGAGCAGGGTCGCCGAGATCACCCCGGCCAGCGTCATGCGCTTGGTGTACCAGTTGTAGTCGGTGGACTGATCCCCGAGCGCCCGCCAGATCGTGTCGGCGCTGCGCCACAGCGCCCGCATGCCCTCGGCCGCGTAGATCGGCAAGGCGAACAGCGCCGCGGCGCGGCGCACCGCCTCCTTGTGGGGGGCGACGATCTCCAGCCGGCGGCGCACCGCATGGGCCACCCGCTCCGAATAGCGCAGATGGCCCGCCGGCGCCCGCGCCAGCTCCTCGGCCAGCTGGCGGTCGGCGCGGTCATGGAAGGCCAGCGCCAGATCGACCCCGCCACGGGGGAACAGCGCGCGGACCAGATCGGGCCCGACCCCCGCCTCGGCGGCCGCGGCGGCAAGGGTTGCCTGCGACCAGCCATCGAAGGGCACATGGGGCAGCGC
>RFGB01000210.1 GCA_003697125.1 Alphaproteobacteria bacterium
GGGCCCCGGGCGGTCCCGGCGGTTCAGACCACGCCCGCGCGGCGCAGCGCCGCGATCGCCTCGCCCGACAGGCCCAGCGCGCCCAGGACCGCCTCGGTATCCGCCCCGGCCGCCGGCGCAGGCCCGCGGATCGCCGGCGGGGTGCGCGACATCGCCAGCGCGGGGCCCACCAGACGGATCTCGCCCCGGCCGGGATGGGTCACCGGCACGGCCATGCCCAGATGGCGCACCTGCGGATCGGCGAAGACCGCATCCATGCGATGGATCGGCCCGGCCGGGACCGAGGCCTCGGCCAGGGCGGCGAGCCACGCCGCGCTGGTCCGGCTGCGGAAGGCGGGGCGGATCGCCGCCCAGCAGGCCGCCCGGTTCGCGGTGCGCGCGGCGACGGTGGCGAAGCGGGAATCGCGGGCCAGCTCCGCAAGGCCCAGCACCGCGCACAGCGCGCGCCACTGCCCGTCGCCCGCGACCCCCAGATTGATGTGGCCATCGGCGGTCTCGACCACACCGGTCGGCACCACCACCGGATGTTCGTTTCCCGCCTGGCCGGGAATCTCGCCATCCACCAGATAGCGCGCCGCCTGGAAATCCATCATCGCGATCTGCGCCTGAAGCAGCGAGGTCTGCACCCATTGCCCGAGGCCCGAGCGTTCCCGTTCGGCCAGCGCGACAAGGATGCCGATGCAGGCCTGCCAGCCCGCGCCGATATCGGCCACCGCGGCACCGGCGCGCACCGGCCCCTGGCCCGGCGGTCCGGTCACCGCCATCAGCCCGCCCATGCCCTGGGCGAGCTGGTCGAAGCCGGGCTGGCCGGCCCGGGGGCCGGTCTGGCCGAAGCCCGAGATCGAGGCCAGGATCAGGCGCGGGTTCACCCCCTGCAGCACCGGCCAGCCGATCCCCAGCCGGTCGATCACCCCCGGGCGGAAATTCTCCACCACCGCATCCGCCCGCGCGCACAGCCGCAGGAACAGCGCCCGGCCCTCGGCCAGCTTCAGGTTCAGCGTCACCGACCGCTTGCCCCGGTGCAGGTTCTGCATGTCCGAGCCGTCCCGCGGGCCGTTGACCCCCTCGTTCGGATCGGCTCCGGCCGGCGCCTCGATGCGGATCACCTCGGCGCCGAAATCGCACAGGATGCGGGTGCAGGCCGGCCCCGCGCGCACGCGCGTCAGGTCCAGCACCCGCAGATGGGACAGCGCGCTCATCGCGCATCCGCCCCGGCCAGGGCCGCGCCGGCACTGCCTTCGGCGGCGATGAACCAGTCGCCGATCTCCGAGGAGGTCATGAACACCGTGTCCGGCCGGTCCGCCAGCATGGCGATGCTGCGTTGCAGCCGGTGGAAGAGATACGGCACCCCGATCACATGGGGATGCAGCGCCAGCGTCATCACCCGCGGCTGGCGCCGCGCCTCCTCGGCCAGCACCGCGACGCTGGCTTCGACCCGGCGCTCCCACTCATCCGCGCAGGCGCGGTCGATCACATGCATCGGCACATCATTCAGCGCGAAGGCATAGGGCATGGCCAGCATCGGACCATGGGCGGTGCGCATCCACACCGGCAGATCGTCGACGCACCAGTCGTGCAGGAACTCCACCCCATGCCGGCGCAGGATGTCCGGGGTGGCGTCGGTCTCGGCCAGGCCCGGCCCCAGCCAGGCGCGGACCGGGCCCAGTGCGCGCAGCCGTTCGAGGCTGCGGCGGATCACCGCCTCCTCGTCCTCCTCCTCCTTCAGCGCCCGCTGCACCCAGCCATGGCCGACCAGCTCCCACCCCGCCGCGAGTATCGCGTCCATCAGCGCCGGATAGAGATCGGCCACCGCGGCGTTGAGGAAGGCCGAGGCGCGGATCCCCCTTTCGCGCAGGAGCCGCAGGATCCGCGGCATTCCCGCGCGCAGGCCGTATTCCGCCCAGGCCCAGTTCGGCACGTCCGGCGGCGTGGAGGGGCGGCCATGGGGCGGCGGCAGCACGCCGCGGGGCATCGGCCGGTCGAAGGGCCAGACCTCGACATTCACCGCCACATGGACGATCAGCGGCCGGCCGCCCGGCGGTTCCAGCCTCGGCCGCGCATCGGCCAGCGCATAGGGGATGCGGGGGTTCGGCCACATCGGCGCCTCCCTGCAGGGGACATGCACCCTTGCTATCGCGCCCGGGATGCGCTTGCAATTGGTCCGGACAAACCGGAGGGACCCGATGACCGATGCCAGCGCGATCCGCAGCGAACGCCCCGAACCCGGTGTGGCCGTGGTCACCATCGACCGTCCGGCGCGGCGCAACGCGCTGACCTTCGCCATGTGGGTGGCGCTGGCCGAGACATTCGAGGCGCTTTCGGACATCGCCGAACTGCGTGCGGTGATCCTGACCGGGGCGGGGGGCGCGTTTTCGGCCGGGGCCGACATCCACGAATTCTCCTCGGCCCGGGCCGGCGCCAGCCTCGGCGATCGCTATGCCGCCGCGGTCGCCCGGGCCAACCGCGCGATCCTGCACTGTCCCAAGGCGACCTTCGCGGCCATCTCGGGCCCGGCGATGGGCGGCGGCTGCGGGCTGGCGCTGTGCTGCGATTTCCGCATCGGCGATGCGACCGCCCGGCTCGGGATACCCGCGGCGCGGCTGGGGCTCGTCTATGGTGTCGAGGAGACCCGGGCGCTGGTGGCGGCGGTGGGGGTGACGCGGGCGCGCGAGCTGCTCTACTGGGGCCGGCCCCATGATGCCAGCGCGGCGCTGGCGGCGGGGCTTCTGTCGGAGATCTGCCCCGCCGATCCGGTGGCGGCGGCGATGGCGCGCGCGGCATCGCTGGCCGGGTCGGCGCCGCTGTCCATCGCCGGGGCGAAGCGGGTGATCCGCGCCCTGCAGCCGCAGCCCTCGGCCGAGGATCTTGCCGAGATCGCGGCGCTGTCGGCCCGCGCGATCGAGAGCGCCGACCATGCCGAGGGCGTCGCCGCCTTCGCCGCGCGCCGCCCGCCTGTGTTCACCGGCCGCTAGCCCCGCCGGCCGGGCGCGATCTTTGCCGTTGATCGGACCCCGATCCAGCCCTTACCCTTTGCGGGGCTGCGACGGAGGCTGCCGATGACCTCTTCCCGCGAACGCGCCGACGGCATCGTCCCCGGCCGGCTGGACCGACAGCGGCTGGCCCGGAACTTTGCCGACCTGCATCCGCCGCTGGATCCCCACGCCGCCGTCGTCGCGGCCCAGCGCTGCTATTTCTGTCATGACGCGCCCTGCATCGCGGCCTGCCCGACCGCGATCGACATCCCGCTGTTCATCCGGCAGATCGCCACCGGCATGCCCGAGGCGGCGGCGCGCACCATCCTGTCGGCCAACATCATGGGCGGCATGTGCGCCCGGGTCTGCCCCACCGAGACGCTGTGCGAGGAAGCCTGCGTGCGCATGGCGGCCGAGGGCGACCCGGTCGAGATCGGCCGGCTGCAGCGCCACGCCACCGACCGGCTGATGGCGCGCCCCGCCCACCCCTTCGGCCGCGCCGCCCCCACCGGCAGGCGCATCGCGGTGGTTGGGGCGGGGCCGGCGGGGCTGGCCTGCGCCCACCGTCTGGCGATGCATGGCCACGAGGTCCGGGTTCTGGAGGCCCGGCCCAAGCCCGGCGGGCTGAACGAATACGGCATCGCCGCCTACAAGACGGTGGACGGCTTCGCCCAGGCCGAGATCGCCTGGCTTCTGGAGATCGGCGGCATCACCATCGCGCACGGTGTCGCGCTGGGCCGTGACGTGACGCTGGAGGAACTGCGCGCCGATCACGACGCGGTGTTCCTCGGCATCGGGCTCGGCGCGGTCAACCCGCTCGACCTGCCGGGCAGCGACCTGCCCGGGGTCGAGGACGCGCTCGACTTCATCGCCCGGCTGCGCCAGGCCGATGACCTCGCCGCGGTGCCGGTCGGGCGCCGGGTCGCGGTGATCGGCGGCGGGATGACCGCCATCGACGCCGCGGTGCAGGCCCGCCTTCTGGGCGCCGAGGAGGTGACGATCCTCTATCACCGGGGACGCCACCGCATGGCGGCCAGCGGTTTCGAACAGGATCTCGCCCTGCGCCACGGGGTGCGGCTGCGGCCGAACGCGCGCGCCCGGCGCCTTGCCGGCACGGAACGGCTGGCGGCGGTGGAATGCGAATACACCGATGATGACGGCGCGGGCACCGGCGAGACCTTCACCCTGCCCTGCGACCAGCTGCTGCGCGCCACCGGCCAGCGCCTCGCCGCCCTGCCCGAAGGCCTCCGGGTGGCGGGCGGAAAGATCGCCGTCACCGGGCCGGGGCGGACCTCGATTCCCGGGGTCTGGGCCGGCGGCGACTGCACCCCGGGCGAGGATCTGACCGTCACCGCCGTCGCCCAGGGCCGCGACGCGGCCGAGGACATCCACGCCAGCCTGACCGCCTGAGGGGAACGCCATGGCAGACCTGTCCACAGAATTCCTCGGAATCCGGTCCCCCAACCCGTTCTGGCTCGCCTCCGCACCACCCACCGACAAGGAATACAACGTGGTGCGCGCCTTCCGCGCCGGCTGGGGCGGGGTGGTGTGGAAGACCCTCGGCCTGGATCCGCCGGTGGTCAACGTCAACGGCCCGCGCTATGGCGTGGTGCACGGACCCGATCGCCACGTGATCGCGATGAACAACATCGAGCTGATCAGCGACCGGCCGCTGGAGGTGAACCTGCGCGAGATCAAGGCCGTCAAGCGCGACTGGCCCGACCGCGCGCTGGTGGTCAGCCTGATGGTCCCCTGCGAGGAGCAGGCCTGGAAGACGATCCTGCCGCTGGTCGAGGAGACCGGCGCGGACGGCGTGGAGCTGAACTTCGGCTGTCCCCACGGCATGTCGGAACGCGGCATGGGCTCGGCGGTCGGCCAGGTGCCGGAATATGTCGAGACGGTCACCCGCTGGTGCAAGCAGGCCACCCGCATGCCGGTGATCGTCAAGCTGACCCCGAACATCACCGACATCCGCTATCCCGCCCGGGCGGCAAGGCGCGGGGGCGCCGACGCCGTCAGCCTGATCAACACCGTCCAGTCGATCACCGCTGTCGATCTCGACCGCTTCAGCCCCGAACCGGTGATCGACGGCAAGGGCACCCATGGCGGGCTGTGCGGCCCCGCGGTGCGCCCGATCGCGCTGCGCATGGTGGCCGAGATCGCCCGCGACCCCGAGACGCGCGGCCTGCCGATCAGCGGGATCGGCGGCATCACCACCTGGCGCGACGCGGCCGAGTTCATCGCGCTGGGGGCTGGCACGGTGCAGGTCTGCACCGCGGCGATGACCTATGGCTTCAAGGTGGTGCAGGAGATGGCGGCGGGCCTGTCGGACTATCTCGACGCCAGGGGGATGCGCCTGTCCGAACTCGTCGGCCGCGCCGTGCCCAATTTCGTCGACTGGCAGGAGCTCAATCTCAACTACGTCACCAAGGCGCGCATCGACCAGACCAGCTGCATCCGCTGCGGGCGCTGCTATGCCGCCTGCGAGGACACCTCCCACCAGGCGATCGCCATCAGGCCGGGACGGATCTTCGAGGTGATCGACGCCGAATGCGTCGCCTGCAACCTGTGCGTCAATGTCTGCCCGGTCGATGGCTGCATCACCATGGAGCGGCTGCCCGCCGGCGCCATCGACCCGCGCACCGGCCGGACCGTGTCGGACCGCCACGCCGACTGGACCACCCACCCCAGCAATCCCC
>RFGB01000211.1 GCA_003697125.1 Alphaproteobacteria bacterium
CAGTTGGTAGAGCACAGTGTTCACATCGCTGGGGTCGCTGGTTCGAGTCCAGCACGTCCCACCACCCGCACGCCCACCAGCCCGCACGCACGCCGCCCCGCACGCACGCCGCCCGAATGCCAGCCGCCCCCGCGCGAAGGGCCGGCGCGGGCGATTCCCCGACCGGCGGCCGGCGCCATCCTGCGCAACCGCGCGCCCGCCCGCGCGTGGGGCCGCATGACCCGCAGCCCGCTGGCGCCCGCGCCCCGCTGCGCGGCCGGCGGCCCGCGCCCCGGCCGTGGCGGGGCCTGCGCCGGGATCAGCCCTGCGGCGCCTCCGCCCCGGATTCGGCGGTGATCGCCGGGCGCGCCGGGATCAGCTTCTCGGCCTGCCGGGCCAGACTGCGCAGCGCGCCCACGGCGGCGACCTCCTGACCCCTGGCGAGGAGCGCGAGATTCTCGGCGATCCGGTCGGGTTCGTAGCGGTAGTTCACCATCACCCCCAGCGAGCGGGCGAGACCGCTTTCCGAAGTGTCGGCGTTCAGGTGCAGCCCGTCGACCGAGGCGCCGTTGCCGAGATGGAATCGCGCCACCGGATCCAGCGGCCGGCCGCGTTGGTCGCGTTCCACGAGCAGGTAATGGGCGGCCAGGCGGCGCAGCGCCTCCTCGTCCTGCTCGGCCAGCGCCTTCAGCCCGCGCGCTTCCAGCCAGGCCACCAGCCCCGGCACCGGCGACAGGGTGACGAAGTTGCGCAGCCCCGGGAGTTCCTTGCCCAGCTCCTCGGCCACCTGCTTGATCAGGAAATTGCCGAAGGACACCCCCTTCAGCCCCGGCTGGCAGTTGGAGATGGCGTAGAACACCGCGGTGTCGGCATCCTCCGCCTCTCCGGCCGGCGCCTCGGTCAGAAGCGCGTCGATGGACCCAGGAACGCCGCGGGTCAGCGCCACCTCGACGAAGATCAGCGGCTCGTCGGGCATGGCGGGATGGAAGAAGGCGAACAGCCGCCGGTCCGCCGGGTTCAGCCGGCGCCGCAGATCATCCCAGCTGCGGATCTCGTGCACCGCCTCATAGGCGATGATCTTCTCCAGCAGCGAGGCGGGGCTGTCCCAGGTGATCCGGCGCAGCACCAGGAAGCCGCGGTTGAACCAGCCGCGCAGCAGGTCGGCAAGATCGATGTCGGTGCGCGCCAGCTCCGGATGGCGGGGCAGCAGGCCGATGAGATCGGCGCGCATGCGCACCAGTTCGGCGGTGGCGCCGGGCGCCTCGTTCAGGCGCCGGAAGAACCGCCGCCGCGGCGTGTCGGCCGCCCGGATCAGCGCGGCATAGGCCTGTGCGGAGGGATCGGCGGCATAGCGGCCGGCAAGCTCGGCCAGCCCCGCCGCGTCGATGTCGAATTCCCGGTCGACATGGCTGAAGAACTCCAGCCGCCCGGCCCCATCCAGACCCTGATAGCGCGCGAGGATCGCCGCGGCGCAGCGCAGGCGGGCGGGTTCGTCCATGTCCGACAGAAGCGCCCGGCACAATTCCGGCAGCGGCCGGCGGTCCTCGGCCCGGCCGCGCCCCGGCCGGCGCTTGAGCAGCGTGCCCAGCATCTCGGCAAGCGTGGTGGTCGTCGGCATCGCCTCCCCCTATTCCAGACGGACCCGGCCGGTGGACAGCCCCACCGACAGCGTCAGGCTGCCCTCGTTCACCAGCCAGCGCCGCAGGGTGAAGCGCCGCGCGCCGCTGGCATGCATCGGGTCGGCCTCGGCCAGCGCCCGCGCCTCCTCCATCGATGCCGCGCGCAGCACGATCAGCCCCGCGCCGGTCATCTCCTCGCCGCTGGCATCCGACAGCGGGCCGGCAAGGACCAGCGCCCCGGATTCCTCCATCCGGCGCTGATGGGCCAGATGGCCGGGCAGCTGCGCGCGCACCGCCTCCGCATCCCCCGCAGGCGTCGATTCCACGACGAACAGCTCCAGCGCCAGCGCGCCCCTCTCCCGCGCGATGCGGCGGTATTCCTTCCAGGCGACCATCCGCGCCTCCCTCCTGCCCTGGATCCCGACCCGGCGCCCGCCGCCGGCGCAGCGCACCGGGACCGGCATCAGGCATGGTAAAATGTCGAGATTATTTGACAAGACGTAAAAACCTAGGCAAAAATCCGGCAAGGAAACCGAAGGAGGGGGCCAAGGCATGACCATGCCCGACAGATCTGGCGCGGGGCTGGGCCGATGACGGCGCTGGAGGGAGAGGCGCTGTCGCGCGCCCGGGCCGAAGCGCAGGCGGCGCATCGCGCGCTGAAGGCGCGCCTGCCGGAGCTCGATGCCGATTCGATCGACCTGATCCTTGCGGGGGCGCGGTCCCACTACGCCTGGACCGACCGCCCGGTGCCGGTCTCGCTGCTCAAGCGGATCTACGAGATCGCCGCGGCGGGGCCGACCTCGATGAACTCCTCGCCGGCGCGGTTCGTCTTCGTGACCTCGCCCGAGGGCAAGGCGCGCCTCGCCAAGGCGCTGAAGGAGAAGAACGTCCCCAAGATGATGGGTGCGCCGGTCACCGTGATCGTCGCCCATGACCTCGAATTCTGGCGCGAGCTGCCGTATCTGTTCCCCCATGAGGACCGGCGGCCGCATTTCGAGGGCAAGCCCGCCCATGCCGAGACCACCGCGTTCCGCAACGGCACGCTGCAAGGCGCCTATTTCATGATCGCCGCCCGCGCCGTCGGTCTGGATGTGGGCGCGATGTCGGGCTTCTCCAACGAGATCGTCGACCGGGAATTCTTCGCCGGAACCACGCTGCGGTCGAACTTCCTGATCAATCTCGGCTACGCCGACGAATCGGCGCTGTTCCAGCGCCTGCCGCGCCTGCCCTTCGAGCGCGCCTGCACATTCGCATGAGGTAGCCATGGCGATACGCCCCAAGACAGTGGTGACAACCCGGCTCTCGGCCGATTGCCCAAGCCATTCGCGCACCGATGTCACCGCCCGCGACACCCGGCTGGTGATCGACGAGCCGGTGGAGCGCGGCGGCACCAATGCCGGCCCCTCGCCGACCGAGACCGCCGTCGCCGCCCTGATCGGCTGCACCAACACGATCGGGCACAAATGCGCCAAGGCGCTGGGCGTCGACATCGGGCATCTGCACATCGACGCGGAATTCGAGCTCGATCGCCGCGGCGTGCTGCTGCAGGAGGAGATCGAGCGGCCGTTCCGCGCCGTCCGGCTGACGGTGACCGCCGACGGCCCGGCCGGCGAGGCGGATCTGGCGCGGGTGGCGGCCGAGACCGAGAAGTACTGCGCCGTCTCGAAGCTGTTCAAGAACGCCGGGGCCGAGGTCTCGGTCACCTGGCGTAAGGCCTGACCCCGCCGGCGCGGCCCCGGGGGGCCGGGCGATCGCGCGGGCGCGGGCAACGGACGACCGTCACGAATAGGGGAGGAACACCGCGATGAACACGACCAGACGAGGCGCGCTGGGCGCCGCCGCGGCCGCCGCCGCGCTGCTTGCGCATCCGGCGCTGGCCACCGAGACCATCCGAGCGGTGGTGATCGACGGCTACCCGGCCCGGGCGATGTGGGTGAAGGAATTCACCGAATTCTTCATCCCCGAAGTGGACAAGCGTCTCGCCGCCACCGGCAACTACCGGATCGAGTGGCAGGAAAGCTATGGCGGCTCGATCGTGAAGCCCCGCGGCGTGCTGGAGGGGATCAAGCTGGGGCTTGGCGACATCGGGATCGTCACCACGATCTTCCATTCCTCGAAGCTGCCCAGCCAGGCAATCGCGGCGGTCACGCCCTTCGTCGCGCCCGACGCGCGCGCGGTGGCCGGGGCGGTGGACGAGATCGCCCGCGAATTCCCCACCATGCGCAAGGAGTTCGAGGCCCAGAACCAGGTCTATCTCGCCACCGGCGTCGTGCTCGACAGCTATCAGCTGTTCTCGCGCGAGCCGATCAGCTCGGTGGCCGATCTCGAGGGCAAGAAGGTGGCCGGCGCGGGCATGAACCTGCGCTATCTCGAGGGCATTCCCGGCGCCGCGGGCGTGCGCGGCGGGCTGACCGACTTCTACAACATGCTGCAGACCGGGCTGGTCGATGCCGCGCTGCTGTGGCCCGAATCGGCGGTGACCTTCAAGATCGTCGAGGTGGCGCCGCACATGCTGCAGGTCGATCTGGGCGCGGTGAATTCCAAGACCGTCACCGTCAACAAGGACTACTGGGACCGGCTTCCCGACGAGGTGAAGCAGGTGCTGCAGGAGGTCGCCATCCTGTATCGCGACCATCTGGCCGATGTCGCGATGGACATCGCCGCGAAGTCGCGCGAGGCCTTCGTCAAGGCCGGGGGCACGATCACCGTGGCCAGCCCCGAGGATCGCGCCGCCTGGGCCCGGGCCATGCCGAACATCGCCCAGGAATGGGCCGCCGAGCTTGATGCGCGCGGCGAGCCCGGCACCGAGATGCTGAAGGCCTATCTCGCCAAGCTGGCCGAGGCGGGCTATGTCGGCGTGCGCGACTGGTCGAAGCCGTGAGGATCGCCGCCCGCCTGCCCCCCGGGCAGGGTGCCGGCCGGCGCCCGGCCGGGGGGCGGGCGGGCGCGCCTCGTGTCAGGGGGAGGCTTCGGCGTGAGTGACGGACCGATGCATCGCGCCGCCGCGCCGGCGCTGCCCGGGGGGGCGGCGCTGCGCTGGGTGGAGTTTCTGAGCCATGCGCTGTCGGTGGCCGCCAATGCCGCCGGCTCGCTGGTCGTTCTGGTGCTGGTGGCGGTGGTGTGCTTCGACGTCATCGCCCGCGGCTTCTTCCACGCGCCGTTCCACGGCGCGGTGGAGGTGGTGCAGTTCTCGATGGTGATGGTGGTGTTCCTGCAGCTGCCCGACGTGGTGCGCATCGGGCGGCTGACCCGCTCGGACGGGTTCCTGATGATGGCCACCCGCCGCCGGATGCCCTTCGCGGGGGTGCTGAACCGGGGCATCGAGCTTGTCTCGGCCCTGTTCATGGCGCTGATCGCGGTCACGCTGTGGCCCGATGTGGTCGAGATGTGGGAGACGGGCGGCTATTTCGGCGTGCCGGGCGTGTTCATGGCCCCGTGGTGGCCGGTGAAGCTGGTGATCTGCCTCAGCGCCGGGCTGTGCGCGCTGATCTTCCTGTTCCGCACCCTGCGCAACCAGCGTCCTGGCGTCGCGCCCCCGGCGCTGCGCATCGGCGGGGCAGGCCGATGAGCCCGGTGGAGATCGGCCTCGTCTCGGTCGCGGCCATCGTGGTGCTGATCTATCTCGGCCTCTACATCCCCGTGGCGCTGGGGGTGGTCTCCTTCGTCGCGGTCTGGCTGATGCGCGACAATTTCCAGCTGGCGCTGAACCTGCTGAAGGTGGCGGTCGGCGACAGCGTGATGGAATACACCTTCGCCACGGTGCCGCTGTTCACCTTCATGGGGCTGGTGGTATCGAAGGCCGGGCTTGGCGCGGACATCTATTCGGTGATGAGCAGCGCGATGCGGCGCGTGCGCGGCGGCATCGGCATGGCCACGGTGGGCGCGAACGCGGTCTTCGCGGCGGTCACCGGATCCTCGATCGCCTCGGCCTCGGTCTTCGCCCGCGTCTCGGTGCCGCAGATGCTCGATCTCGACTACAACCCGCGCTTCGCGGTCGGGGTGGTGGCGGGGTCGTCGGTGCTGGGCATGATCATCCCGCCATCGGCGATGCTGATCATCTATTCCTTCGTCGCCGAACAGTCGGTGGGCGACATGTTCCTGGCCGGGATCGTGCCGGGGCTGCTGCTGGCGCTGGCCTATGTGGTGGCGATCGCGGTGATGGGCTGGCTGACCCCCGGCTTCGTGGGCGGCCGGCCGGCGGACGAGATCACCCCCCTGTCCCGGTCCGAGGTCGCCGCGCGGACGCTGCCCACGCTTGCGCTGATCGCGATCGTGCTGGGGGGCATCTACACCGGCTGGATGACGCCGGTCGAGGCGGGGGCCGCGGGGGCGCTGGTGGGGCTGGTGATCGCGGTGCTGCGCGGGCGGATGACGCTGCGGCTGTTCTGGCAGGCGCTGCTCGAGACCGGCCACATCACCGCGGCGATCCTGTTCCTGATCACCGCGGCCTCGCTCTACAGCCGCATGCTGGGCCTTGCCGGCCTGCCCAACCAGCTGGGCGCGCTGCTGGAGGGGGCCGAGGTCGGCTTCTTCGCGCTGATGGCGCTCTATGTCGTCCTGATGCTGTTCCTCGGCACGCTGCTCGATACCGCCTCGATCATCCTGATCGTGGTGCCGCTGTTCCTGCCGCTGATCGAGCCGATGGGGCTGAGCCTGGTGTGGTTCGGCATCATCACCGTGGTGGGCGCCGAGATCGGCCTGCTGACGCCGCCGCTCGGCATCTCCTGCTTCGTGATCAAGGCGACGCTGGCCGATTCGCGGATCTCGCTGCGCGACGTCTTCATGGGCGCGCTGCCCTTCGCGGCGGTGATGCTGGTGGTGCTGATCGTGCTGATCCGCTTTCCCCAGCTCAGCCTCGCCATCCTGAACTAGCCAGCCGGAGGGATCCGATGCGCAATGTCACCGCCGACAACATCACCGAGGTCTTCGCCGCCTATTTCGGACCCGACACCGACCCCCGGCTGCGCCAGGTGCTGCTGGCGCTGGCGCGGCATCTGCACGACTTCGCGCGCGAGGTGCGCCTGACCCATGCCGAATGGCGCAAGGGGCTGGAGTTCCTGGAATGGGCGGGCCGGATCACCGGGCCCGAGCGCAACGAGTTCGTGCTGCTGTCCGACGTGCTGGGGCTGTCCTCGCTGGTGGACATGATGCATTCGGTGCCCGGCGCGACATCCTCCTCGGTGCTGGGGCCGTTCCATGTCTCGAACCCGCCGCCGCTGCCGATAGGGGGCGATCTGAAGGGCGCGTGGGAGGGCGAGGTGGTGCTTGTGCAGGGGCTGGTGCGCGACATGCAGGGCAATCCCATCCCGGGCGCCACCCTCGACATCTGGCAGACCGCGCCCAACGGGATGTATTCCAGCCAGGATCCCGAACAGGACATCCATTCCTTCCACGCCCTGATGACCGCTGACGAGACGGGCCGCTATGCGTTCACCACCGTGCGCCCGGTGCCCTACACCGTGCCCGATGACGGGCCGGTGGGCGAGATCCTGCGCGCGGCGGGGCGGCATCCGTGGCGGCCGTCGCATCTGCACATGATCGTCGCGGCGCCGGGCTTCCGCACCCTGGTGACCGAGATCTTCCCCGAGGATGATCCCTATCTGGACGAGGACACCGTATTCGGCGTGCGCGCGGATCTGATCATGCGCTACCAGCCGCAGCCGGCGGGCAGCTTTCCCGCCGAGGGCTTCGCGCTGTCGGGCAAGGTGGACGGGCCCTGGAGCCGGGTGGATTTCGACCTGGTCCTGGCGCCCGAGGGTGTGGAGGAGGCGCAGGCCGCCGCGGCGGGCTGAGGCCCGCCGGGCGCGCCCGCCGGTTCACAGCAGCTCGGCAAGGAAGGCGCCGGTGGTGCGGTAATGCGCCGCCAGAAGCCGCACCGCCTCGTCGGCCCGCCGGGCGATCGCCGCTTCCAGGATCGCCCGGTGTTCGGCGGCGATGTCGCGGCTGGCGTAATCCTTCGATGTGCCGGCCAGGTAGCGGTAGCGCACGTTCAGGTCATAGAGCTGCGAGCAGAAGCGCAGCAGGATCGGCGAATCGCAGCGTTCCAGCAGCGCCATGTGAAAGGCCTTGTGGCGCTCCTCGAACGCCTCCATGTCGCCGCGATCCGCCTTGGCCAGATAGTGGTGGGTCAGCACCAGCCGCTCCTCCCACGCATCATCGGCGCGCGCGATGCTGCCCCGCAGCGCCAGCTCCTCGAGATGGCAGCGCAGCTCCAGGATCTCGTGGAACTGCGCCCGGCTGGCCCGCGCCACCCGGAAGCCGCGCTGGTCGATCCGCTCGACCAGCTGGTCCGAGGTGAGCAGGCTCAGCGCCTCGCGCACCGGCGAGGCACCGGTGGCGAGGCGCTCCTTCAGCGTCTCGACCTTCAGCTTCTCGCCCGGCGCGATCTGGCCCGAGATGATTGCCCGGCGCAGCTCCAGATAGGCGCGCTGGGTGGAGGACTGGCTGGAGGTGGGATTTGCGACGATGCTGTCCATGCGCGGACCATAATGCGCATCGCGCAAAGACGGAACGGGCTGTTGCGATGGCGCCCCCGCAGGCGCCTGGCGCCGGGACGGTGCGGGGGCCGGGCGATCATCGTCCATGGTGGCGGATCCTCCAAAATGTCGTTTTTTTGTTGCCGTCAGAGAAAATATCATCAAAATGCCGGCAAAGCCCAGCGCAAGAGGGAGCCGAGGCATGCGAGAGAACCACTACGAGGAAGGGAAGTGGTGGGTCAGCCCCTACAACTTCATCCCCGAGGTCCGGCAGGGCCTGGACCTGCCGCCGAAGGTGGAGATTCACGACGCCACCCTGCGCGATGGCGAACAGACGCCGGGGGTGGTGTTCTCGATCGATGACAAGATCGCCATCGCCTCCAAGCTGGCCGAGGTCGGGGTGGAGCGGATCGAGGCCGGCATGCCCGCCGTCTCGCCCCAGGATGCCGAGGCCATCCGCGAGATCTGCCGGCTGGGGCTGCGTTCGCGCATCTTCACCTTCGCCCGCGCCATGAAGAAGGACATCGACATGGCGCTGGAGCTTGGCGCGCAGGGCGTCATCATCGAGGTGCCGATCGGCTATCCCAAGCTGGTCACCCAGTTCGGCTGGACCTGGCGCGACGTGTTCGAGAAGTCGCGCGACGTGATCAATCATGCGCGCGAGCAGGGGCTTTACGCGGTGTTCTTCCCCTATGACACCACCCGTGCCCGGGCCGAGGATCTGGAGAATCTGTGCAAGGCGATCATGGCCGAGAGCCCGCCCGATTCCATCGGCATCGTCGACACCATGGGCTGTGCCACGCCCGAGGCGATCCGCTACATGGTGCGGTGGGTCAAGCAGATGACCGGCCTGCCGATCGAGATTCACACCCACAACGATTTCGGCATGGGGGTCGCGACCGAGCTGGCTGCGGTCACCGCCGGGGCCGAGGTGGTGCACAGCTGCGCCAACGGTCTGGGCGAGCGGACGGGCAATGCCGCGCTGGAGGAGCTGATGCTCGGGCTCGAGCTGCTCTACGGCTACGAGAACGGCTATCGCCTCGACAAGCTGCCCGAACTGGGCGCGCTGGTCTCGCGGCTGGCCAACATCCCCATCCACCGCAACAAGCCGGTGCTGGGCCATGGCAACTTCATCCGCGAATCGGGAATCGGCATCCAGTATGTCGTCAACGACCCGCTGGTGATGTTCGGCACCCATCCCGCGCTGACCGGGCGCAGGGGCGAGGTGGTGCTGGGCAAGAAGTCGGGCAAGGCATCGGTGATCTACAAGATGGGCGAGCTGGGCCTTGGCGAGGTCTCCGACGAGGAGGCGGCCGAGATCCTGGCCCGGGTCAAGGCGCGCGGCATCGAGAAGCGCGATATCCTGACCGATGACGAATTCGTCGCCATCGTGCGCGAGGTGCGCCGCGCGGCGTGACGCCGCCCGGTGCGAGGGAAACGACAAGGGGGAGGAGCGACCATGAGGATGCGGGGCGGATTGCTGGCGGCGCTGGCCGCGATGGTGATGGCAGGCGCCGCCGGCGCGCAGGAGCTGCGCATCGGCACGGCCAGTCTCGGCGGCGCCTTCTACCCGATGGGGCAGGCGATCGCCAATCTGGTCAACAAATATGCCGGCGCGGGAATCTCGATGGTGCCCGTGGTCACCGGCGGATCGGTCCAGAACCCCAAGCTGCTGGCCAGCGGCGAGGTCGAGGTGGCGATCACCAACAACAACCTCGCGGTGCTGGCGCTGGCGGGCAAGGGCCCCTATGGCGACGGGGCGATCGATCTGCGCGCGGTGGGCGCCCTGCATCCCAGCGTGCTGCACATGATGACGCTGAAGGGATCGGGCATCGAGACCTTCGAGGACCTGAAGGGCAAGCGCGTCGCGGTCGGCCCCGCGGGCGGCGGCACGATGGGATTCCTCAACTTCCTGCTGCCCCTGCACGGGATGAGCATGGATGACATCTCGCCCAGCTTCCTGTCCTACTCGGACGGGTTCAGCCAGCTGGCCGATGGCAATGTCGATGCCGCTCTGGCCCTGTCGGGCTATCCGGCCGGCGCGGTGATGCAGGCCGCCGCGGGGGCCGAGCTGGCCTATATCCGCTTCTCGGAGGGGATGCTTGAGAAGGCGGTCGAGTCCAACCCCGCCTATGGCATCTATGAACTGCCCGCCGAGGTCTATGGCACCGCCAATCCCGGGCGGCTGATCGGCGTCGACAATGTGCTGGTGGTGATGGCGTCGATGGATGCCGGGCTGGTCGAACGCATCACCGCGGCGATCTATGATCATCTCGACGAGCTTGCCGCCGAGAACGCCTATGGCCGGCAGATCGACCCGGCGCGGTCGATGAAGCTGCCGATCCCGCTGCATGACGGCGCCGCGCGCTATTTCGCGCGGCAACGCTGACGCGCGCGGGCGATGGTGGTGGCCGGGGGCGATGCCGGGGCGGTTCCGCCGCCCCGCAGCCGGCTGGTCCTTGCCGCGGGGTTCCTGTTCGGCGCCCTGCATCTGCTGGCCATCTCGGGGGTGGTCGCGGTGTCGACCATGCCGATGCGCGTGGCCCATGTCGCGCTGGCCTTCGCGCTGCTGTTCTGGCTGCGGCCGCTGTCGCGCGGGCTTGCCGGCAGGCCGGTCGACCGGGCGGTGGCAGCGGTGCTGACCGCGGCCGCGCTGGGCGCCAGCTGGTGGATCCTGACCCGCTGGAAGCCGATCGCCTTCAGCGGCGGGATGACGGTGCCGGGCGATTTCTGGGCCGGGCTGGTGATGCTGCTTCTGGTCTTCGAGGCCGCCCGCCGCGGCATCGGCTGGATCCTGGCCGCGATCACCGCGGTGATCTTCGCCTATCCCTTCCTCAGCCCCTGGCTGCCGGGGGTGCTGGGCGGGCGCGGCTACGGGCTGGAACGGATGGTCCTGATCCTGACCACCGGGACCGAGGGGATCTACGGCATCCCGGTCGGGGTCGCCGCCAGCTACATCGTGACCTTCACGATCTTCGGCGCCCTGCTGGCGCGCTTCGGGGCGGGAGAGTTCTTCTTCGAGCTTGCCGTGCGGCTGACCCGTGGCGTGCGCGCGGCCAGCGCCAAGTCGGCGGTGCTGTTCTCGGCCCTGATCGGCATGGTCTCGGGGTCGGCGGCGGGCAATGTCGCGGTCACCGGCACGGTGACCATCCCGATCATGAAGCGCGACGGCTATGCGCCCCATGAGGCGGCGGCGATCGAGGCCGTGGCCTCGACCGGCGGGCAGATCATGCCGCCGGTGATGGGCGCGGCCGCCTTCATCATGGCCGAGATCGTCGGCGTGCCCTACACCGAGGTGATGTGGACCGCGCTGCTGCCCGCGATCCTGTTCTTCGCCTCGGCCTTCTTCGTGGTGCATCTGCAGGCGGTGCGCAACGGCATCACCGGCACCGGCATCACCCGCACCGACGGGCGCAGCACCCTGCGGGTGCTGTGGGACGGCATCGCCTTCGTCGCGTCATTCGCGGTGCTGATCGGGCTGATGCTGCGCGGCTTCTCGCCGTTCAAGGCCTGCCTGTGGGCGATGGCGACGCTGCTGGCGGCCGAGCTGGCGCGCCGGCGGCGGATCGACCGCGACATGCTGGCGCGGCTTGCCGGCGGCATCGCCGAGGGCGGCATCGGCGTGGTCACGATCACCGCCGCCTGCGCCGCGGCGGGGATCATCGCGGGGACCCTGGGGGCGACGGGGCTGGGCTCGAAGATCGCCCTGATGATCGATGCGGCGTCGATGGGCTCGCTGATGCTCGCGCTCCTGTTCACCATGATCGCCTCGATCGTGCTGGGCATGGGGCTGCCGACCACGGCGGCCTATCTGATCCTGGCCACCGTGGTCGCGCCCGCGCTGGTGAAGATGGGCGTGCCGGTGCTGACGGCGCATTTCTTCGTCTTCTTCTACGGATGCATATCCACCATCACCCCGCCGGTGGCGCTGGCGGCCTATGTGGCCGGGGGCATCGCCGGGGCGGATGTGAACCGGACCGGCTGGCGCGCGGCCTCCTACGCCGCGACCAGCTTCATCCTGCCCTTCGCCTTCGTCCTGGCGCCCGGGCTGATCCTGCAGGGCGGGCCGGTCGCCAACCTCGCCGCGCTGCTGACCGGCGTCGCCGGGGTGTTCGCGGTGGCGGTGGCGATGGTGGGCTGCCTGAACCGGCCGCTGGGCTGGCCGGGGCGCGGGCTGGCGCTGGCCGCGGGGCTGGCGCTGCTGTTTCAGGGGACCGCCAGCGCCCTTGCGGGGCTGGCGGCGCTGCTGGTGCTGGTCATGCTCGCGCATCGCGGCGCGGGCGGAATCGTGCGGGAAGGGAAGGACAGGCGATGACACGCAGCTTCAGACGGGTGGTGACGGGCCATGACGCGCAGGGCCGGGCGGTGGTCATATCCGACGGGCCGGCGACGCAGATCCTGCAAAGCCCGCGCCGGCCCGGGGTGACGCTGACCAATTTCTGGATCTCGGATGGCACCCCGGCCGAATATGACGGCCCGACCGAGACCTGCACCGGCCCCTTCGTGCTGCATCCGCCGCGCAACGGGGCGGTGTTCCGCTGCGTGGAGTTCCTGCCCGAGGATCCCGAGGTGCTGGCGCGGCTGGACGGGCGCGCCGCCTTTGCCGAGATGGGCGCGGCCGAGAACATCGTCGAGAATGCCCGCCACCCCTTCATGCATCGCACCGATTCGGTCGATTTCGCCATCGTTCTGTCGGGCGAGATCATGATGCTGATGGATGACGGCAAGGATGACGTGCATCTGAAGGCGGGGGACGTGGTGATCCAGCGCGGCACCAACCATGCCTGGTCGAACCGCTTCTCGGAGCCCTGCGTGATCGCCTTCGTGCTGATCGACGGCGTCACCCGGCGCGATGCGCCGCCCGAGGCGCGCCGCGGCATTCCGCGCCGCTGAGCGGGCGGGCCGCGGCGGGGGCGCGGTCAGCCCTGCGCCCCCGTGGCGTCGCCCAGCCCCATCAGCGCCGCGGCATTGTCGTGGCAGACCAGGCGCCGTTCGTCCCCGTCCAGCGGCGCCGCCTCGATCCACGCGCCCGCCTCCTCGGGCCGTTCGAAGGGATAGTCGACCGAGAACATCACCCGGTCGCGGCCCAGCGCGTCGATCGCGCAGCGCAGCGGCGGGTTGTCGCACACCCCCGAGGTGGTGACCCAGACATTGCGGCGCAGATAGGCCGAGGGCGGCGACGCAAGCCGCATCTCGCCGCGGTTGCAGATCTCCCAGCGCGAATCGAGCCGCCACAGCAGGAAGGGCAGCGTCTCGCCCATGTGGCCCAGGATCAGTTTCGCGCCGGGAAAGCGGTCGAACACGCCGGCGGTGATCAGCCGCAGGGCGTGGGTCGCGGTCTCGACCGTCCAGGACCACAGCGGCCCCCACAGTTCGGGGTGGTCGTGATACATCGCCACCCGTTCCGGCGGATTGCCGGGATGCAGATAGATCGGCGCGCCCAGATCGGCGGCGCGTTCCCACAGGGGGCTGCAGCGGTCGTCGTCCAGATACATCCCTCCGGTCTGGCCGTTGATCATCGCGCCCTGCATGCCCAGCTCGCGCACGCAGCGCTCCAGCTCATCGGCCGCCGCCCGCGGATCCTGCACCGCAAGATGGGCGAAGCCGCCATAGCGGTCGGGCCGGCGGGCGATCTGCTCGGCCAGGAAGTCGTTCACCTCGCGCGCGCGGCGCAGCGCGGTATCGACCCGCCGTTCCACCTGCACCCCGGGTCCGGCCAGCGACAGCACCGCCTTGCGCACCCCGATGCGGTCCATCGCCTCCAGCCGGCGCGCGCCGAAATCCATCAGCGCCTCGCGCGCCTTGCCGAACAGGGCGGGCGAGATGTTGACCGCGGTGGTGGCGAAATAGTCCAGGAAGTCGGGATGGATGAAATGTTCCTCGAGCGCGATCTTCGGGGTCATCGTGGGTCTCCTGCGCGGGGGCGGGCGTGGCCGGGCCGGGGCGGATGCGTCACAGCTCGAAGATCCGCTTCTCGGTGGCGTGCAGGCATTCGGACACGCCGTCGGCCTCGATCAGATAGTTGTCGCAGATCACCGCGAAGACCCGGCCATCGTCGAAGCCGGGATGGACGGCCAGGCACATGCCCTCGGCGAGCGGCATCGTCTCGTCGCGGCGGATCAGCGGGCGCTCGACCATCTCGCAGCCCTGGCCATGGGCATAGAGGCGCGTCTCGGGCGGCAGGCCGCGCGCGGTCATCCATGCGTCGTGGGCGGCGGCGATGGCGGCGGGGTCCACGCCCGGGCGCATCAGCGACAGGGTATGGTCCTGCGCGGCGCGCACCAGCTCGAAGGTCTCCAGCAGATGATCGTCGGCGCGCCCCAGCACCATGGTGCGGGCGATCTCCAGATACAGCCCGCCCGGACCGTTGACCTCGATCAGCACCGCCCGGTGGTCGCCCGGCTTCATCTCGCGGACCTGGAAGGGGCGGTTCAGGAAGCGGCTCGGCTGACCCAGCGGGGCCGAGACGCCGAGGATGATGCCCTGATCCGAGCCGAGGCGGCGGGCGACGGCCTCGGCATGGGCCGAGACCTCGCGGTCGGTGACCCCGGGGCGCACGAAGTCGCACAGCTCGGCGAAGACCTGGTCCTGCAGCCGGGCGGTCTGCCGGATCAGCGCGATCTCCTCCGCGCTCTTGACCGCCTTCAGCGGGTCGAGCGTGTCGGCGGCGTCGACGATCTCGAAGCGTTCCTCCAGCGCGCGCATCATGCCGTGGGGCATTGCCGCGGGCACCAGCGCACCGACCCTGCGGCAGCCCTGCAGCGCCTCGACCAGAAGCGCGGTGTCATAGTCCACCGTATAGCCGACCGAATGGAACGAGGGGGTGCACAGCACCCGGCCCACGCCGCGCCATGCCGGGTCGCCGGGATCCGGCCTGCGGTCGGCGCCGAAGGGGCCCATCTCGATCACCGTCATCGGCCGGTCGGGGAAGAAGACCACGGTGCGGGGATAGCCGTTGTTGGCCGGGACGTCGGTGAACCAGCGGACATAGCCGCCGATCCAGTCCTCGCGCGCATGCATGACCAGCGCGTCGAGATCGAGATCGGCCAGCACCCTGCGGCCGATGGCCCAGCGCCGTTCCATCTCGGCATCGGAGATCGGGGAATTGGTCTGCATGGGCTACTCCCTGTCCAGCCGGTCCTCGAGCGCGGCGGTCCCCCCCTTCAGCCAGGCGGCG
>RFGB01000027.1 GCA_003697125.1 Alphaproteobacteria bacterium
CCCTAGCCCCGGTCCCGCTGCCGCTCGAGAGCGCCCCCGCCCCGGCCGCCCCGGCCGCCCCGGCCGAACCCCCGTTCAAGGCCCGGCGCGCGGCCGGGGACGGGGTCGCCCTGGCCGGGCCGCTTGGCAGCGAGGCCGCCATGACCGCCGTCGCCGCCTATGCCGCCGCGCATTTCGGCTCGCAGGCCGATGGCACGGGGCTGGCGATCCGACCCGGCCTGCCCGAGGGCTGGACCGCCCGGGTGATGGCGGCGCTGGACGCGCTCGCGCAGCTCGAGGGCGGCGAGGTCACCCTGACCGGATCGCGCATCGCGCTCGCGGGATGGTCGCGCGATCCCGCGGCGCCGGCGGCCGTGCGCGCGATCCTCGCCCGGGTGAGCGAGCCCGGCGACCCGGTGCGCGTCGAGATCCTGCGCGCGCCCCCGCCGCCGCCTGCCCATGCCGAACCGCCGCCCCCCGATCCCGCCGAATGCCTGGCGCGGATCGAGGCGATCCTCGCCGCGGAGCAGATCCGCTTCGCCTCGGGCTCGGTGCGGATCGAACCCGAAAGCCTGCCGGTCGTGGACCGCATCGCCGAGGTGATGCGCGGCTGTGCCCCGGCGCGCTTCGAGATCGGCGGCCATACCGACGACAGCGGCCCTGCCGAAGGCAATCTGGCGCTGAGCCGGGGCCGGGCCGAGGCGGTGGTCGATGCGCTGATCGCCCGCGGCGTCGATCTGGACCGGCTGGTCGCGCGCGGCTATGGCGAGAGCATGCCCGTCGCCGACAATGCCACCGAGGCGGGCAGGGCGCTGAACCGCCGCATCGGGGTGCGGCTGGTGGAGGAAGCCGATGACGGGCAGTGAGCTGACCCTGCTGATCGCGGCGCTGTGCCTGGGCGCGCTGTGCATCGGGCTGGTCGCGGGGCTGGTCATCGCCTGGCTGAACCGCCCCGCGCCGCCGCCGCCCCCGCCCCTGCCGCCCGCGGGCAGCCTGGAGGCGCGGCTGGCCGCGGCCGAGGCCGCCCGGGCCGAGGCCGAGGCGGCGCTTGAGGAGATGCGCGCGGGGCTGCGCCGCCAGCTGGCCGCCAAGGAGGCGGAACTGGAGGCGACGATGGAGGTTCTGGGCCATGTGCGCCGCGAGCTGGAGGCGCTGAAGGCCCAGCGCGGGGCCTGAGGCCGCGGGGCGGCTTTCGAAACGGGGAGAGAGAGGCGGATGGACGAAATCGAGGCCCTTGTCGCCGATCCGACCGCATGGGTGGCGCTGGTCACGCTGATCGTGATGGAGGTGGTGCTGGGCATCGACAACCTCCTGTTCATCTCGATCATCACCAACAAGCTGCCCGAACCCCAGCGCGCCCCCGCGCGGCGGCTGGGCATCGCGCTGGCGCTGGTGCTGCGGCTGGGCCTTCTGGGGATCATCGCCTGGATCGTGCGGCTGACCGAGCCGGTCTTCGCCGTCCTTGGCCACGACTTCTCGTGGAAGGATCTGATCATGCTGGCGGGCGGGCTGTTCCTGGTGTGGAAGGCCACCGTCGAGATCCATCACAATGTCGATCCCGACCCCGAAGGCGATGTGCTGGTGGGCAAGGCGGCCCAGCCGACCATGGCCGGGGCGGTGGTGCAGGTGCTGCTGCTGGACCTGGTGTTCTCGGTCGACAGCATCATCACCGCGGTCGGCATGACACCGCATGTGCCGGTGATGGTGGTGGCGGTGGTGGTCGCGGTCACCGTGATGCTGGCCGCCTCGGGGCCGCTCAGCCGCTTCGTGAACGAGAATCCCACCGTGGTGATGCTGGCGCTGGGCTTCCTGCTGGCGATCGGGGTGACGCTGATCGCCGAGGGCTTCGGGGTGCATGTGCCCAAGGGCTACATCTATGCCGCGATGGCCTTCGCCGCGCTGATCGAGGGGCTCAACATCCTGGCGCGGCGCGCCCGCCGCCGCCGGGCCGAGGCGCGCGCGGCCCGCGGCACGGGGGGCTGAGCCCCCCGCCCCGCCGGGGTCGGACTGGTCAGAACACGAAACACTCGGCCGACAGATCCGCCATGGTCAGCCCGGCCAGCACCAGAACATCGCCGCCACCGAAATTGATCACCACGCCGGCGCCGCGGTCGCTGGCGAGCGACATCACCGCGTCGAAATCGGTTCCCTTGGTCGTCCCGCGCAGGTCGATCCGGTCCTCCGTCGGGTCGAGATCGGCGATCCGGTCGCGCCCGTAGCCGTCGAAAAAGACGAAACGGTCGCCATCCGCCCCGCCATACAGGATGTCGTCGCCGTGCCCGCCATCGATCACGTCGCGCCCGGAGCCGCCGATCAGCCGATCGTCGTCCTCCTGTCCGAACAGGCGGTCGTTGCCCCGCCCGCCCTTGACCAGATCGCGCCCGGCCCCGGCCCAGACGAAGTCGTCGCCATCGCCGGCAAACCAGCGGTCATTGCCGCCGGCCAGCTCGAAGACGTCATCGCCGGCGGGGTTGAAGGGCAGGCTTGAAACCCTGTCGGTCTGCCAGCTGATGTCGGCGCCGTCGGTGCCGATGAAATGCCAGTCGACGCCCATCAGGAACCGTTCCAGCGCGCCGTGATCGCCGGTGCCCTCGGCCCGCGCCGCGGTGGCGACATCGGCCACCGAGAAGCCGATATCGACGATGATGCCCAGTTTCTGGGGCCCGGCGGGGGTCTGGATCTTGATCACCGCCCTGTCCGGGTCGCCCGATACGACATCCCCCTCGGGGGTGAAGGTGAAGCCGGTTCCGGTGACGACCATGCGCAGATCGCCCAGCCTGGAAATCAGGCGCGTGTCGGAACCCGATACGAAATCGCCGTTGATCACGATCTGTTCGAATGCCTCGAGAAACTCGGCGAGGTCGCCGTTGCTGACCAGGATGTCATTCGCCATGGCCTGTCTCCGCGTGTTCGGTGGATGGAACCGGTGTCCGGTTCGCGAGTTGCCCCCCGTGCGGACGGCGGGACCGACCGACCCCGCGGGCCTGCCGTTCGCACGGGCGCGGGCCGCTCGGCGACCCGCCCGGCCGGGCCGACCGCGCTGCCGGCCGCGATCGTGCGCCATGGCCGCCGCGTCCGGCCCTCGCGCCCTTCCACGGCGCCACCGCGCACCGCCACATGCCGGGCCGGCCGACGGCCCCGCCGGTGCCGATCCGGTCCGCGCGCGGGAATGATGGGCCGGGAGGCGTTAACGCCGCCCTTCCGGCGGCTCAGTTGCCGCGCATGCGGCTGCCGCCCACGGTCAGCCCGCCGATCAGCAGCGTGGGCTGGCCCACGCCGACGGGCACCCACTGGCCGGCCTTGCCGCAACTGCCGATGCCGGGGTCGAGCGCGAGGTCGTTGCCGATCGCCCGGATCCGGGTCAGTGCGGTGGGCCCGTCGCCGATCAGCGTCGCGCCCCTGACCGGGGCGCCGACCCGGCCGTCGCGCACGCGATAGGCCTCGGTGCAGGAGAAGACGAACTTGCCATTGGTGATGTCCACCTGTCCGCCGCCGAATCCGACCGCCCAGATGCCGTCCTTCAGACTGGCCAGGATGTCCTGGGGCGCGTCCTGCCCGGCCAGCATGATGGTGTTGGTCATCCGCGGCATCGGCGGATGGGCGAAGCTCTCGCGCCGGCCATTGCCGGTGGGGGCCATGCCCATCAGCCGGGCGTTCTGGCGATCCTGCATGTAGCCGGTCAGGATCCCGTCCTCGATCAGCACGGTGCGCCCGCCCGGGGTGCCCTCGTCATCGAACCCGATCGAGCCGCGCCGTTCGGGCAGGGTGCCGTCATCGACCACCGTCACCCCGGGGGCGGCGACGCGCCGGCCCATCAGCCCCGCGAAGGCCGAGGATTTCTTGCGGTTGAAGTCGCCTTCCAGCCCGTGGCCGACCGCCTCGTGCAGCAGTATCCCCGGCCAGCCGGGCGCCAGGACCACGTCCATCACCCCAGCGGGGCATTCCTCGGCCGCCAGATTGACCAACGCGATGCGCAGCGCCTCGTCGGCCAGCGCGCGCCAGCGCTCGGGCGCGATCAGGGATCGGAGCCCGTGCCGCCCGCCGGCGCCGGCGGTGCCGGATTCGCGCCGGCCGTCCTTCTCGACGATCACCGAGATGTTGAGCCGGGCGAGCGGCCGGGCCTCGGCGAGGCGCAGCCCCTCGGGCCGCAGGATCTCGACCTCCTGCATCCCCGCCGAGATGGTCGCGCTGACCTGCACCACGCGCGCGTCGCGCCCGCGCAGACAGTCGTCGATCTCGCGCAGCAGCGCGACGCGGGCGGCGAAATCGGCATCGGACAGCGGATCGGCATCGGGGATCGGGCTCAGCCTGCCGTCCCGGGGGGGCGGCGGCGCCATCACGCCGCCACCCTCGCGGACCGCCAGCCGGGCCGTGGCCGCGGCGCGCCCGAGCGCGGCCTCGGAAATCTCGGTGGCATGGGCATAGCCCGTGGCCTCGCCGCGGACCGCGCGCAGGCCGAAGCCTTCCGAGGCGTCGAAGCTGGCGGTGCGCAGGCGGCGATCGTCGAAGACCAGAACCTCCGACCGGCGGCGTTCCAGAAACAGCTCTCCGTCATCGGCGCCAGCCAGCGCCGCGCGCAGCAGGGCAAGGGCGCGGCCCTCGTCAAGATGCGTCTCGAACGGGCGGAAGCGGCGGGTCGTCTCGGTCATCGGGGCGTCCGGTGGCGGGAAGCGGCTGAATGCCGCGCAGCATGGCCTTGCGTTTCCGCCCCTCAATATGGTTTGTGCCCTGCTTGAAGCAACAGGGATTCCGTCCCCGCCGGCGCGGGCGCAGGCCGCGCGCGGCGGGTTCGGAATCGGTGAGGATCTGAGGAGCCGGGCAATGCGGAACCGATTCGCGCGGATGGCGGCATGGGGCACGACGGGGCTTGGCCTTCTGGCCGCGGCACCGGTCCTGGCGCAGCAGGCGCTGGAACGGGTCGGCAAGCCGCAGCCGGGGGGCACCCACTGGCAGCCCGCCGCGACCGAGCTGGCCGACGACATCCACTGGCTGGACGGCATGCTGCTGGTGATCATCGCCGCGATCTGCCTGCTGGTGCTGGCGCTGCTGGCCATCGTCATCCTGCGCTTCAACCGGCGGGCCAATCCCGAGCCTGCCCGGTTCACCCACAACAGCGTTCTGGAGGTGGCCTGGACGGTGGCGCCCATCCTGATCCTGATCGTGATCGGCGCCTTCTCGCTGCCGATCCTGTTCAAGCAGCTGCGCATTCCCGATGCCGACCTGACGATCAAGGTGACCGGGCACCAGTGGTACTGGAGCTACGAATACCCCGATCACGACGTCGCCTTCGATGCGCTGATGCTGGGTTCGGGCAAGGCGCGGATGGATGACGCGCTGCGCGCCGAGCTGGCCGAATACGGCTATACCGAGGATGAGTGGCGCCTGGCCACCGACAATGCGATGGTGGTGCCGGTGGGCGCGGTCGTCCGGCTGCAGGTCACCGCGGCCGACGTGATCCATTCCTGGACGATCCCCGCCTTCGGGGTGAAGATGGACGCCATCCCTGGCCGGCTGAACGAGACCTGGTTCAAGGCCGATCGGGTGGGGATGTATTTCGGCCAGTGCTCGGAACTGTGCGGCAAGGATCACGCCTACATGCCGATCGTGGTGAAGGTGCTGCCCAAGGCCGACTATGACGCCTGGCTGGCCGAGGCGAAGGTCGCGCTGGGCACGTCGCCCGCCGCGCCGATCCGGCTGGCGCGCAACTGAGGCGGGCTGCGGATGACCGACAGCGCCATCATCGCCCCCCGGGCCGAGGCGGAGTTCCGCGACTATCTCGCGCTGATGAAGCCGCGGGTGATGGCGCTCGTGGTGTTCACCGCGGCGGTGGGTATGATCGCCGCGCCGGGGCCGCTGCATCCGGTCATCGGGCTTGCCGCGATCCTGTGCATCGCGGTGGGCGCCGGGGCGTCGGGCGCGCTCAACATGTGGTGGGATGCCGACATCGACGCCCGCATGCGGCGCACCAGGGGCCGGCCGATCCCCGCCGGGCGCGTGACGCGCGACGAGGCGCTGGCGCTGGGGGTGGGGCTGTCGATCCTGTCGGTGATGTCGCTGTTCCTGTTTGCCGGTCCGCTGGCGGCGGGGTTGCTGGCCTTCACCATCTTCTTCTATGCCGTGATCTACACCGTCTGGCTCAAGCGGCTGACCCCGCAGAACATCGTCATCGGCGGCGCGGCGGGCGCGCTGCCGCCGGTCATCGGCTGGGCGGTGGCCACCCATGGCATGGCGGTCGAGCCCTGGCTGATGTTCGGGCTGATCTTCATGTGGACGCCGCCGCATTTCTGGGCGCTGGCGCTGTTCACGCGCGGCGACTACGCCAGCGCGGGCGTGCCGATGATGACGGTGACCGCGGGGCGCGACCGCACGCGGCGGCTGATCCTGGGCTACAGCCTGGCGCTGGCGCCGGTCGCGATCGCGCCCGCCTTCACCACCGTGGGCGGCCCGCTCTATCTGCTGGGCGCGCTGTGGCTGAACGGGCGCTTCCTTGCCGGCGCGCTGGGCATCGCCCGGCGCGGCGATTCCGAGGCCGAGGCGGACGGCTATCGCGCCGAACGGCGGTTCTTCAGGTTGTCGATCCTCTATCTGTTCGGGCATTTTCTTGCCATCCTGGCCGAAGCCGGGCTGCGCGCGGCGGGCCTCTCGCTGCCGGGATGGCCTGTTCTGTGACGGGGGGGCGATGCTGAACCGCGAACACGAGCTTCACCGCCGGCGCCTGGGGCGCAATGCCTGGCTGGGCGTGATCCTCGGCGCATTCGTGCTGCTGATCTTCGCCGTCACCGTGGTCAAGCTGTCCAATGGCGGCGAGATCCGGGGCTTCGACCACACCTTCGAATCGCTGGGGCCGGCGCGATGAGCGGCGGGCGCAACGGGCGCGTCGTCCTCTGGCTGGTGGCGCTGGTCGTCTTCATGGGGGCGATGAGCTTCGCCGCGGTGCCGCTCTATGACTGGTTCTGCCGGGTCACCGGCTATGGCGGCACCACCGCCACGGCCGAGCGCGGTGCGGACAGGATCCTGGAGCGGCAGATCACCATCGGTTTCGATGCCAATGTCGATCCCGACCTGCCCTGGCGGTTCCGCCCGGTGCAGCGCGAGGTGGCGCTGCGCATCGGCGAGACCGGGATCGCCTTTTACGAGGCGACCAACCTTTCCGACCGCCCGACCGCGGGCACGGCCAGCTTCAATGTCGCGCCCTTCTCGGCGGGCGGCTATTTCGTGAAGATCGAATGCTTCTGCTTCACCGAGCAGGTGCTGCAGCCGGGCGAGACGGCGCGCATGCCGGTCACCTTCTATGTCGATCCCGAGATCGTCGAGGATCCCGAGGCGCGCTATCTGCGCCACATCACGCTGTCCTACACCTTCCACAGGGATGACCTGCCCGAGGCGGCGGACGCCTCACCCACGAACTGACGCCCGCGGAGACCCGACAATGGCGCATGCGAAGAACCACGACTATCACATCCTGCAGCCGAGCCTGTGGCCCTTCATGGGCGCGGTCAGCGCCTTCGTGATGCTGTTCGGGGCCGTGCTGTGGTTCCACGGCAACGGCCCGTGGGTGTTCCTGCTCGGCCTCGCCGGCGTGCTCTACGTGATGTATTCCTGGTGGTCGGACGTGATCGCCGAGAGCCGGGCCGGCGACCACACGACGGTGGTGCAGCTGGGCCTGCGCTACGGCATGATCCTGTTCATCGCCTCGGAGGTGATGTTCTTCGCGGCCTGGTTCTGGTCGTTCTTCAAGCATGCGCTCTATCCCATGCCGGCGGTGGGCGGGGTCTGGCCGCCCGAGGGGATCGAGACCTTCGACCCGTGGCATCTGCCGCTGGTCAACACGCTGATCCTGCTGCTGTCGGGATGCGCCGCCACCTGGGCCCATCATGCGCTGGTCCACGACAACGACCGCAAGGGGCTGGTGAACGGCCTGATCATCGCCATCGTGCTGGGCGCGCTGTTCACCTTCACCCAGGCCTGGGAATACAGCCACGCCGCCTTCGGCTTCTCGGGCAACATCTATGGCGCCAACTTCTTCATGGCCACCGGGTTCCACGGCTTCCACGTCATCGTCGGGACCATCTTCCTGACCGTCTGCCTGATCCGGGCGCTGCGCGGCGACTTCACGCCCGAGAAGCATATCGGCTTCGAGGCGGCGGTCTGGTACTGGCACTTCGTCGACGTGGTCTGGCTGTTCCTGTTCGGCGCGATCTACATC
>RFGB01000212.1 GCA_003697125.1 Alphaproteobacteria bacterium
GCGTGGCGGGCGCGACGGTGGCCGCTGGCCCGGGGGATGGCGGCGCCGGGCGCGGGCGCAGGGGCGGCAGGGGGCTTTCGGCCACGTTGGCGAGGCGCAGCCCGCCGGACGTGCCGATGGCGGCACCGACCCGCGGCGCGGGCGCGGCGGCGGGCCGCCCGGAGTCGGGCGAGGCTGTGGCGGGCACCGGCAGTGCCGCAAGCGCGGCCAGCACCAGTCCGGCCAGCCATCCCGCGGCCCGGCGCGATCCCGCGCGCGAAATCCTGTGCAGGCCCGTCACCGCCGCTCGCTCCCCTGCCTGAACCGGGGCCGGCCCGACCGCCCGCGCCCCGGCACGCCTTCTGCCCCTTCCCGGACGGGCATGCTACAGTCGGGCGCGGCCGGGCACCAGATGCCGCATCGGCCCGACGCGAGAATGGCAGGATCAAGCATGGCAGGGAGAGGACGGATGACGCGACGCATGATCGCCGCTGCCGCGCTGGCGGCGCTGGCGCTGGCCGCAGCGCCGGGCGCGGCGCAGGAGGCCGTGCCGCGCACGCTCCAGGTCGCGGGAGAGGCGGAGGTTGCGGTGGTGCCCGATCTGGTGCGCGTGACCGTCGGGGTCGGCGCGACCGAGCGCAGCGCCGCCGCGGCGCTGCAGGCGGTGGCGCAGGGGATGGCCGCGCTGTTCACCCGCCTGGACGCCGAGGGGGTGGCCGAACGCGACCGTGTCACCAGCCATGTCAGCCTGTCGCCGGTCTGGGATCAGCAGTATGGCGGCAGCGTGCCGCGCATCACCGGCTATCGGGCGGCCTCGGGGGTGACGGTGACCTTGCGCGACGTCGCGCGCCTCGGCAGCCTGCTCGATGCGCTGACCCGCGATGGCGCCAACACCATCGCGGGGATCGCCTTCGATGTCGCCGATCCGGGGCCGGCGATCGCCGAGGCGCGCCGCGCCGCGGTGGCCGACGCGATCGCGCGGGCACGGCTCTATGCCGAGGCGGCCGGGGTCCGGCTGGGCGCGGTGCTGTCGCTGACCGAGACCGGGGGCACCCCGGTTCCGTCGCGGCTGATGGCGCGCAGCGAGTCGGCATTGCCGGTGGCGCCGGGAGAGGCGAGGCTGCAGGCGTCGGTGACGATGGTCTTCGCCATCGAATAGGCCGCCCGACGCGGCCGGGGGCGGGGCCGGGCGGCACCTGCCGCCCGGCCGGAAGGTCAGGCGGTGGCCTTGGCGAGGGCCTGGTCCAGATCGGCGATCAGGTCGTCGGCATCCTCGAGCCCGATCGACACGCGCACCACATCGGGTGCCGCGCCCGCCCTCTCCTGCTGTTCGGGGGTCAGCTGGCGGTGCGTGGTCGATGCGGGATGGATGATCAGCGACCGGGTGTCGCCGAGATTGGCGACATGGCTGAACAGTTCCAGCGAATCCACCAGTTTCACGCAGGCGTCATAGCCGCCCTTGACCGAGAAGGTGAACAGCGCCCCGGCACCCCGGGGATAGAGCCGCTGGACCCGCTGGTAATAGGGCGAGGAGGGCAGGCCCGCATAGGTGACCTGGGCGATGCGCGGATCCTTCTCGAGCCAGCTGGCCACCTTCACCGCGTTCTCGACATGGCGCTGCATGCGCAGGCTCAGCGTCTCGATCCCCAGCAGCGTGTAATGCGCCGCCTGCGGGTTCAGCGTCATGCCCAGGTCGCGCAGCCCGATGGCGATGCCGTGGAAGGTGAAGGCCAGCGGGCCGAAGGTCTCGTGGAACTTCAGCCCGTGATAGGCCGGCTCGGGCTGGCTCAGCGAGGGGAACTTGTCCGAGGCCGACCAGTCGAACCGGCCCGAATCCACCACCACGCCCCCGGTGACCGTGCCGTTGCCGGTCAGATACTTGGTCATCGAGTGCACGACCAGGGTCGCGCCCATCTCGATGGGCCGGCACAGATAGGGCGAGGCGGAGGTGTTGTCGACGATCAGCGGGATGCCGGCGGCCTGCGCGATCTCGGCCAGCGCCGGAATGTCGGTGACATAGCCGCCCGGATTGGCGATCGATTCGCAGAAGATCGCCCGGGTGTCGTCATCGATGGCCGCGCGCACCGCGTCCAGATCCTCGGTGTCGACGAAGCGCGCCGACCAGCCGAACTTGCGGATGGTGTTGGTCAGCTGCTGCACCGTGCCGCCATAGAGCCGGGTCGAGGCCACGACATTGCGCCCCGGCGCCATCAGCGGGAACAGCGCCATGATCTGCGCCGCATGGCCCGAGGAGCAGCACACCGCGCCCTGGCCGCCCTCCAGCGTCGCGATGCGTTCCTGCAGGACGCTGACCGTGGGGTTGGTCAGGCGCGAATAGATGAAGCCGACCTCCTGAAGGTTGAACAGCGCCGCGGCATGTTCGGCGTCGCGGAACACATAGGCCGTGGTCTGGTAGATCGGCGTCTGCCGCGCCCCCGTGGCGGGATCGGGCCGCGCCCCGGCATGGATCTGCAGCGTGTCGAACCCGTAATGCGGTGTGTCGGCCATCTCTCGCTCTCCTGTCTGTCGGCAATCCGCGCCATGACGCGCCTTCATGGCGCAGAACCGGCGTGCGATGCAACGGGCAAGGCGGCCGGGGGCGGATGGCCGGCGGGCGGCGGGCCAAGCCGGTTGACAATCGCGCGGCCCCTCCCACATGGTCCCCGCCGGCCCGGTCCGGGCAGCCCAGCGGGAGAGCGCATGACCGTCGTCGTCGTGGAATCGCCGGCCAAGGCCAAGACGATCAACAGGTATCTGGGCCCGGGATACAAGGTTCTCGCCTCCTATGGCCATGTCCGGGACCTGGTCGAGAAGGACGGCTCGGTCGATCCCGACAATGGCTTCGCGATGCGCTGGGAGGTTTCTCCGGCCAGCCAGAAGCATCTGCGCGCCATTGCCGAGGCGCTGGCCGGGGATCGCGAGCTGGTGCTGGCCACCGACCCCGACCGCGAGGGCGAGGCGATCAGCTGGCACCTGATCGAGGCGCTGCGCAAGCGTCGCGCCCTGCGCAAGGACACCGACATCCGGCGCGTGGTGTTCAACGCCATCACCCGCTCGGCGGTGACCGAGGCGATGAAGAAGCCCCGCGATGTCGACATGGAACTGGTGCACGCCTATCTGGCGCGCCGCGCGCTCGACTATCTGGTGGGCTTCACCCTCAGCCCGGTGCTGTGGCGCAAGCTGCCGGGGGCGCGTTCGGCGGGGCGGGTGCAGTCGGTCGCGTTGCGCCTGATCGTCGAGCGCGAGATGGAGATCGAGGCCTTCCGTCCGCGCGAATACTGGACGGTGAGCGCCGAGCTGGAGACGCCGCGCGGCGAGCTGTTCACCGCGCGGCTCGTGACCCTTGACGGCCGCAGGCTCGACCGCTTCGACCTGGCCGATGCCGCCGCGGCCGAGGCCGCGGCCGGGGCGGTGCGCGCCGCGGCGCTGAGGGTCGGCGCGGTCGAGGCGAAGCCGGTCCAGCGCAGCCCCGCGCCGCCCTTCATGACCTCGACCCTGCAGCAGGAGGCCAGCCGCAAGCTGGGTCTGGGCGCCCAGGCCGCGATGCGCGCGGCGCAGAATCTCTACGAGGCGGGCTTCATCACCTACATGCGCACCGACGGCATCGACATGGCGCCCGAGGCGGTGGCCGCCGCCCGCGCCGCCATCGCGGAACGTTTCGGCGCGGACTATGTCCCCGACCAGCCCCGCCAGTACCGGAACCGCGCCAAGAACGCCCAGGAAGCCCATGAATGCATCCGCCCCACCGACATGGCGCTGGATGCGGCGGGGCTTCCGGCCGGGCTTGGCGCGGCCGAGCGCGCGCTCTACGACCTGATCTGGAAACGGACCCTGGCCAGCCAGATGGCCAATGCCCGTCTGGAACGCACCACGGTCGAGATCGCCGGCGGCCGGGTCGGGCTGCGCGCCACCGGGCAGGTGCTGCTGTTCGACGGCTTCCTGAAGGTCTATGAGGAGGGGCGCGACGACAGCCCCGAGGATGAGGACGCCGCGCGCCTGCCGGCGATGGCCGCGGGCGAGGCGCTGGCCCAGCGCGCCGTGCTGCCCCAGCAGCACTTCACCCAGCCGCCGCCGCGCTATACCGAGGCGACGCTGGTCAAGCGGATGGAGGAGCTGGGCATCGGCCGCCCCTCGACCTATGCCGCCATCGTCACCACCATCCAGGATCGCGGCTATGTCGAGAAGGACCGCGGGCGGCTGGTCCCCAGGGACAAGGGCCGGCTGGTCACCGCCTTCCTGGAAAGCTATTTCGGCCGCTATGTCAGCTATGACTTCACCGCGGCGCTGGAGGAAGAGCTCGACGACATCACCGCGGGCAAGGTCGACTGGCAGGAGGTGCTGGCGCGCTTCTGGCGCGACTTCCGCCAGGCGGTGGACCAGACCGCGGGGCTGCGCATCTCCGAGGTGCTGGAGCGGATCGACGAGGTCCTTGCCCCCCATCTCTACCCCGACCGCGGCGACGGATCCGACCCCCGCCGCTGTCCGGGCTGCGGCAGCGGGCGCCTGTCGCTGCGCACCTCCCGCGCGGGGGGGGCGTTCATCGGCTGCTCGAACTATCCCGAATGCCGCTATACCCGTCCCCTCGGCAGCGGCGAGCCCGAGGAGGCCCCGGCCGACCGGCTTCTGGGCCATGACCCCGAAGGCCGCCCCGTCTGGCTGAAGTCGGGCCGGTTCGGGCCCTATGTCCAGCTGGGAGAGGCCGACGAGGGGGCCAAGCCACCGCGCGCCAGCCTGCCCAAGGGCCTTGCGCCCGAGGCGGTGGATCTGGACCGCGCGCTGGCGCTTCTGTCGCTGCCGCGCGTGATCGGCCCGCATCCGGAGGATGGCGCGCCGGTCGAGGCGGGGATCGGCCGTTTCGGCCCCTTCGTCCGTCACGGAAAGACCTACGCGAATCTGGCCGATTATGAGGAGGTGTTCACCGTCGGCATGAACCGGGCGGTCGAGCTTCTGGCCCAGAAGGCCGCCCGCGGCCCGCGCCGCGGCGCGGCCGCCGAGCCGCTGCGCGCGCTGGGCGAGCATCCCGAGGGCGGCCCGGTCACGGTGATGCCCGGCCGCTATGGCCCCTATGTCAAGTGGCAGGACATCAATGCCACCATCCCGCGCGATCGCGACCCGGCCGCGCTGACGCTGGAGGAGGCGCTGGCGCTGATCGAGGAGCGGCGCGCCCGGGCCCCCGCCGGCACCCGGCGCAGGGCCGGGGGCAAGGCCGGGGCGAAGCCGGCCGCGGGCAGGGGCGGCAAGGCCGCCCGCGCCGGTTCCGGCAAGGGCGCCGGGCAGGGTGGCGATCCGCTGATCGAGGGCAAGTAGCGCCGCCCGGCCGGGCGGGCGCCGGGGGCCGGTCGCGACGGCTCAGGCGGTCAGATGGTCCGGCCCGGCGCCGGTCATCACGGCGGTGACGATCCGGCCCGGCTGCTGCGGCCGGGCGAATCGCACCTCGGCATAGCCCTCGGTGCGGCCGGTCGCGGGGGTCTCGACCAGGATGCGGCGCGTCCGGCCCACCTCCCGGGCGAGATGGGCCGCCGCCCGCTCGGCGCCCAGCGCGCGCAGCCGCGCCGCGCGTTCGCGAACCGTCGCGCGGGGCAGCTGCGGCATGCGCGCGGCGGGGGTTCCCGGGCGCGGCGAGAAGGGGAAGACGTGCAGCCAGGTCAGGCCGCATTCCCCGACCAGGCGCAGGGTGTTCTCGAAGGCCGCCTCGCTCTCGGTGGGAAAGCCCGCAATCAGGTCCGCACCCAGCACGATGTCGGGGCGCGCGGCGCGAACGGTGTCGCAAAAGCGGATCGCATCACTGCGCAGATGCCGCCGCTTCATCCGCTTCAGGATCAGGTCGTCGCCCGCCTGCAGGCTGAGATGCAGATGCGGCATCAGCCGCGATTCGTGGCGCAGCGTGTCGATCAGCACCGGGTCGGCCTCGACGCTGTCGATCGAGGAGAGCCTGAGCCGCGGCAGCTCGGGCACCAGGCGCAGGATGCGCGCCACCAGCTCGCCCAGCCGCGGCCGGCCCGGCAGGTCCGCGCCCCAGGAGGTGAGGTCCACCCCGGTCAGCACCACCTCTGCATGGCCGGCGGCGACGAGGCGGCGGATCTGTTCGACCACCGCCCCGGCGGGGACCGAGCGGGCATTGCCGCGCCCGAGCGGGATGACGCAGAAGGTGCAGCGGTGGTCGCAGCCGTTCTGGATCTGCACATGGGCGCGGGCGCGGTTGCCGAACCCGTCGATCAGGTGGTGGGCGGTCTCGCGCAGCGCCATGATGTCGCCCACCTCGACCCGCGTCCCGGGCTCCGCCGCCGCGGGACCGGCCAGCCGGGCCCAGCTTTCGGGGCGCATCTTCTCGCCATTGCCCAGCACGACGTCCACCTCGGGCATCGCCGCGAAGGCCTGCGGGTCGATCTGCGCGGCGCAGCCGGTGACCACGATGCGGGCGCCGGGGTTGTCGCGGCGGGCCTTGCGGATCTGCTGGCGGGCCTGGCGCACCGCCTCGGCGGTGACGGCGCAGGTGTTGATCACCACCACATCGGAAAGCCCCGCGCGGTCGGCCAGCTCGGCCATCGCCGCGCTTTCCCAGGCATTCAACCGGCAGCCGAGGGTATGGAACACGGGGGCGGTCATGCCTCGAGGAACTCCGCGCTCAGCTCGCCGTCGAAGACATGGGCGGCGGGGCCGGTCATCCACACCCCCCCGGGGGTCCATTCGATGTCGAGCGGTCCGCCATCGAGGATCACCCGCACCTCGCACCCGGTCAGCCCGGCGCGGGCGGTCGCCACCGCCGCGGCGCAGGCGCCCGAGCCGCAGGCGGGGGTGATCAGGCCGCCGCGTTCCCACACCCGCATGCGGATGCGGTCATGGGCGAGGACCTGGACGAATTCGACATTGGTGCGCTCGGGAAACAGCGGGTGCGTCTCGATCCGCGGTCCCTCCCGCTCCAGATCCACCGCGCCGATGTCGGGCACCACGAAGACGCAATGCGGGTTGCCCATGCCGACCGCGGCGGGGCTGCCCTCGATGGGCAGCGCCCTGGTGTCGCAGGGATAGGCCAGGGGAATCGCCTGCCAGTCCAGCGCGGGCGGGCCCATGTTGACCCGGAACAGGTCCCCCGCGCGGGTGCATTCCAGAAGGCCCGCGGCGGTCTCGACCGTCAGACGGTCATGGGCAACCTCCTCGAACAGCACCCGCGCCGCACAGCGGGTGCCGTTGCCGCAGGCGCCGGCCTCGGACCCGTCGGCGTTCCAGAAGCCCAGCCGCGCCGCCGCCCCGGGGACGGTCGGATCGCCGATCAGCACCAGCTGGTCGAATCCCACCCCCCGGCGCCGGTCGCCCAGCGCGCGCACGAGCCCGCGCGTCACCGGGTTTCGCGCCCCGCGCGCGTCGATCACGACAAAGTCGTTGCCCAGCCCGTGCATCTTGCGAAAGCGCATCACCGGTCCTCCGCTGTGCCGCCTCACATGGCGCGGGGCGGGGCCGAGCGCAAGGCGCAACATGCCCCAGCGGGCCAAGGCGGCGCGGCCAGCGCGGTCCTTCAGGTCGCAATATTTCATGCTTGAAACGAAATGGCCGTGGCGCTAGGCTTTCCGCCGATCTGGCAGGGGAGAAGGCGGCGATGCGTGTGGCATGTCTGGGCGGCGGTCCGGCGGGGCTCTACTTCGCCATCTCGATGAAGCTGCGCGATCCGTCGCACGAGGTGGTGGTCTATGAGCGCAACCGCGCCGACGACACCTTCGGCTGGGGGGTGGTGCTGTCGGACGAGACCCTGGAGAACCTGAAGGCGAACGATCCGGTCAGCGCCGCGGCGATCCGGGAGCATTTCGCCTATTGGGACGACATCGCCGTGGTCTATCGCGGCACGCGCACCGTCTCGACCGGGCATGGCTTTTGCGGAATCGGCCGGCGGCAGCTGCTGATCCTGCTGCAGGAGCGGGCGCGCGAGCTGGGGGTCGATCTGCGGTTCCAGACCGAGGTGGACAGCCCCCGCGCCCTGGCCGATCAGTATGACCTGCTGGTGGCCGCCGACGGCATCAATTCGCGCACCCGCAGTGAGTTTGCCGAGCATTTCCGCCCCGACATCGACGTGCGGCCGAACAAGTTCGTCTGGCTGGGCACCCATCAGAAGTTCGACGACGCCTTCACCTTCATCTTCGAGGAGACCGAGAAGGGCTGGGTGTGGGCGCATGCCTACCAGTTCGACGCCGACACCGCGACCTTCATCGTCGAAACCACCGGCCCGGTGTGGGAGGCGTGGGGCTTTGGCGAGATGACGCGCGAGGAATCCATCGCCACCTGCGAGCGGATCTTCGCGCGCCATCTGGGCGGGCATCGGCTGATGTCGAACGCCAATCACCTGCGCGGCTCGGCCTGGCTGAACTTTCCCCGCGTGCTGTGCGAGAAGTGGCACCACCGCAACATCGTCCTGATGGGCGATGCCGCCGCCACGGCGCATTACTCCATCGGCTCGGGCTCCAAGCTGGCGATGGAATCGGCCATCGCGCTGGCCGACTATCTGCACGAGGGCCAGGGCATGGAGGCCGCCTTCCGCAAGTATGAGGAGGCGCGCCGGCTGGAGGTGCTGCGCCTGCAGTCCGCCGCGCGCAACTCGATGGAATGGTTCGAGGAGATCGAGCGCTATCTCCACCTCGACCCGGTGCAGTTCAACTATTCGCTGCTGACCCGGTCGCAGCGGATCAGCCACGAGAATCTGCGCCTGCGCGATCCGGAGTGGCTGCGCTCGGCCGAGAAATGGTTCCAGACCCGCGCCGGGGTCAGCGAGAATGCCCCGGTGCGCGCGCCGATGTTCGCGCCGTTCCGCCTGCGGGGGATGGAGCTGAAGAACCGCGTGGTGGTCAGCCCCATGGCCCAGTACAAGGCCGTCGATGGCTGCCCCACCGAATGGCATCTGGTGCATCTGGGCGAACGCGCCAAGGGCGGCGCGGGGCTGGTCTATACCGAGATGACCTGCGTCAGCCCCGAGGGGCGGATCACCCCCGGCTGCCCGGGGCTGTATGCCCCCGAGCATGAGGTCGCCTGGAAGCGGATCGTCGATTTCGTCCATGCCGAGACCGACGCGAAGATCTGCTGCCAGATCGGCCATGCCGGGCGCAAGGGTTCGACCCAGCTCGGCTGGCAGGAGATCGATGCCCCCCTGCCCGAAGGCAACTGGCCGCTGATCTCGGCTTCGGCGATACCCTGGAGCCCGCGCAACCAGGTGCCCAGGGAGATGGACCGCGCCGACATGGACCGCGTGCGCGACCAGTTCGTCGCCGCGACCGAGATGGCCGCGCGCTGCGGCTTCGACATGGTCGAGCTGCATGCCGCCCACGGCTATCTCATCTCCTCGTTCATCACCCCGGTCTCCAACCGGCGCAACGACGAATATGGCGGCAGCCTGGAAAACCGCCTGCGCTATCCGCTGGAGGTGTTCCGGGCGATGCGCGCGGTCTGGCCCGAGGACAGGCCGATGTCGGTGCGCATCTCGGCCAATGACTGGGTGGGCGAGGCGGGCGTCACCCCGGCCGAGGCGGTCGCCATCGCCCGCGCCTTCGTCGAGGCGGGCGCCGACATCATCGATGTCTCGGCAGGCCAGACCACACCCGACGCCCGGCCCGTCTACGGACGCATGTTCCAGACCCCGTTCAGCGACCGCATCCGCAACGAGGGGCGGGTCGCGACCATGGCCGTCGGGAACATCTACGAGGCCGACCATGTCAACTCGATCCTGATGGCCGGCCGCGCCGATCTGGTCTGCCTCGCCCGCCCGCATCTGTGGAACCCCTACTGGACATTGCATGCGGGCGCCGGAATCGGCGACCGGCTGGAGAGATGGCCCGACCCCTACCTGTCGGGCCGTGACCAGATGTGGCGGCTCATGGACCGGGCCGAACAGGCCGTGGGCAGGGTGTGATGGCGCGCGATCCGGAAGGGCGCCACGCGCTGGTGACCGGCGGCGGCACCGGAATCGGCGCGGCCATCGCCAGCGCGCTGGCCGATGCGGGCGCCAGGGTCACCATCACCGGCCGGCGCGAGGCGCCGTTGCGCGCCACCGCGGGCGACCGCATGCGCTGGCAGCTGATGGACGTGACCGACGAGGACTCGGTCGCCCGGGGATTCGCCGCGGCCGAGGCCGCGGCCGGCCCGGTGGACATCCTGATCGCCAATGCCGGCATCGCCGAGACCGCGCCGCTGGGGCGCACCAGCCTGGAGCTGTGGCGCCGGGTGCAGTCGGCCAATGTCGAGGGCGTCTTCCTGTGCCTGCGCGCCGTGATCGACGCCATGGCCGCCCGCGGCTGGGGCCGGGTGGTGATCGTCTCCTCGGTGGCGGGGCTGAAGGGATTCCGCTATGGCTCGGCCTATGCCGCCTCGAAACATGCCGTGCTGGGATTGATGAAATGCGCCGCCGAGGAGGTCCTGAAGACCGGGGTGACGGTGAACGCCCTGTGCCCGGGCTATGTCGCCACCCCGATCGTGGAGGAGAACATCGCCCGGGTGATGGCGCGCTCGGGCCGCAGCCGCGCCGAGGCGGAGGCGATCTTCGCCGCCGAGAACCCCTTCGGCCGTCTGATCCGCCCCGAGGAGGTGGCCGCGGCGGCGCTGTGGCTGTGCGGCCCCGATTCGGGGGCGGTGACCGGCCAGGCGATCCCGATCAGCGGGGGGCCGCTGTGATGGACGGGGGCGATCCGGTCCGCCCCGCCGGCGATCCGGACCGGGAGCTGTCCAAGGAGCGGCTGCGCGCCTGGCTCAGGCTCCTGAAGGTCACCCGCCGCATCGAGGCGGCGATCCGCAGCCGGATGCGCACCGAATTCAACACCACCCTGCCGCGCTTCGATGTGCTGGCGGCGCTGGACCGCTTCCCCGACGGGCTTCGGATGAGCGAGCTGTCGGGGCTGCTTCGGGTGTCCAACGGCAATGTCACCGGCGTCGTCGACCGGCTGGTGGGCGAGGGGCTGGTCGAACGCCATGCGGTGGCCGGGGACCGCCGGGCCCAGCTCGTGCGCCTGACCGGGCGCGGGCGCGCCGCCTTCGCCGAGATGGCCCGGCGGCACGAGGCCTGGGTGAACGAGCTGATGTCGGGGCTGGATGCGCCCACGGCCCGGGCGCTGGGCGAGGCGCTGGGCCGGGTCGGCGCCGGCGGGTGATTCGCAAGGGGGGTGAACGCATGACGCGGATCGGCGATCGCAAGGTGACGCATTTCAGCTGCCGGATCGAGGGCCGGATCGCCCATCTGGCCCTGACCCGGCCCGAGCGGAAGAACCCGCTGACCTTCGACAGCTATGCCGAACTGCGCGACTGGTTCCGTGCCCTGACCCATGCCGAGGATGTCGATGCGGTGGTCTGGGGGCCGAACGGGGGCAATTTCTGCTCGGGCGGCGACGTGCATGAGATCATCGGCCCGCTGACCAGGATGTCGATGAAGGAGCTGCTGGCCTTCACCCGCATGACCGGCGATCTGGTCAAGGCGATGATCGGCTGCGGCAAGCCGGTGATCGCCGCCGTCGACGGGGTCTGCGTGGGCGCGGGCGCGATCATCGCCATGGCCTCGGACCTGCGGCTGGGCACGCCCGGGGCGCGGGTCGCCTTCCTGTTCACCCGCGTCGGGCTGGCGGGCTGCGACATGGGCGCCTGCGCCATGCTGCCGCGGATCATCGGCCAGGGCCGCGCGGCGGAACTGCTCTATACCGGGCGGACGATGAGCGCGGAGGAGGGCCTCGCCTGGGGCTTCTTCAACGCGCTGCACGCCCCCGATGCGCTGATGGCCGAGGCCGAGGCGCTGGCCCGCCGCATCGCCGAGGGGCCGAACTTCGCCCACATGATCACCAAGACCCAGCTGAACCAGGAATGGAACATGGGTCTTGAACAGGCCATCGAGGCCGAGGCGCAGGCACAGGCGATCTGCATGCAGACCGCGGATTTCCGCCGCGCCTATGATGCCTTCGTGGCCCGGCAGAAGCCGGTCTTCCAGGGCGACTGAGCGCGGGGCGCGCGGATCGGCGGAGGCGGACATGGCGGACGAGAGCTATCTCAACTGGCCGTTCCTCGAGGCGCGGCACCGCGATCTGGCGCGCGCCGCGCGGGAATGGGCGCGGGCGCATCTGCCCGTCGCGCACGAGGATGTCGATGCCGCCTGTCGCGGTCTGGTGCGCGCGCTGGGCCGGGCGGGGCATCTTCTGGTCACCGGCGCCGGGGCGGACGAGACGCTGGACGTGCGCAGCCTGTGCCTGATGCGCGAGACGCTGGCCTATCACGACGGCCTGGCCGACTTCGCCTTCGCCATGCAGGGGCTGGGGATGGGCGCGGTCAGCCTGTTCGGCAGCCCCGAACAGCGCCGCTGGCTGGATCGCACCCGCGCGGGCGAGGCGATCGCCGCCTTCGCGCTGACCGAGCCCGCCTCGGGTTCGGATGTCGCCAACATCGCCATGACCGCCCGGCGCGAGGGTGATCACTGGGTGCTGGACGGCGAGAAGACCTGGATCTCGAATGGCGGCATCGCCGATGTCTATACCGTCTTCGCCCGCAGCGGCGAGGCGCCGGGTGCGAAGGGTCTGTCGGCCTTCCTGGTGCCGGCCGACACGCCCGGCCTGTCGGTGGCCGAGCGGCTTGAGGTGATCGCGCCCCACCCGCTGGCGCGGCTCAGCTTCGATGGCGTGCGCCTGCCCGCCACCGCCCTGATCGGCGAGCCGGGCGCGGGCTTCCGCATCGCGATGTCGGTGCTGGACGTGTTCCGCTCGACCGTCGCCGCGGCCGCCCTCGGCTTCGCCCGCCGCGCGCTGGACGAGGCGCGGGCGCGGGTGAAGTCGCGCCGCATCCAGGGCGCGCCGCTTGCCGAGCTGCAGATGGTGCAGGGCCACATCGCCGACATGGCGCTCGAGATCGACGCCGCCGCGCTTCTGGTCTATCGTGCCGCCTGGACCAAGGACATGGGCGCCCCGCGCGTCAGCCGCGAGGCGGCGATGGCCAAGCTCTATGCCACCGAGGCCGCCCAGCGGGTGATCGACATGGCGGTGCAGCTGCATGGCGGCGACGGGGTGCGCAGGGGCCAGGTGGTGGAAAGCCTCTATCGCGAGATCCGCGCCCTGCGCATCTACGAGGGCGCGTCCGACGTGCAGCGGGTGATCATCGCGCGCGCGGCGCTGGCCTGACGCGCGCGGACACGCAATCGCGCGCGGCCGGGGCGAAACCCGGCCGCGGACGCGGCGGCAGGGAAGGGGAGGAACGTCATGCTGGGACCCAGCGCGCATGTCGACACCTTCACGCGGGACAATCTGCCCCCGCCCGAGGAATGGCCGGTCTTCCATCTGGAGGGTTTCAGCTATCCCGAGCGGCTGAACGCCGCGGTGGAGCTGACCGACCGCATGGTCGAGCGCGGCTTCGGCGACCGCGTCGCGCTGATCGGCAACGGGCGCAGGCGCACCTACAAGGAACTGGCCGACTGGACCAACCGCATCGCCCGGGCGCTGGTCGAGGATCTGGGCGTCAAGCCCGGCAACCGCGTGCTGATCCGTTCGGCCAACAACCCCGCCATGGTCGCCTGCTGGCTGGGCGCCACCAAGGCCGGGGCGGTGGTGGTCAACACCATGCCGCTTCTGCGCGCGGGCGAGCTGGCCAAGATCGTCGACAAGGCCGAGATCAGCCACGCCCTGTGCGACACCCGGCTGATGGACGAGCTGGTGACCTGCGCCAAGGGCTCGCGCTTCCTCAAGACGGTCATCGGCTTCGACGGCACCGCCAATCACGATGCCGAGCTGGACCGGCTGGCGCTGCAGAAGCCGGTGACCTTTGACGCGGTTCCCACCGGGCGCGACGACGTCGCGCTCCTCGCCTTCACCTCGGGATCGACCGGCACGCCCAAGGCGACGATGCATTTCCACCGCGACATCCTGATCATCGCCGATGGCTATGCGCGCGAGGTGCTGCAGGTGACGCCCGACGACATCTTCGTGGGCTCGCCGCCGCTCGCCTTCACCTTCGGGCTGGGCGGGCTCGCGGTGTTCCCGCTGCGCTTCGGCGCGGCGGCGGCGCTGCTCGAGAACGCCTCGCCGCCCAATCTGGTCGAGATCATCGAGCAGTATCGCGCCACCATCTGCTTCACCGCCCCCACCGCATACAAGGTGATGCTGCAGGCGATGGACTCGGGGGCGGATCTGTCCAGCCTGCGCGCCGCGGTCAGCGCCGGCGAGACGCTGCCCGCCCCGGTCTACGAGGCCTGGCTGCGCAAGACCGGCAAGCCGATGCTGGACGGCATCGGCGCCACCGAGATGCTGCACATCTTCATCTCGAACCGCTTCGACGATCACCGCCCGGCCTGCACCGGCCGGCCGGTCACCGGCTATGTCGCCCGGGTGATCGACGAGAATGGCAGGGAACTGCCCCGCGGCGAGATCGGCCATCTGGCGGTGCAGGGGCCCACGGGCTGCCGCTATCTCGCCGACCGGCGCCAGCGCGATTACGTCCGCGACGGCTGGAATGTCACCGGCGACGCGTTCTGGCAGGACGAGGAGGGCTATTTCCACTTCGCCGCCCGGACCGACGACATGATCGTGTCGGCGGGCTACAACATCGCCGGGCCCGAGGTGGAGGCCGCGCTGCTGGCCCATCCCTGGGTGGCGGAATGCGCGGTGGTCGGCGCGCCCGACGAGGCGCGCGGCCAGATCGTCGAGGCGCATGTCGTGCTGGAGAAGGGGATCGAGCCCGGCGAGGCCGTCGCGAAGATCCTGCAGGATCACGTCAAGGCGCGCATCGCGCCCTACAAGTATCCCCGCAGGGTGATCTTCACCGAGGCCCTGCCCAAGACCCAGACCGGCAAGATCCAGCGTTTCCGGTTGAAGCAGGGGCAAAACTAGGGCGTTCTGCCATCGGCGGCGCGCGGCCGCGCCGCCGGGCACGACAGGGGAGGAAGAGATGACGAGACGGATCGCTATGGTGGCGGCGCTGGCCGCGCTGATCGGCGGCGGGGCGGTCGCCGACACGGTCAAGGTGGGCATGATCACCACGCTGTCGGGCGGCGGCGCCGGGCTGGGCATCGATGTGCGCGACGGCTTCCTGCTGGCGCTGAAGATGGCCGGCACCAGGGATGTGGAACTGGTGATCGAAGACGACCAGCAAAAGCCCGACATCGCCGTGCAGCTGGCCGACAAGATGATCCAGTCCGACCGGGTCGACGTGCTGACCGGCATCATCTGGTCGAACCTCGCCATGGCGGTGGTGCCGGGCGCGGTGCGCCAGGGCGTGTTCTACCTGTCGCCCAATGCCGGGCCCAGCCAGCTGGCCGGCAAGGGCTGCCACGAGAATTACTTCAACGTCGCCTGGCAGAACGACAACCTGCACGAGGCCGCGGGCGCCTATGCCATGAAGGCCGGCTACCAGAACGTCTTCATCATGGCGCCGAACTATCCCGCGGGGAAGGATGCGCTGACCGGCTTCAAGCGCTTCTACACCGGCAAGCTGGCCGGAGAGCTCTATACCAAGCTGGGCCAGACCGACTATGCCGCCGAGATCGCGCAGATCCGCGCCTCGGGCGCCGATGCGGTGTTCTTCTTCCTGCCCGGCGGCATGGGCATCGCCTTCCTGAAGCAGTATGCCCAGTCGGGCGTCGGCATCCCGCTGATCGGCCCGGCCTTCAGCTTCGACCAGACGATCCTCGCCGCGGTGGGCGATGCCGCGCTGGGGGTGCGCAACACTTCGCAATGGTCGAAGGATCTGGAGAATGACGCCAACCGCGCCTTCGTCGCGGCCTTCCTGAAGGAATACGGCCGGCTGCCCTCGCTCTATGCCAGCCAGGGTTTCGATACCGCCAACCTGCTCTTGTCCGCGATGGCCCGGGCCGAGGTCGAGGACAAGGCCGCCTTCCGCGACGCGCTGCGCAAGGCCGACTTCGCCAGCGTGCGGGGCAAGTTCCGCTTCAACACCAATCATCACCCCATCCAGGACATCTATGTCCGCGAGGTCGTGCGCGAGGGCGACGTGCTGACCAACCATGTGGTGACGGTGGCGCTGGAGGATCACGGCGACGCCTATGCGGCCGAGTGCCGGATGTGAGGATCCGGGGGCGCGGCTCGGGCGCCCCCGCCATGCGTCGGAAGGGCCATGTCCGCGGTGCTGATCATCGAGCAGGTTCTGAACGGCCTGCAGTTCGGCGTCATGCTGTTCCTGATGGCGGCCGGGCTGACGCTGGTGTTCGGCGTCATGGGGCTGATCAACCTGGCGCATGGCTCGCTCTACATGATCGGTGCCTTCGCCTGCGCGGCGGTGGCGATGGCCACGGGGTCGTTCTGGCTGGGGCTTGCGGCATCGATCGCCGCCTCGGCCGCCGCGGGCGCGCTGATCGAGGTGGCGGTGATCCGCCGGCTCTATGACCGTGACCATCTCGACCAGGTGCTGGCGACCTTCGCGCTGATCCTGGTCTTCTCGGAAGGCACGCGCTGGGTGTTCGGATCCTTCCCGCTCTATCTCGATCCGCCGGAAGGGCTCTCGGGCGCGGTGACGCTGCCGGGGGGCATCGACTATCCGCTCTACAGGCTGGCGATCATCGTGGCGGGGCTGGCGGTGGCGGCGGGGCTGTTCTGGCTGATCGGCGGCACGCGGCTGGGCATCCGGATCCGCGCGGGCGAGAGCGACCGCGAGATGATCGCCGCGCTGGGGGTGAACATCGCCGCGCTCTATACCGTGGTCTTCGCGCTGGGGGCGGGGCTGGCGGGGCTGGCCGGCGCGATGGTCGGCGCCATCCAGTCGGTCCAGGTGGGGATGGGCGAGCCGGTGCTGATCCTGGCCTTCGTCGTCATCGTCATCGGCGGGGTGGGCAGCGTGGCGGGGGCGCTGGTGGGGGCGCTGCTGGTCGGGCTGACCGACACGCTGGGCCGCTTCCTGCTGCCGGTGGCCTTCGGCGCGATCCTGCCGCCGAGCGAGGCGATGGGGGTGGGCTCGGCGCTGGCCTCGATGCTGATCTATCTGCTGATGGCAGTGGTGCTGATCTTCCGCCCGCAGGGGCTGTTCGGGGCGCGGGCATGACGCGCGAGGGGGCGGTCAACGCGGTCATCCTGGCGCTGCTGGCCGCGGTCGCGCTGGCCGGCGCGGCCGGCGACCGGCCATTTCTGGTGACGCTGGCCGCCAAGGTCGCGATCCTGGGCCTTGCCGGGGTGGGCCTGAACATCGCGCTGGGCTTCGGCGGGCTGGTCAGCTTCGGGCATGCGGCCTTCTTCGGGCTTGGCGGCTATGTGGCCGGGATCCTGGCCAGCCATGCCCAGAACTACGAGCCGGTGGCCGAATGGCCGATCACGATCGCGGGCACGCAGGAGATGCTGATCATCTGGCCCGCGGCGCTGGCGGCCTGCGCGCTGGCCGCGGCGGTGATCGGGGCGCTGTCCCTGCGCACCTCGGGCATCTTCTTCATCATGATCACGCTGGCCTTTGCGCAGATGCTTTATTATTTCGCGATCTCCTGGCCGGCCTATGGGGGCGAGGACGGGCTGCCGATCTATCTGCGCAATGCCTTTCCGGGCCTGGACACGATGGACGGGCTGCAGTTCTTCGCGCTGTGCCTCGCCGCGCTGGTCCTGGGGGTGGGGCTGTCCTGGCGGCTGCGCGATTCGCGCTTCGGCCTGGCGCTGGAGGCCGCGCGCCAGAACCCCGAGCGGGTGGCCGCGGTGGGCATCCGGGTCTTCCGCGTCCGGCTGGCGGCCTTCGTGATCTCGGCCGCGATCACCGGGCTGGCCGGCGCGCTCTATGCCGATCTGAACCGCTTCGTCAGCCCGGCGATGCTGTCATGGCAGACCTCGGGCGAACTGATCGTGCTGGTGATCCTGGGCGGGGTCGGCAGGCTGTGGGGGCCGGTGGCGGGGGCCGGGCTGTTCGTGTTCCTGGAACATGTGCTGGGCGGCGTGTCGGAATACTGGCAGGCGCTGCTGGGGCTGATGCTGCTGGGGGTGGTGCTGTTCGCCCGTGGCGGGCTTCTGGGGCTTCTGGCCGGAGCGCGGCGCCATGGCTGAGACGGTTCTGGAGCTTGCCGGGCTGAGCAAGAGCTTCGGCGCGCTGCGCGCGACCGACGGCGTTTCCCTGACGCTGCGGCGGGGCGAGATCCACGCCCTGATCGGCCCGAACGGGGCGGGCAAGTCGACCCTGATCCGCCAGATCACCGGAGAGATCGCGCCCGATTCCGGGACGATCCGCTTCATGGGGCGCGACCTGACCGGGCTGGACATGCCCGCGCGGGCGCGCGCGGGGCTCGCGCGCAGCTTCCAGGTGTCCTCGGTCGCCTCCGAATTCACCGCGCTGCAGAACGTCGTGCTGGCGGTGCTCGGCGCCTCGGGGCGGGTGTTTGGCTTCCTCGCACCGGCCATGGCCGATCTGCGGCTGGTGGGACCGGCGCGCGCCCATCTGGGGCGGGTGGGCCTTTCCGGGCGCGAGGCGGTGCGGGCGGCGGACCTGTCGCATGGCGAGCGCCGCCGGCTGGAACTGGCCATGGCGCTGGCGCTCAGGCCGAAGGCGTTCCTGCTGGACGAGCCGATGGCCGGCATGGGCCCCGAGGGCGCGCGCGAGATGACCGCGCTGCTGGCCGGGCTGAAGCGGGAGGCGCCGATCCTGCTGGTGGAACATGACATGGATGCCGTCTTCGCCCTGGCCGACCGGATCAGCGTGCTGGTCTACGGGCGGATCATCGCCACCGGCACTGTGGCCGAGATCCGCGCCGATCCCGCCGTGCGCGAGGCCTATCTGGGAGAGGAGGCATGAGCCTCCTGCTCCTGTCCGGGGTCACCGCCCGCTATGGCCGGGCACAGGCGCTGTTCGGCGTCGATCTCGCGCTCGACGAGGGCGAGGTGGTGGCGCTGATGGGCCGCAACGGCATGGGCAAGACCACCACCATCCGCTGCATCTGCCGCCTGCTGCGCCATGACGGGGGGCGGGTGGAATTCGCCGGCCACGACCTGCGGCCGCTGCCCGCCTTCCGCGCCGCCAGGCTGGGGCTGGGGCTGGTGCCCGAGGGACGGCGCTGCTTTCCCAACCTGACGGTGGTCGAGAATCTGATCGCCGCCGCCCGGCCGGGGCCCTGGGATCTGGCCGCGGTCGAGGCGCTGTTTCCGCGTCTGGCCGAACGGCGCGGCCAGATGGCCAGCACCCTGTCGGGGGGCGAACAGCAGATGCTTGCCATCGGCCGGGCGCTGATGACCAATCCGCGGCTGCTGATCCTGGACGAGGCCACCGAGGGGCTTGCCCCGGTGATCCGGGCCGAGATCTGGGCGGCGATCCGGCGGCTGCGCGCCGAGCGCCAGGCGATCCTGATCGTCGACAAGTCGCTGCGCGAACTTCGGGCCCTGGCCGACCGCTGCGTCATCCTGGAACGCGGCGCCACGGTCTGGTCCGGGCCGCCCGCGGCGCTGACACCGGATCTCGCCAACCGCCATCTGGGGGTCTGACATGCGCTTCACCGTCTCGCACCGCGTGCGCTTCCAGCACTGCGACCCGGCGGGAATCGTCTTCTATCCCCGCTATTTCGAGATGATCAACGCGGTGGTCGAGGACTGGTTCGCGGCGATGGGCATGCCCTTCGCGCGGATGCATGGCGCCGAAGGGGCGGGGGTTCCCACGGTGGCGGTCTCGGCCGAGTTTCCCGCGGCAAGCCGTCTTGGCGACGTCCTCGACTTCACGCTCGCCGTCGCCAGGCTTGGCCGGACCAGCGCCGAGCTGCGCATCGAGGCCCGGTGCGGCGACGAGCTGCGGCTTCGCGCCCGGCCGGTGCTCGTCTGGATCGACGCGCAGCGGATGCAGGCGCGGCCCTGGCCCGAGGCGCTGCGTGGCCGGATCGAGCAGACGATGGAGGAATGAGCATGCACCGGATCATCCACCCCGAGGGCTGGGCGCCCGCGCGCGGCTACGCCAATGGCGTGCTGACCCCCGACGGGCGGCTCTATGTCGGGGGGCAGGTCGGCTGGACCGCCGATCAGCGCTTCGAGGCGAAGGACTTCCTGGGCCAGATGGAACAGGCCCTGCGCAACATCCGCGCGGTGGTCGAGGCGGCGGGCGGGCGGCCGGAACACATCGTCCGGCTGACCTGGTATGTGACGGACAAGCGGGAGTATCTGGCCCGGCAGGCCGAGGTCGGGGCCGCCTATCGCCGGGTGATGGGCCGGCATTTCCCGGCGATGACCATGGTCGTGGTCAGCGCCCTGGTCGAGGACGCGGCGCTGGTCGAGATCGAGGCGACCGCCGAGCTGGGCCGGCCGGGCTGAGATCGGCCGATCAGCCCAGCCAGGGCGGAAAGAGCAGCATCTGCGTGATCCGGATCGGTTCGACCGGCGCGGCGAAGGCCGGCCCGCGCATCAGCGCGCAGCCCAGGTCACGCAGGATCGCCGCCTGCTCCAGCGTCTCAACCCCCTCGGCCGCGACCGGGATGTCCAGCGCCGCGCCCAGCTCGGCCAGCGTCTCGACCAGGCTCAGCGAGGTCTCGAGGCGGTTGAGGGGGGCGATGAGGCCGGGGTCGAGGCACAGCCGGTCCGGCCTCAGCCGGATCAACGCCGACAGCGGCGCACAGGCCGCGCCGAAGCCCGCCAGCTCGACAATGGCTCCGGCCTCGCGCAGAGCTTCCACGGCCCAGCGCAGCGTCTCGTCGGGCATCCCGGCGCCGATGTCGCGCAGCGAAACGACCAGCCCGCCCTCGGCGTGAAGCCCGATCAGCTGGTCGGCGAAGTCCGGGTCGAGCAGCCGGGCGGCGGCCAGGGCGATCCCGATCCGGGGTGCGGGCCCGCCGGCAGCCCGCCAGCGCCGCGCCCGTGCCCTGGCATCATTGATCAGCATCGCGTCCAGCCGCCGGCCGAGCGGGGGATCGATCCCCGCGGGCAGGGCGGGCGCCGGGGCCGGCACCGATCCGTGCGGATCGCGCACCGACAGCACCGCCATCACCTCGCGGATGCGAAGCGTGGCGGCATCGACCACCGGCTGATACAGCACGCCGACCTCGCCCGCCGCCAGCGCCCGCTCCACCGCGGCGTTCCAGCGCCGCGCAGCGGCGTGATCCGCGGCCATCGGCGGGGCGAAACGCACCGGTCGGCCGCCGGCGATGGTGCGCGAACGGTGCAGCGCCGCACCGGCCTCGTGCAGCAGCGCAGGCGCATCCGCGCCGCTGGCGCGGGCGATGCCGACCGCGACCGGGCCGGCCTCTCGGCACAGGCGGGCAGCCTCCTGCATCTGCGCCGCACGCACCCCGAGCGCGTTGTCGTCGGTGCCCTGGATGCAGGCCAGCGCGAAGCGTCCGGGACCCAGCCGGGCAGGAATGTCGCCCTGGCGCGACAGCCCCGCCAGCGCGCGGGCGAAAGCCTGATCGGCCTCCGGGCTGGCCTCGGGCAGATCGATGCGCAACAGCGCCACCGCGCGACGCGGGGCCGCGGCCAGCGCCGCCTCGAGCCCGGCGCGGTCGACCAGCGCCGCCTCCGCCGCCTGCGCATCCGGGCGCGCCGGCGGCGCAAGGATCAGCCGCTCGGCCTCGTCCAGCGCGGCCAGCAGAATCCGCGCGCGCGCCTCGGTCTCGGCCGGCCAGTTGCGCGCATGGTCGATGATGTCGTCCTGCCACAGGCGCATCGTGTCCCGCGCCGATCCGGCCCCGGCCGCGGCACCGGCGCGGGGCGGCGGGGCCTGCATGGCTGCCCCGCTGTTCGGGCCGTCGCGGCGCGCTGCGCGCAGCGCGATCAGCCCGGGCCCGCTGCGCAGCTCGCCGATCCCGACCAGGCCGGCCGCGGCGGGCAGCAGTTCCGCGGCCCGGTCGGGCCAGTGGCCGATCGTCCGGTTGGTGACGAAGGCGCCGCCCTCGGCCGCCGCCAGCCGGCCGGCCACGCGCTCGGCCAGTGTCGCGGCGGTGGCGCGATCCGGCCCCGGGCCGATCAGCCACAGGCCCCGCCGGCCGCGAAAGACCAGGCTGTCGCATGCCGCCGCGGCAAGGATCTCGCGCTCTCGCCCGGCCAGGAACCCTGCGAAGTCGCCGGGCGGGGCGCCGGCCGCCGCCTCCACCAGCTTCGCGGCCCGGCGGGTGGTCTCAAGCCGGGCCGCCTCGCGGTTGCGGTCCTCGGCCCGGGCGATGCCGGCGGCCAGAATGTCGGCCAGGGCCCGGGCCATGGCACGCCTTGCCGGGTCGCAGATGCGCGGGCCCGCGTGATCGTGCAGCGCGACGAAGCCCCACAGACGGTTGTTGACCACCAGCGCAAGGCTGAGACTGGCGCGCACGCCCATGCCGCGCAGAAACGCCCTGTGTCCCGGGGCGAGGCCGCGATACACGCTTCCCGACAGGTCCAGCGCCGCGGGCGCGCCCCCCCCGGCCGCGACATGCAGCGCGACATCCTCGCCCGCGGAGTCGACCACCATGCGCAGCCTCTCCTCGAGGAAGCGCTGCCGGGAGGGCGTCGGGATCTCCGCGCCCGGAAAGAACAGCCCCGTCCGGCGCGCCCCGTCATCGGATCCCGAATCGGCCAGCACCTGCGCATTCTGGTCGGCTTCCAGCGCACACAGCATCGCCCGGCCATAACCGGTCAGACGCAGGAAGCCCTGCGCGATCTCGGCGCCCCGCGCGGCGACCGCCTCATGCGTCGCGCCGGTCAGACGGCGGGCGATCCGGCCCAGCGTGGCGCTTTCGGCGGCAAAGGCCAGCCCGGCGGCCTGGATCGCCGCGGGATCGGGGGCGGGCTCGATTTCCAGCCCCACCAGCGCCCCGACCCGCAGCGGATTGGCCCAGACCGTCCGGCCCGAGGGCAGCGTCAGCGGCCCCGCCGCTGCCGCCAGGCTGCCGCCGTGCAGCGCGCGTTCCAGCGCGCGGGTGCCGCGCACGCCCAGCAGGCGGTCGGCCTCGCGCCCCAAAAGCCGCGCGGCCGGCGCACCGAACAGTTCCGACAGATTGTCGCTGGCCACGCGCAGACGCAGATCGTCGCTGCCGAACAGCAGCAGGATCGCGCCCTGCTGGACCGAGCCCGGACGCAGCGAAGGCAGCGCCTCAGGCGTGGCGGCAGACGCCGCGTGAAGTGGAGTGGTCATAGAGAATTCCGCCCTGCGCCGAAAGGGCGCCGGCGGCCTGAATACAGCAAGCCCTTTAGACAAAACTTAAGCGGCAGCGAGCGCTGCCCCGGCCTCGGCGCAGGACAGCGGCCGGGCGATGGTGGAAAGATCGGCGATCGCCCTGGCGTGGACCTGCGGATCGAAGGCGGCGCAGCCATCGGTCAGGATCATGCAGCGGAAGTCGCGCACATGCGCATCGCGCAGTGTCGAGGCCACCCCGCCATTGGTCACGATGCCGCAGAAGATGAGCGATTCGACCCCCGCCTTGCGCAGCACCCATTCCAGCCGGGTCATGTAGAAGGCGGAATAGGCGACCTTCTCCACCGTCAGATCCGCCGGCTGCAAGGCGTCGACCAGCGCCTGCCCCCAGCTGCCCGGGGCAAAGTCGCCCGGGCCCAGAAAGGGGCGCAGCGCCTTCAGATGCGGCGAGATGAACGGCGCCCCGTCCCGCCCGGGCACCAGGGTGAACTGCGTCGCCACCACCCAGCCGCCGGCCGCGCGCAGCGCGCGCGCCACCGGAGCGATCCGGCCGGGCAGGGCGGCGATCTCGTCCGAGCGGACCCCGCCCCGGGCATAGGCGCCATCGGGGTGCAGGAAGTCGTTCTGAAGATCGACGATCACCAGCGCGGTGCGCGCCGGATCGCCAAGGTCGCCGGGCCCGCTCATGCTTCCTCGCGCATCACCAGATTGCCGAAGGGGTCCACCCGGGCGGTCAGCCCGGAATCCACGAAGATGGTCGTGTCGGGCTGCTCCAGCACCGCGGGGCCGACGATCTCCTCGCCCACCGCCAGCGCCAGCCGGTCATAGACGCCGGCCTCGACCCAGCTTCCCTCCGCATAGACCCGCCGCGTCCCCAGCCGGCATTCCGCTGCCGGCCTGCCATCGGCGGGGGCGAACAGCCGCGGGTCGAGCCCCGGGCGCCGTCCGACCACCGCCACACGGTGGTTCATCACCCGCACTGGAATGTCGTCCAGCACCCGGCCGAACGCCGCCCGGTAGGCGGCCGCGAAGGCGGTGGCGATCCCCTCGCGCGTCAGCCCGCCCTCGGGCATCACCACCGGCACCCGCACGGTATGGGTCTGGCCCAGATAGAGCATGTCGAGCTCGTAGATCCGTTCGCGCCCGGTGAAGGCGACGCCGGCGTGGTCGAGCTCGCCCTCCAGCTCGTCCGCCGTCGCGACCATCTCGGCCGACAGCGCCGCGGGATCGAGCTCGGACAACAGCCGGTTGACGGTGCGCACCCGGTCATGGCGCATGTCCGCCACCACGCAGCCCAGCGCCGAGGTGACGCCCGGAAAGCGCGGCACCAGCGCCGCGCCGAGCCCCACCTCGCGCATCAGCGCGCCGGCATGAAGCGCGCCGCCGCCGCCGAAGGGCATGGCGGCAAAGCGCGCCGGGTCATGGCCGCGCTCGATCGACACCAGCCGGATCGCCCCGGCCATCCGGGCATTCGCCAGCTTCAGGATCGCCTCGGCGGCATCCTCCACCGACAGGCCCAGCGGCGCGGCGATATGCGCGGCGATGGCCGCGCGGGCGGCTGCCACGTCAAGCCGCGCAAGCTTGCCCCCGATCGGCCGGTCGGGATTGATCCGCCCCAGCACGACATTGGCATCGGTCACCGTGGGGCGGTCATTGCCCAGGCCATAGCAGACCGGTCCGGGGTCCGAGCCCGCGCTTTCCGGGCCGACCTGCAGCAGGCCGCTGGCGTCGAGCCAGGCGATCGAGCCGCCGCCCGCGCCGATGGTGGTGATCTCGATCATCGGCAGCCGGATCACCATGCCGAAGTCGATTTCGGTCTGGGCGGCAAGCGCCGGCTCGCCATCGGCCACCAGCGAGACGTCGAAGGACGTGCCGCCCATGTCGCAGGTGATGATGTTGGGAAAGCCCGCGGCCAGCGCGATGCCGCGCGCGGCGATCACGCCCGCGGCGGGGCCCGACAGCGCGGTGCGCACCGGCTGGCGGCGGGCGGCATCGACCCCCATCACGCCGCCATTCGACTGCACGATCAGAAGCTTGCCGGCGAAGCCGCGCCCGGTCAGCCGCTGGTCCAGCCGGTCGAGATAGGCGGCGACGACGGGTTGCAGATAGGCGTTCAGCGTTGCGGTCGACAGCCGCTCGAACTCGCGGATCTCGGGCAGGATCTCGGTCGCGGCGGTGACATAGGGATTGGGCCAGACCGCCCGGGCGGCCGCGACCGCCTGCGCCTCGTTGGCGTCATTGGCATGGCCGTTGATGAAGAAGACGCACAGCGCCTCGCAGCCCGCCGCGGCCAGCCGCCGCGCCGCCCCGGCCACGGCCGCGGGGTCCACGGGAACCAGGATCCGGCCATCGGCCAGGGTGCGCTCGGCGGTCTCGATCCGGTCGGTGCGCGCGACGACCGGGGTGAAGCTGCCGCGCAGGCCCCATGTGGCCGGCCGGTCGCGCCGGCGCATCTCCAGAACGTCGCGGAAGCCCTCGGTGGTGATGATCCCGGTATGCGCCCCCTTGCGTTCCAGCAGCGCATTGGTGCCGACCGTGGTGCCGTGGACCACGGTGGCGATGGCGGCGAAATCGGGCGCTGCGCGGGATATCCCCTCGACGAAACCCACCGACTGGTCGCCGCGGGTCGATGGCACCTTCAGCGTTCGGACCGTCCCCGCGGCCTCGTCGAGAACGACGATGTCGGTGAAGGTGCCGCCGACATCGACTCCGATCACCAGACTCATGCCGCCCCCCTCAGCCGCGCCGTGGCCGCCTCGTCCACGCGGCCATCCGCATCGAGTGCCACGCGGTAGACCTCCCGCGCGGCCCGTGCGCTGACATAGCCCTGCGCCACGTCCCGGGCCACCGCCGCCGGGTCGCGCCGCGCAGGGTCGCCATGGCCGCCGCCGCCCGGCGTCTCCAGCCGCAGCTTCTGGTCGCGCCGGAGGCGGATGCCGGTCATCTTCGATGTCATGGGCGGCGCGTTCCAGCCCGTCGCGCCCTCCCAGGCGAAGCGGTTCGGCGCCGCGGGCAGGCCCCCGGCGACCCCCGGCGGCGGGTGCCGGCCGCGCTCGCCGAACAGGAAGGCCTCGGCCTCCTCGGCCATCAGCGCAAGCTCGTAGATCGCGCCCAGCCCGCCCCGGTGTTCACCCGGCCCCCCGGAATCGGGCCGCAGCGCCCATTGGGTGAACCGGACCGGATAGGCCGCCTCGAGGATCTCCAGCGGCGGGATGGTCGCGGTCGAGATCGGGGCGTTGCCGTGGCTCAGCCCGTCACCCCCGGCATGGCCGCCATGGCCGCCGCCGAAGAAGCTGAACATCACCCAGCGCCCGCCCCCCTCGCGCCGGCCGGTGACCGACAGGGCGTTGATGGTGCCATAGGCCGGCGCCACCGCGCGCTCGGGGGCGATCCTGGCCACCGCCTGGAAGATGACGTCGATCAGCCGCAGGATGGTCTCGGTATAGCCGCCGACCGGGCGGGGATTGCGCGCATCGAGGATCGAGCCGTCGGGGATGCGGATCTCCACCGGCTCCAGCACCCCGGCATTGGCCGGCACCTCGACGAAGACGTGCTTCAGCGCGACATAGCAGGCCGCGATGGTCGTCGCGCGCGAGATGTTGACCGGCCCCTGTGCGGCGGGAGCCGAACGCGAGAAGTCCAGCACCAGCCGGTCGCCCGCCACGGTCATGTCGAGCGCGATGCGCAGCGGCTCGTCCACGATCCCGTCATTGTCCAGCAGGTCGTCGGCCGAGACGCTGCCGTCGGGAAGCCCGGCGATCTGGGCGCGCATCATCGTCGCCGCTCGCTCCTTCAGCGCCGCGAAGGCCGCGCGCAGCGTGTCCGCGCCATATTCGGCGATCAGGGCGCCGATCCGGCGCACCCCCAGATCCAGCGCCCCGATCTGGCCCTGCAGGTCGCCATAGAGCGACAGCGGCAGCCGGGAATTCGCCGACAGGATGTCGACGACGTCCTGCACCAGCTCGCCGCGGTGGAACAGCCTGACCGGCGGGATCAGCATGCCCTCCTGCAGGATCTCTGTCGCCACCGGATTGTAGTTGCCGGGAACATTGCCGCCCACATCGTGCCAGTGCCCGACCGAGGCCAGCCAGCAGAACAGCTCTCCGTCATGGAACACCGGCCGCACCAGGCGGAAGTCCGACAGATGCGTGCCCCCCGCGAAGGGGTCGTTGAAGATCCACACGTCGCCGTCGCTGATCCGGCCCTTCGCGCGCGCCATCACCGCGCGCACGCCGAAGGCCATGACGCCCACGAAGATCGGCAGCCCGGACTTGCCCTGCACCAGCGTGTCGCCGGTCGCCGCGTCATAGATGCCGTGGCTGGCGTCATGGGCCTCGGCGATGATCGGATTGAAGGCGGCGCGGAACAGGGTCGCGTCCATCTCGTCGGCGATCTGTTCCAGCCGCCCCTTCAGGATGGCGAGTGTGACGGGGTCGAGGCTCATTCGTAGCGTTTCCCGAGATCGAGCAGTTCCTTCGTGCCCAGCAGGTCGTTCAGCGCGGCGAAATCCAGCATCCGGTCGCGGAAGGGCAGGGTCGAGCCATGGGCGATCAGGCTGGCGTAATAGTCCTGCGCGGTGCGCACCAGCGCCCGCACGATCCCGCCGGGGAAGATGGCGATGCGAAAGCCCAGCGCCTGCAGCGCCGGCGCGTCCTGCAGCGGGGTGCGGCCGCCCTCGATCATGTTGGCCAGAAGCGGCACGCGGCGCGCGAACCGGTCGGCGATCGCGCGCAGCTCGGCCGTGTCGCGCGGCGCCTCGATGAACAGGATGTCGGCGCCCGCCTCGAGATAGGCCTCGGCCCGCGCCAGCGCCGCCTCGAACCCCTCGACCGCGATGGCGTCGGTGCGCGCGATGATCAGCGCGTTGCGGCGGGCATCGACCGCGGCGCGGATCTTGCCGGCCATCTCGGCGGCGGGGATCAGCGACTTGCCGGCGAGATGGCCGCAGCGCTTGGGGAAGGTCTGATCCTCGATCTGCAGGGCATCGGCGCCCGCCCGCTCGAAGATCCGCACGGTGCGCTGCATGTTCAGCGCATTGCCGAACCCCGTGTCGGCATCGACGATCAGCGGCGTGTCCACCCGCTCGCGGATCAGCGCGATGGTCTGGGCGACCTCGGTCGCGGTGACCAGCCCGATGTCGGGCCGGCCCAGCCGGGTATAGGCGATCCCGGCCCCGGTCAGATACAGCGCCTCGGCCCCCGCCCGGGCCGCGATCAGCGCGGTCAGCGCGTCGGTCACGCCGGGCGCAAGCAGGATGCGCGCCTGGCCCAGCCTTTCCTTCAGGGTCATGCCTGTCCTTTCAGCCTTGCCTTGAGCCAGGGCACCAGCCCGCCCGCGGCGATGATCGGCCGCAGGTTTTCGGGCAGGGGATCGAGCGGCACCGCCCGCCCCCCGACCAGCAGCCTGCCCGCGGCGATGTCGAGGGCGGCCTCGGCCCCGTCCTCGATGCCCGACAGATCCGGCGCGGTCAGGACCGGCAGCCCGAGATTGATCGCGTTGCGATAGAAGATGCCGGCGAAGCTTTCCGCGACCACCCCGGCCAGGCCCAGATGGCGCAGCGCCTCGGCCGCCTGTTCGCGCGAACTGCCCATGCCGAAATTGCGCCCGGCGACGATGATGTCGCCGCGCCGCACCCCGGCGGCGAAATCGGGCCGCACCGATTCGAGGCAATGGGCGGCGATCGCCTCGATTCCCCCCCGCATGTATTGGCCGGGCGCCAGCTGGTCGGTGTCGATGTCGTCGGCAAGCCGCCAGATCCGGCCCATCAGGCAGCCTCCAGCATCTCGCGCGGGTCGGCGATCCGCCCCGCCACTGCCGATGCGGCCACCGTCATCGGCGAGCCGAGCCAGACCCGCGCCGATGGATCGCCCATGCGGCCGCGGAAGTTGCGCGCGGTGGAGGAGATGCAGCTGACCCCGGCCGCCAGCCGGTGCGCGCCATAGCCGGCGCAGATCCCGCAGGCATTGGGCAGGATGCGCGCGCCGGCCGCCTCGAACACCGCCATGATGCCATCGGCCGCGGCGCGTTCCTGATCGCGGCGGCTGGCCGGCGCGACCAGAAGCGTCACCCCCGGCGCCAGCCGCCGCCCGCGCAGGATCCGCGCCGCCGCCGCCAGATCGGCGTATTTGGCCCCGGTGCAGGCACCGATATAGGCGATGTCGATCCGCTCTCCGGCGGCATCGGCCACCGGGCCGGCATTGGCCGGCGAATGGGGCGCGGCGACCTGGGGCGGCAGGGCGGCGGCATCCAGCCGGTGATGCTCCGCAAGCCGCGCGCCGGGATCGGTGCGCAGCCCCTGCCAGTCGCCGGGATCGGCGCCGACCCCGGCCAGCCATTGCGCCGTCACCTCGTCGGGCGCGATCAGCCCGACCTGCGCCCCCAGCTCGGCGGCCATGTTCGACAGGGTCATCCGTTCCTGCATCGGCAGGGCGGCAATGGCCTCGCCGGCATATTCCACCGCCTGATAGCGCCCGCCATCCATGCCCAGCCGCGCGCACAGGGCCAGCATCATGTCCTTGGCCATCACCCCCGGGCTCAGCCGGCCGCGCCACTCGATCAGGATGGTCTCGGGAACCCGGATCCAGATCTCGCCCGTGGCCAGCACGCCCGCCATCTCTGTGGCGCCGACCCCGAACATGTAGGCCCCGAAGGCGCCGCCGGTGGGCGAATGGCTGTCGCCGCCCACCACGAACATGCCCGGCCGCAGATGCCCCGCCTCGGGCAGCACCACATGGCAGATGCCGACCCCGTCATGGAAGGCGACGCCGGTCTCGCGCGCCCATTCGCGGGTCAGCGCCAGGATGCGCGCACCCTCCTCGGTGTCGCCCGGCACGAAATGGTCCGAGATCAGCACCACCTTCGCCGGGTCCCACAGCCCGACGCCCAGTTCGCGCAGGATGGGGGCGACGCGCCGCGGCCCGCCCGAATCATGGATCATGGCCAGATCGACACGCGCGGTGACCACCTCGCCCGGCGCGACCGGCCGCCCGCAGGCCCGCGCGATGATCTTCTGGGCAAGGGTCGTGGCGCCGGTCGCCGCACCTTCCGCCCGCCCGCCTGAAGCCGTCATCGCCAACCCCTCGCATTCGTCGCGCCAGAGTCTTAGCATCGGCCCCGGAGAATGCCAGAGGAGGAGCCATGCCGGCCGAGGACATCGTTCGCAGCTATCTCGCGGCGCTGGAGGAACGGGAGATCGCGCGCGCCGAGGCGATGCTCGCGCCGGGGCATGTCAGCGTCTTTCCGGGCGGGGCGCGCCTGTCGGGCCCGCGCGAGGTGGTCGCCTGGGCCGCGTCGCGCTATCGCTGGGTGCGCAAGCGGATCGAGCGGGTGGATGCCGCGGGCGACACGGTCTATGTCCTCGGCACGCTCTACGGCGAATGGCCGGACGGATCGGCCTTCGAGGGGATCCGATTCATCGACCGGTTCGAGCTGCGCGACGGGCGCATCGCGCGCATCGACGTGTGGAACGATCTTGCCGAGGTCCGGGCCGCCGCCCGGGCACCGCAGCCCGCCGGGGGCTGAGCGCGGCCTTCGCCGGTCAGCCGCTGCGCGCCGGGCTGCGGGCCAGGATCACCCGCGGGTCGGCGTCGTCATAGAGCGCCGCGACCAGATCGGCCCTGTTGCGCAGGATGTTGCGCTGGTTCAGCGATCCCTTGTCGGTGATCTCGCCCCGCTCGGGTTCGGGCGGGCTGTCGAGCAGGATCGCGCGGGCGACGCGGCTGGCCGAACCCGTCGCCGCCGCGGCATGGGCGGCCAGCCTTTCGGCCAGCGCCCGGCGCACCGCGGGATGGGCAAGGACGGCGGCGTCGTCCAGCGATCCGGAATCCCCGGATCCGATCAGCGCCCGCAGCGCGGCGATGTCGGGCAGCATCAGCGCGCCGATCTCGGCCCGTCCCTCGCCCGCCAGCACCGCATCGCGCACCAGCCCGCCCATCTCGTTGACCAGCCGGCCGCGCAGCGGCCCCACCGCGACGAAGGTGCCGGTCACCAGCTTGAAGTTCTCGGCCAGCCTTCCGTCGAAGAAGAAGCCGGCCTCGGGCCGCCCCGGCACCGCAAAGCGGATCGCGTCGCCCAGCCGGTAGAATCCCTCCTCGTCGAAGGCCTGGGCGGTCAGCGCGGGATTGCGCCAGTAGCCCGGCGTGACCGAGGGGCTCTTGATGCGGCATTCCAGCTTGTCGCCCACCGGAACCAGCTTCAGATGCACCCCCTGCGCGGGGATCCCGACATTGTCGGGGCGCTCCTCCTCGACCATCCCGCACAGCGCGAAGGGGCCGGTCTCGGTCGCGCCCAGCGAGGATGAGCGCAGGACCCGTTCGCCCACCGCACGTTCGGACAGCGCCGCCAGCCTGTCCCAGCAATGGCGCGACATCGGCGCCCCGGCATACATCAGGTATTGCAGGCGGCTGAAGAAGTTGCGCGCAAGCGCCGCGTCCTCCTCCATCGCCCGGACCAGAAGTTCATGCCCGGCGGGGACATTGAAATACCATGTCGGCGCCACCTCGCGCAGGTTGCGCAAGGTGGTCCCGATCGCCTCGGGCGTGGGCTTGCCCGCGTCGATGTGATAGCTGCCGCCGTTGAACAGCGACAGGTAGAACACCTTGGTGCCGGCCGCGACGTGGTTCCACGGCGCCCAGTCCACGATCACGGGGGGCGTGTCGCGCAGGAAGGCATAGGCATCCAGCACCATCGCCTGGTTCGAGGCGATGTTGCCGTGGGTCTGGATCACCGCCTTCGGGCTGCCGGTGGTCCCCGACGTGAACAGGAACTTGGCGATGGTGTCGGGGCCGACGGCCTGATGGGCGCGGTCCACCGCCTCGTCGGGCCGCGTGGAGACGAGATCGTCAAGGGCAATGCCCCGCCCGGGCAGCGGGTTGGTCCGGCTGACCACCGGCAGGTCGGGGGGGAAGACCGCCTCGATCGCGGCGCGGAAGCGCGCGCCGTCCTCGGCATAGATCAGGCCGGGGGTCAGCTGGCGCGCCACCTCGCGCAGCTTGACCGGATCCGCCGCGGCCAGCGAATAGGCGGGCGCGATGGCCGCCGAGGGTATGCCCACATGCTGGGCGGCCAGGGCCATCAGCGCATGGCCGATGCTGTTGCCCGACAGGATCGCCAGCGGCCGTTCGGCCGAAAGGCCCATGTTCAGCAGCGCCGCGGCGATGGCACGCACCTGCGCCAGCGCCTCGGCATAGGTCACGCGCTGCCATTCCCCATCCCCCGCGGGTCCGGCGCGCTCGGCCATCCAGACCCGTTCCGGCGCCTCCCGCGCCCAGCGGATCAGCGGATCGGTGACGCTGCGCTCCCACGGGCCCAGCGGATCTTCCCGCCAGACATGGATGCTGCCGTCGGGGCGGGTATCCATCGCCAGCTTCGGGTTCCAGGTGCGGATCCTCCTGAGCGGTGCCTTGGCCATTCCTTCCCTCCGATAAGCGGCCGGCACGGACCGGCGCCTCCCGGCCCGCCATCTTGACGCGGGCCGGCAAATTTGTCTACTTGGAAACAAATTCGCCCCACCCCGCGGCTCCGGCCCGAAGGGCGGGGCCGGGCGGGTTGCGGCGCGCGGTGATGCCGCGCGGCGAAGGCGCGGCGGAAGGGGTGTGGTGATGACGGCCGGCACTGGCGCGGACGGGCTTCTCAGCTGGGAAATGCGCGATGGCGTCGCCCTGATCGGGCTGAACCGGCCGGCCAAGCGCAACGCGATCAGCGATGCGGTGATCGCCGCGATCGACGAGGCGGTCGCCCGGGCCGAGGCGGAGGCGAGAGCCGGGGTGATCTTCGGCCATGGCGGGAATTTCTCGGCCGGGCTGGACCTTGCCGAGCAGGCCGAGCGCTCGGCGCTGGACGATCTGGAGAATTCGCGCCGGTGGGGGCGGGCCTTCGACCGCATCCAGCGCGGTCGCCTGCCCTGGTTCGCCGCGCTGCAGGGCGCGGTGATCGGGGGCGGGCTGGAACTCGCCGCGGCGGTGCATGTGCGGGTGGCCGACGAGACCGCCTATTTCGCCCTGCCCGAGGGGCAGCGCGGGATCTACACCGGCGGCGGGGCCTCGGTGCGCGTTGCCCGGCTGATGGGGGCCCATCGCATGGCCGACATGATGCTGACCGGCCGCGTCGTCACCGCCGCCGAGGCCGAGGCCTGGGGCGTCGTGCAGTATCGCGTGCCGGCGGGCGAGGCGCTGGCGCGGGCCGAGGCGCTGGCCCGGAAGGCCGCCTCCAACGCGCCGCTGTCGAATTTCGCCATCATCCAGGCCCTGCCGCGCATCCAGGACATGAGCCATGAGGACGGCCTGTTCGCCGAAAGGCTGATGGCGGCCCTGACCATGACCACGCCCGAGGCCAGGGCCAACCTGCGCGCCTTCTTGGAGAAGCGGGCGGGCCGGCTGGCGGTGCCGGACGAGGCCGATGACTAGGCCGGGGGGATCGCGGGTCACGGTCCTGCCCGCGCCCGGGCGGGAGCCGCAGGCCCCCCCGGCGGCCGATCCGTCCTCGCTGGCGCTGGGCGCGCTGGAGGATTCGCTGGGCTTCCTTCTGCGCATCGCCCAGCTGCAGGCATTCGAACGCTTCTATGCCGCCGTGGCGGGGCATGATCTGCGCGCCGGCGCCTTCACCATCCTGTGGGTGATCGGGCTGAACCCGGGCGTGCGCCAGGGCGTGCTGGCCGAAAGGCTGATGATCAAGCGCGCGCACATGGCCAAGCTGATCCGCGCGCTGGAACTGGCCGGCCTGGTCGCGCGCACCCCCTCGCGCGAGGATCGCCGCGCCGTCGAGCTGCGCCTGACCCCGGCCGGGCGCCGGCATGTCGAGCTGCGCGCCGCGGCCTTCTTCGCGCCCGACAGCGCACCGCCGACGAGTCTCAGCGCCGCCGAGACCCGCACGCTGATCGGGCTGTTGCGAAAGCTGACCGGAATCGGCGAGGAGGCGCCATGAATGTCGATGATCTGATCGCCATCGACGTCCATACCCATGCCGAGGAGCCTTGCAAGGGCCCCCGCGATGACGGCTATCACGAGTTCCAGGCCGGCATGGCCCGCTATTTCCGCAATCCGGCCGGCGCCCAGGGCATGCTGCCCACGGTGGAACAGACGGCCGCCTATTACCGGGAACGGCGCATCGGCTGCGTGATCTTCCCCGTCGATGCCGAACGCGAGACCGGCTTCCGGCGCTATTCCAACGAGGAAGTCGCCCGCATCGCCGCCGAGAACGCCGACATCATGATCCCCTTCGCCTCGATCGACCCGGCCAAGGGGCGTGCCGGCGCGCGCGAGGCCCGCCGGCTGATCGAGAGCTTCGGCGTGCGCGGCTTCAAGTTCCACCCGACCATGCAGGGTTTCTGGCCCAATGACCGCATGGCCTGGCCGCTCTACGAGGTCATCGCCGAGGCGGGCGCCATCGCGCTGTTCCACACCGGCCAGACCGGGGTCGGCGCCGGCATGCGCGGCGGCATGGGCATGCGTCTGAAGTATTCAAACCCCATGGCCATCGACGATGTCGCGGTGGACTTCCCCGACATGAAGATCATCCTCGCCCACCCCTCCTTCCCCTGGCAGGAGGAGGCGCTGAGCGTCGCAACCCACAAGCCCAATGTCTGGATCGACCTGTCGGGGTGGTCGCCGAAATACTTCCCGCCGATCCTGATCCAGTACTGCAACACGATCCTGAAGCACCGGATGCTGTTCGGATCGGACTGGCCGGCGATCACCCCGGACCGATGGCTTGCGGATTTCGCGAAGATCGGGATCCGCGACGAGGTCCGGCCCCTGATCCTGAAGGAGAATGCGCGGGCCCTGCTGGGCCTGTGACGGAGCAGCGGAGGAAACCATGAGACTGATTCATGCGGTTGCGGCCGGGGCCCTGGCACTGACCAGCCTGCCCGCCGCGGCGGAGGAGCTGGTCTACGGCTCCTGGGTGCCCGCCGCCGACTGGCTGACCGCCAAGGCCCTGCCCGAGTATTTCGCCCGCGTCGAGAAGGACGCGCCCGGCGAGGTGACATGGACCTGGATCGCCGGCGGACAGCTCGCCGGCGGGCGCGAGACCCCGACCGCCATCCAGGACGGGGTGATGGATGCGGGGCTGGTGATCCCGACCTATGTGCCGAACCTCCTGCCCTCGCTGGCGATCATGTATGGCATCGCCATCGAGGGCAACGACCCCGTCGCCGCCGCCGGCGCCTCGATGGAGGTGATGCTGCTGCGCTGCCCGTCCTGCCTGGCCGAGGCGCGGGCGATCAACCAGATCCCGCTGGCCGGCCATGCCGGCGCACCCTATGTGCTGATGTGCCGCGAACCGGTGCGCAGCGTCGCCGATCTGAAGGGCAGGCGCATCCGTGCCTCGGGCGCCGCGCTCGACATGCTGAACATGGCCGGCGCGGCCACGGTCTCCGCCAGCCTGGTCGAGGCGGTGAGCCTGCTGCAGCGCGGCGGGCTCGACTGCGTGGCGGGCGTGGGCGAATGGCTGCGCACCTTCGGCTAAGGGGACTTCGCCAAATATGTCACCGACTTCTCGTTCGGCGTGTCCTCGCCCGCGATCAACCTGTCGATCAACCGCGACCGCTGGCTGGCCATGTCCGACACCGAGGAGCGCGCCCATCTGCGCCATGCCGGATATCTGGTCGCCGAGATGACCATCGGCAGCTTCATCATCCGCAACCAGCAGGCGGTCGACGAACAGGTGCGCGACAATGGCGTGCAGATCATCCGGGGCGATGCCAGCTTTGACGCGCTGATGAAGCGCTACAAGGCGGCCGAGATGGACACCGCGATTGCCAAGGGCCGCGAATTCGGCGTCGAGGGGGTCGAGGCGATGGTGCGCGACTATCTCGACACCGCCGAGAAGTGGCGCGGCCTTTCGGCCGAGATCGGGACCGACATCGAGAAGTTCGCCGAAGTGCTGTGGCGCGAGGTCTATTCCAGGATCGACCCGAACGCCCTCTGATCCGGCGAGGCTGCCCCCATGGCCGCGCCGATGACCCGCGCGACCGGCCTGTGCCGCCGGATTGCCGACGGCCTGTTCGCCCTGGCCCTTCTGGCCGGGGCGGCAATGATGACGCATGTCACCGTCGATGTGCTGGCGCGCAGCCTCCTGGCCCGGCCGCTGCCCGGCACCAACGAGGTGGTCGCCGCCTATTACATGATCGCGGTGGCCTTCCTGCCCTGGGCCCATCTGGCGCTGGCCGACCGGCACATCACCGTCGACATGTTCGTTGCCCGCCTGGGGCGGCGCTGGCGGGCGGGGCTGGACCTGTTCGCGCGGCTGGTGACCATCCTCTACACGGCGGTGTTCACCTGGCAGAGCTGGATCGGCGCGCTGCGCCGCACCGCGCGCGGCGAGGTTCTTGAGATCCCCACCGGCTTCCTGCCCGCATGGCCGGGGCGATGGCTGCTGCCGGTGGCGGGCGCGGCGATGCTGGTGGCGCTGGTGCTGCGGCTGGTCGCCGATCTCGGCACCGCATCCCGCGACGGCGGCGATGGTGACGTGTCTGGGGGGCGCGGGTGATGTCGGGGCTCGAGCTGGGTCTGGTCAGCCTTGCCGCCGTGCTGGCGCTCATCGCGCTGCGGGTGCCGATCGGGGTGGCGCTGGCCGGGGTCAGCTTCCTGGGCTTCTGGCATCTGCGCAACCTGAATGTCGCCCTGTCGATGGTGCGAGAGGTGCCGCACGGCTTCGCGTCCAGCTGGGACCTTTCGGCCATTCCCATGTTCCTGCTGATGGGCGCGATCGCGAATGCCAGCGGCATCGCTGCGGCGCTGTTCTCGGCCGCGCGGATCTGGCTGGCGGGGCTGCCCGGCGGGCTGGCGGTGGCGGCCAATCTCGCCTGCGCGGGCTTCGCGGCGGCCTGCGGATCCTCGGTTGCCGCCGCCGCGGCCATGGCGAGACTTGCCGTGCCCGAGATGCTGCGCGCGGGCTACGAGAAGGGGCTGGCCGCGGGGGTGGTGGCCTCGGCCGGAACCATCGCCGCGCTGATCCCCCCCTCGATCCTTCTGGTCCTGTTCGGGGTGTTCGCCGAGGTCTCGATCGTCGACCTTCTGATCGGCGGGGTGGTGCCCGGGCTGATCACCGCGGCGGTCTACACGGCGATGATCCTGCTGCGCTGCCGGCTGGACCGGTCGCTGGCACCGCGTCCCGACCCTGCCGCGATCGCCGCGCTGGGCGCTGCGCGCTGGCGTGCGCTGGCCGAGGTCTGGCCGCTGGTGCTGCTGATCGGCGGGATCATCGGGGGGCTGTATTCCGGGATGGTCAGCCCCACCGAGGCCGGGGCGGCGGGGGCCTTCCTCGCGCTGGTCATCGCGGTCGCGCAGCGGCGGATGACCATGGGGCGCATGGTCGAGGCGCTCGCCGAGGGCATGGGCACCACCGCCCAGATCTTCTTCGTCGGGATGGGTGCGGTGATGTTCACCCGCTTCCTGTCGCTGACCGGAACATCGGCGGCGCTGGCCGATCTGGTGGCGCCGCTCGCGCTGGATCCGGTGCTGATCGTGATCGCGATGTCGGTGGTCTATCTGGTGCTGGGCATGTTCCTCGACCCCATCGGCATCATGCTGATCACGCTGCCGGTGTTCCTGCCGCTGCTGAAGACGCTGCAGATGGATCTGGTCTGGTTCGGCGTGCTGGTGGTCAAGTATATCGAGATCGGCATGCTGACCCCGCCGCTGGGCTTCAACCTATTCGTCGTCAAGTCCGTGGTCGGCGGCGAGATCTCCCTTGAACGCATCTTCCGCGGCGTCGGCTGGTTCCTTGTCTGCGACCTGGTCGTCGTGGCGCTGATGATCCTGTTTCCGGATCTGGTCACCTTCCTGCCCGGGCTGATGCGGGGCTGACGGCGGGGCGGCACTATTCCATGTGGTGGAAAGCCGCCCCCGGGGGTGGCGATGGAAGTCGCGGCGCTTTCGCGCCAAGATCGGCATGCGGCGGATTGCCGCGCCAATAACAGCTATGTCAGGGAGAGACCCGATGAAACGGATTCTTCTGGCCTCGGCCGCGCTGGTGATCAGCGCGCTGGCGGCCCCCGCCCAGATGGCCCTGCCGGAGAACCTCGAGAAGCTCGGCCGCTTCCAGGTCACCGGCGTGACCGATTTCACCTATGTCGAGCAGGGCGGCGAATATGCCGAAGCCATCAAGAAGACGCTTCAGCGGATCAAGCTGCCGCCCGGCTTCAAGATCGAACTCTACGCCATCGTGCCCGATGCGCGCCACATGGCGGTGGGACCGCAGGGCATCGTCACCTTCGTCGGCACCCGCAAGTCCGAGGTCTGGGCGGTCACCGACCGCAACAAGGACCGTGTCGCGGACGAGGTGAAGAACTTCGCCCCCTCGCTGCCCAAGACCATCCCCAACGGGCCCTGCTTCACCAAGGACGGCTTCCTGATCATCGCCGAGCGCAACCGGGTGCTGCTGTATCCGGCGGCGGAATTCTTCTATGAGAGCCCCGACGTGGTGGCGATCCCGATCGTGCCCGAGGGCAAGCTGATCCCGCCCGAGGAGGAGAGCTACAACCACACCGCCCGCGTCTGCCGCGTCGGGCCGGACGGAAAGCTCTACATCTCGCTCGGCCAGCCCTACAACGTCTTCCCGCCCGAGAAGATGGATCTTTACAACGAATGGGGTATCGGCGGCATCATCCGCATGAACATCGACGGCACCGGGCGCGAGGTCTACACCTACGGCGTGCGCAACTCGGTGGGCATGGATTTCCACCCCGAGACGGGCGAGCTGTGGTTCACCGACAACCAGGTCGACGGGATGGGTGACGACATTCCCCCGGGCGAGCTGAACCGGCAGACCGCGCCGGGCCAGCATTTCGGCTTCCCCTGGTATGGCGGCGGCCATGTCCGGACCAATGAATACAAGGACAGCGAGCCGCCCGCCGACGTGGTGTTCCCCGCCGTCGAGATGGTCGCCCACGCGGCCGATCTGGGCATGACCTTCTATACCGGCAACATGTTTCCCGAGAAGTATCGCAACGCGATCTTCTCCGCCCAGCACGGGTCCTGGAACCGCACGACGCCGGTGGGCGCGCGGGTGATGGTGACCTTCATCGATGCCGAGGGCAACGCCACCTCCGAGCCCTTCGCCGAGGGCTGGATCGACGAGAACGGCGAATATCTCGGCCGGCCCGTCGACGTGGCGCAGCTGCGCGACGGTTCGCTGCTGGTCTCCGACGACCTCGTCGGCGCGCTCTACCGCATCTCCTATGTCGGTCAGTGATGCGACCCGGGCTGATCGCGGCAGCCCTGTTCGGTGCGGCGGTTGCGGCCGCCGCACCGGCGCATCAGGGCATGACGCCCGCCGAACCTGAGGCCGGGCACGACTGGCCGCCCGGCGATCCCCAGGCCGGGCGGCGGCTTGCCGGCCAGTGCCGCACCTGCCACGGGCTCGACGGCATCGCCCGCATTCCCATCGCGCCGAATATCGGGGGAGAGCACGCCGCCTATATCGCCGCCCAGCTCGATGCCTTCCGTTCCGGCGCGCGGGAACACGAGATGATGTCGATCGTGGCGCGCGGGCTGACCGACCAGCAGATCGCCGATCTGGCCGCCTGGTATTCGGGCTTCCGGGCCGAGGCGGAGCTGCACGCCGACCCCGCCGACGCGCCCCAGCCCTGCGCCTCGTGCCACGGGGCCGACGGCATCGCGGTCGACGAGATGGCGCCGAACCTGGCCGGGGAGACGGCCGTCTACATCGACACCCAGCTGCGCGCCTTCCGTTCGGGCAAGCGCCATTCCGAGGTGATGGGGCCGATCGCCGAAGCGATGAGCGATGCCGAGATGCGCGCCGCGGCGGAATGGTATGCGGCGACCCGCCTGAAGGTCAGCCGCCCCGACTAGGACACCGACTCATGAACGCGCAACCAGATGCGTTTTGCGGCAAGTTTGATCAGGGCGAGGAAGTTGGCGTCATGTTTCTCGTATCGGGTTGCGATTGCCCTGTAGTGCTTGAGCTTTGAGAAAAACCGCTCGA
>RFGB01000213.1 GCA_003697125.1 Alphaproteobacteria bacterium
CGCGGGGACTCCGCCGCCGGGGGCGGCGGGAGGCATGGGATGAAGACGTTTAGCGGCAATGCGGCTCTGGCCGGGATCGCGGCGATCCTGGCGCTGGCGGGCGCGTATCTCCTGATCTTCAATGCCGGGCCGGTCGACCGGCTCAACGTGCTCGAGGTCTTCGTCAACGGCCTCATGACCGGGATCATGTATTCCCTGGTCGCGCTGGGCTTCGTGCTGATCTACAAGTCCTCGGGCATCTTCAACTATGCCCAGGGCGTGATGGCGCTGTTCGCCGCGATGACGCTGGCCGGGATCCAGGCGGGCCAGGTTCCCTTCTCCCATCTGATCAACGCCATGTTCGGCACCAACATCCACCATTTCGGCTGGACGGTTCCGGGCGTGGTCGCGGTTGCGCTGACCGTCCTGGTGATGATCGCGCTGGCCTGGGTGATCGAACGGCTGGTGCTGAAGCATCTGGTGGGCCAGGAGCCGATCATCCTGTTCATGGCCACCATCGGGCTGGCCTTCTTCCTGGAGGGTCTCGGCGATCTGATGTGGACATCCGAGATCAAGACCATCGATCTTGGCATTCCCACCGGCGGGTCGCTGTGGATCGAGGAGGTGACCATCGGCTGGGCGCCGGAGGGGGCGCGCTATTTCGGGATGTATATCGACCTTCTGGACGTCTGGGCGACGCTGGTCGCGGCGGTCCTGGTGGTGGCGCTGACGCTGTTCTCGCAGTTCACCCGGCAGGGCCGCGCGCTGCGGGCGGTGGCCGATGACCATCAGGCGGCGCTGTCGGTCGGCATCAGCCTGCGGGCGATCTGGGTGATGGTCTGGGCGATCGCCGGGGTGATCGCGCTGGTGGCCGGCACGATGTGGGGCGCCAAGTCGGGGGTGCAGTTCTCGCTGTCGCTGATCGCGCTGAAGGCGCTGCCCGTGCTGATGCTGGGCGGCTTCACCTCGATTCCCGGCGCAATCGTGGGCGGGCTGATCATCGGCGCGGGCGAGAAGTTCTTCGAGTATGCCGCCTCCTCGACCGAGACCTTCCGGGCGATATTCGGCACCAACTTCTCGGCCACGGAACTGTGGTTTGCCTATGTGGTGGCCCTGGTCGTCCTGGTGTTCCGGCCTCAGGGCCTGTTCGGCGAGAAGATCATCGAGAGGGTGTGATGTTCTACCGCGAGGCCGGCGACTTCAAGGTCAGCTATCCCGAGGACAGCCAGACCTTTCCGATCCGCTTCGACCGCTGGCGCTACTACGCCGTGCTGGCCGTGGCCTTCCTGGTGATTCCGCTGGTGATCAACGACTACTGGGAAAAGTCGATCCTGCTGCCCTTCCTGGTCTATTCACTGATCGCGATCGGGCTGAACATCCTGACCGGCTATTGCGGGCAGGTCAGCCTCGGCTCGGGCGCCTTCATGGCGGTGGGCGCCTTCGCATGCTACAAACTGATGACCGCCTTCCCGGGGCTGAACATCCTATTCTGCATCATCGGCGCGGGCTTCGTCACCGCGGCGGTGGGGGTGGTGTTCGGCCTGCCCTCGCTCAGGATCAAGGGCTTCTATCTGGCGGTGGCGACGCTGGCCGCGCAGTTCTTCATCGTCTGGCTGCTGAACAAGGTGCCGTGGTTCTACAACTATTCCGCCACCGGGCAGATCACCGCGCCCGAGCGGACCTTCCTCGGCATCGCCGTGACCGGCCCCAACACCGCGTCCTGGGCGACCTATCTGTTCACGCTGTCGATCCTGTTCGTCATGGCCTGGGCGGCGCGCAACCTGACGCGCGGGCCGATCGGGCGCAAATGGATGGCGATCCGCGACATGGACATCGCCGCCGAGATCATCGGCGTCAATCCGCTGCACGCCAAGCTGACCGCCTTCGCGGTCAGCTCGTTCTACATCGGCGTGGGCGGCGCGCTGTTCTTCTCGGTCTATCTGGGCGCGGCCGAGGTCACCGAGGCCTTCAACATCGACAAGTCGTTCCTGGTCCTGTTCATGATCATCATCGGCGGGCTCGGCTCGATCTTCGGCAGCTTCGCCGGCGCGGCCTTCATGGTGCTGCTGCCGGTGGGGCTGAAGAACCTGCTGGTGGGCAGCCTGGGCTGGCCAACCGATCTGGCCGCCCACATCCAGTTCATGATCGTGGGCGGGCTGATCATCTTCATCCTGATCTACGAGCCGCACGGCGTGGCGCAGCTGTGGCGTCTTGCCAAGGAGAAGCTGCGGCTGTGGCCGTTCCCCTACTGACAATCGAAGGGAGGAGACAATGAAGCGCATCCTGACGGCGGCGGCGATGGCCGCGGCGATGGCGGTCCCGGCGGGGGCCGAACTCGTCGTCCCGTCGCTCGACTACCGCACCGGCCCCTACGCCCCCAACGGCATCCCCTATGCCGACGGGTTCCACGACTATCTGATGATGCTGAACGAACGCGATGGCGGCATCGGGGGCGAGAGGATCCGCATCCTGCCCTGCGAGACCGGCTACAACACCGAGAAGGGGGTGGAGTGCTACGAGGCGACGAAGGGCGAGGGCAGCCTCGTCTATCATCCCCTGTCCACCGGCATCACCTACCAGCTGATCCCCAAGGCGACCGCGGACCACATCCCGGTCCATTCCATGGGCTATGGCCGAACCTCGGCCGCCAATGGCCGGATCTTCGAATGGATCTTCAACTTCCCCGGCACCTACTGGGATGCCGCCTCGATCATCATCAAGCATATCCTGCAGGAAGAGGGGGGCGATCTCTCCGGAAAGCGGATCGCGCTCCTCTATCACAACTCGGCCTATGGCAAGGAACCGATCCGCACGCTGGAGGAGCTGGCGCGCAAGCATGGCTATGAGCTGAGCCTGCTGCCCGTCGACCATCCCGGGCAGGAGCAGAAGAGCCAGTGGCTGCAGATCCGTCGCGAGCGCCCGGACTGGGTGATCATGTGGGGCTGGGGGGTGATGAACCAGGTCGCCATCCAGGAGGCCGCGAACATCCGCTATCCCATGGATCACTTCGTGGGCGTCTGGTGGTCCGGCTCCGAGAACGACGTGCGCCCCGCCGGCAAGGGCGCCGATGGCTACAAGGCCATCACCTGGCATTTCCCCGGGGCCGACGCGCCCGTCTTCGACGCGATCCGCAAATATGTGATCGAACCGGGCAAGAATGCCGGTGACGGCACCAAGATCGGCGAGGTGCTGTATGCCCGGGGCGTCTATGCCGCGATCACCGTGGCCGAGGCGATCCGCACCGCCCAGAGGCTGCACGGAACCGCCAAGATCACCCCGCCGATGATGCGCGACGGGCTGGAAAACCTGGAGATCACCGCCCAGAGGTGGGAGGAGCTGGGCTGGCCCGGCCTGCCGCCGATCAAGATCACCTGCGCCAATCACGGCGCGCCGGGGCTGGGCGCCATCCAGCAGTGGAACGCCGCCGAGGGCAAGTGGACCATCATCACCCCCTTCATGGAGGCCGACCGCGAGGTGATCGATCCGCTGATCATCGCCGACTCGGAAGCCTTCGCGAAGGAAAACGGCATCACCCCGCGCAGCTGCGAGTGATCCGATCCCGCGGGGCGGGCGCAACCCCGCCCCGCGGCCCGAGGCGAGCCCCCCGATCCGCGCCGGAGGACCCATGACCGCGCCCGCTGCCCGGACCCAGGCCGAGACCGAGACGCTTCTCGAGGTCAACAACATCGAGGTGATCTACAACCACGTCATCCTGGTGCTGAAGGGCGTGAGCCTCAGCGTCCCCCGGGGCGGCATCGTCGCGCTGCTGGGCGGCAATGGCGCGGGCAAGACCACCACGCTGAAGGCGATCTCCAACCTGCTGAAATCCGAACGCGGCGAGGTCACCAAGGGCCAGATCCTCTATCGCGGCGAGCGGGTGCAGGGCCTCGATCCCTCGGATCTGGTGCGGCGGGGGGTCATCCAGGTCATGGAGGGGCGCCACTGCTTCGAGCATCTGACCATCGAGGAGAACCTGCTGACCGGCGCCTATACCCGCCGCGACCGCGAGATCGCGCAGGATCTCGAGAAGGTCTACAGCTATTTCCCCCGCCTGAAGGAACGCCGCCGGTCCCAGGCCGGCTATACCTCGGGCGGCGAGCAGCAGATGTGCGCCATCGGCCGCGCGCTGATGAGCCGGCCCGAGACGATCCTTCTCGACGAACCCTCGATGGGGCTCGCACCCCAGCTTGTCGAGGAGATCTTCGGCATCGTCAGCGACCTGAACGAGAAGGAGGGGGTGACCTTCCTGCTGGCCGAGCAGAACACCAGCGTGGCCCTGCGCCACGCCCATCATGGATACATCCTCGAGACCGGGCGCGTGGTGATGGAAGGCCCCGCCGCCGAGCTGCGCGAGAACCCCGACGTGAAGGAATTCTACCTCGGCATCTCGGAGAAGGGCCGGAAGTCCTTCCGCGAGGTGCGCAGCTATCGCCGCCGCAAGCGCTGGCTGGCATGACGCGGCCGGCGGGGGGCGGGCATCTGCGCCCGCCGCCAGTCCGCCGCCAGTCCTGTGAAGGGGAGGAACGGCATGGCCGGCCATTACGACGAGCTGGAGACCCGCGACCCGGCGCGGCGCGAGGAAGAGATCTTCGTCGCGCTGCGCGCGCTTCTGGCCCAGGCGCTGCCCCGCGCCCCCGGCCTCGCGCGGCATCTGGCAGGGATCGACCCCGCCGGGCTGACCGACCGCGCCGCGCTGGCGCGCCTGCCGGTGCTGCGCAAGTCCGAACTGGGCAGCCTGCAGGCTGCCGACCCGCCCTTCGGCGGGCTGACCACCCGTCCCGCCGGCGCCTTCCGCCACCTGTTCATGTCGCCCGGCCCGATCCTGGAACCGGGCAGCGACGCCCGCGACTGGTGGCGCGTGGGACGCTTCCTGCATGCCGCCGGGGTCGGGCCGGGCGACATCGTGCAGAACTGCTTCGCCTATCACGTCACCCCGGCCGGGCTGATGTTCGAAAGCGGCGCCGCCGCGGTGGGGGCGGCGGTGATCCCCGCGGGCACCGGCAACACCGAACAGCAGGTCGAGCTGGCCCGTCGCTTCGGCGCGACCGCCTATGCCGGCACGCCCGACTATCTGAAGGTGATCCTCGACCGGGCCGAGGAGGCGGGGGCGAGGCTCGGCTTCCGCCGGGCGGTGGTCGGGGGCGGCGCCCTGTTTCCCGCCATCCGCCAGGAATATGCCGATCGCGGCATCAGCTGCCTGCAGATCTATGCCACCGCCGATCTGGGCAGCATCGCCTATGAAAGCCCCGCGATGGAGGGAATGATCGTCGATGAGGGCGTGATCGTCGAGATCGTCCGCCCCGGCACCGGCGATCCGGTTCCCGATGGCGAGGTGGGCGAGGTGGTGGTCACCAGCCTCAACCCAGACTACCCCCTGATCCGCTTCGCCACCGGGGATCTCTCGGCCGTGCTGCCGGGAATCAGCCCCTGCGGGCGCACCAACATGCGCATCCGCGGCTGGATGGGCCGCGCCGACCAGACGACCAAGGTGCGCGGCATGTTCGTCCGCCCCGAACAGATCGCCCGCATCGCCGCGCGCCATCCCGAGGTGACGCGCCTGCGGCTGGTGGTCACCCGCGAAGATGCCCAGGACGCGATGACCCTGATCGCCGAGACCGCCGACCTGACCGCCGAGCACGCCGCCGCGCTGGGCGAGACGCTGCGCGAGGTGCTGAACCTGCGCGGCCGGGTCGAGCTGGAGCCGCCCGGCAGCCTGCCCAATGACGGAAAGGTGATCGACGACCGGCGGAACTATGGCTGAGCGACGGTGTTTCCGTCCCGGGGCGTAACATGCCTGTCCGCATCAGGACCCAGGAAGGAGAGCAGCATGCGACTTCGAGACGGAATCGGCACCCTGGCGCTCGCCGGGCTCGCGGGGTTCGGCCAGCCGGCCCTGTCCGCCATGCCGGCCGGCCATTCCCTGCCGGCCGCGCCGCCGGTCGCGGCCGCGCAGCTGATCCCCGCACATCTCGTGCATCGCGCCACCGACGATCGCGAGAAGCGGCGCGAGGACAGGCTGGGCCTGACCTATCGCGACCGCATCAACATCCAGATCGACCTCTACATCCTCGGCTTCGATCCGCGCGGCATCGATGGCATCTTCGGTCCGCGCACCCGCGCCGCCATCGCCGCCTGGCAGCGCGCCGAGGGGCTGCCGGTGACCGGCTATCTGCGCGAGGGGCAGGTCCGGCGGCTGGATCGTCAGGCCGAGGCGCGCCGGCGCGAGCTGCGCGAGGAATCGATCCGCGCCCTGCGCGAGGCCGAGCGCGAGGACAATGCCTACTGGCGGGCGACCGGCGCCTCGGGGCGCGAGGCCGATCTGCGTCTCTATCTGCGCCGCTATCCCGACGGGCTGCATGCGCGCGAGGCGCGCGAGCGCCTGGCCGAGATCGAACGCGCCCGCGAGCGCCAGGCCCGGGCCGAGGAGCGTGCCGCCTGGGCCGAGGCGGTGCGCGCCGACGACATCCCCGCCTATCGGCGCTATCTGCGGCTGTATCCCGACGGGCTGTTTGCCGATGTCGCCCGTTTCCGGATCGAGGATCTGGAGGAGGAGGCGCGCAATCAGGCGCAGAACGCCCGCCAGCGCGAGAGGGAGGAGGCGCTGGGCCTGAACCGCGCCTCGCGCCGGTCGGTCGAGGAAAGGCTGATCAGCCTCGGATTCGATGCCGGCCGCGCCGATGGCGAATTCGACCGCGCCACCCGCCGCGCCATCCGCGCCTTCCAGCGCACCCGCGGCCTTGCGGTCACCGGCTTCCTCAACGAACCGACGCTGGCGCGCCTGGTGGCCGAGACGCGCTGAGGGCCGGCCCGCCGGCCGCCGGGCCGGCGGGTGGCCGCGACCGGCATGCGCA
>RFGB01000214.1 GCA_003697125.1 Alphaproteobacteria bacterium
CTCGACCGCACCGGGGAAGGGGCCGCCGCCGCCGCCGGGCTTGTTCACCACCGCCGCCGGAACGCCATAGGTCTTCTGGAAGTCTTCCGCGATCATGCGTGTCAGCACGTCTTCGGCATCGCCCGGCGGCCACGGAACGACGAACTGCACCGGCTTCTCCGGATACTCGGCAGCGGCAATGCCCGGCATCACGGCCGCAAGCGCGGCGATGCCCGCGATCAAGGTCTTCTTCATGCTTTCCTCCCTTAGGGGTGCGATATTCGCACCATAGGTGAAAATACATTGATCGACGAACCGACCTCTGTCAACAATCCGGGAACCGGGCCGGTGCTCCGGCGCGGCCGTGACAGGCGGGGGGGAGGGATCTTCATCCGTGCAGCACATTGTTCGGCAACGGCTCCGCGGCCCGGACCGGCGGCGGCTTGCCCCGGCTGGCGATGGCGCGCGCGCTGCGTTGCCGGCCTGTGCCGGTTCCCGTGCGCAGGGCGGGGCGAATCGCCCTGCCCGGGCGATCCGCCGGTCATCCCCGGGCGAGCCGGGCCGCGAGATGATGTTCGCCACCCCGGTCACCCGGGCCGGGGCGATGCGGATAGCTCCGCATGAAAGGGAGGAAACACATGGCTGACAGGACGATCCTGGTGGTCGGCACCTACGACACCAAGAACGACGAGCTCGACTACATCGCCGGGCGGATCCGCGCGCTGGGCGGCGGGGTGCTGAGCATGGACATCTCGGTCCTGGGCGATCCCGCCGAGCCGACCGACATCTCCAAGCACGAGGTGGCTCAGGCCGCGGGCAGCTCGATCCGGGAGGCAATCGACAGCGGCGACGAGAACACCGCCATGCAGATCATGGCGCGCGGGGCCAGCACGCTGGCGCGCCGGCTGCTGGACGAGGGCCGGATCCACGGCGTCATCATCCTCGGCGGCACGATGGGCACCGATGCCGCGCTCGACATCTGCCAGGCGCTGCCGCTGGGGGTGCCGAAATACGTCGTCTCCACCGTCGCCTTCTCGCCGCTGATCGAGCCGCGGCGGCTGTCGCCCGACATCCAGATGATCCTCTGGGCCGGCGGGCTCTACGGGCTCAACTCGGTGTGCAAGTCCTCGCTCAGCCAGGCCGCCGGCGCGGTGCTGGGCGCGGCCCGCGCGGTCGAGCCGCCCCGCGCCGACCGGCCGGTGGTGGGCATGACCAGTCTCGGCTCGTCCTGCCTGAAATACATGAAGGCGCTCAAGCCCGCGCTGGAGGCGCGCGGCTTCGAGGTGGCGATCTTCCATGCCACCGGCATGGGCGGGATGGCGTTCGAGAGCATCGCGCGCCAGGGCGGCTTTGCCTGCGTGATGGATTTCGCCCTGCCGGAGCTCGGCAACCTGCTGGCCGGCTCGGTGGTCAATGCCGGCGCCGACCGGCTGCTGAACGCGGGCCGGGCGGGCATTCCGCAGATCGTGGCCCCGGGTTGTCTGGACCTGATCGACTTCGCCGGCTGGCAGGAAATTCCCGAACGCTACCGCGACCGGCCGTTCCACGCCCACAACCGGCTGATCAAGTCCGCGGCCCTCAATGCCGAGGAGCGTCGCGAAACCGCGCGCGAGATGGCCAGACGGCTCAAGACCGCCAGGGCGCCCGTGCATGTCGTGCTGACCACCGGCGGCATCGAGGAATGGGACCGCCCGGGCCAGCCCGCCCATGACGCGCAGGCCTTTGCCGAATTCTGCGACGAGATGCGCCGGCAGATGACCCCGCCGATCCGGTTCACCGAGCTGGACTGCCACATCAACGATCAGGGCTTTGTCGATGCGGTGCTGGACATCTTCGACGCCTGGGTCGCCGACGGCACCATCAGGACCGGAGGGAACTGAGATGAGCGGCGCCGGCACCAAGCGCGATCCGCAGGGCCATTATGGACAACAGCGGTGTGATTGGTAACGTGAACCGCGGTGAATCCACGGGGTCCGCGCCAGCATGAAGACCGTCGACAAGGCTCTTGCAGTCCTGGACCAGTTCTCGCTGGAACATACCGAGCTGGGCCTGAGCGAACTGGCACGCATGGCGGGGCTGGACAAGGCCGCCACCCGGCGCCTGCTGCTTGCCCTGGCCAGGCACGGATTCATCGAACAGGTCGCCCAGACGCGCAAGTACCGGCTGGGCCAGGGCTTCCTGCGGCTGGCCCGCATCCGCGAGGCGACGGTCCCGCTGGCCCGGGCGGCGCAGGAGGTCACCGACTGGCTGGTGGAGCAGACCGCAGAGACCGCCCATGTCAGCATCCCCGGCCGGATGGGGATGACCACGGTCGCGCACCGGATGCCCAATCGCGGGCATGTCGTGAATGTCGATCCTGCCGAGCTGCTGCCCTTCCACGCCACCGCCTCGGGCCTGGCCTGGCTGGCCTTCTCCGGCCCGCAGACCGTCGAGGCCGTGCTCGCGCAGCCGCGCGCGAAGATCACCGCGGCAACCGTCACATCGCCCGCCGAACTGCGCAGCATGCTGGCGCGCTTCCGCGCCCAGGGATACGCGCAGACCCGCGACAGCTTCGAAGCCGGGGTCTCCAGCCTGGCGATGCCCTTCTTCCGCGATGCGCCCGAGCCCGCCGGCACGATCGCGCTTGCCCTGCCCACCGGCGACCTGACCGAATCCCGGCGCGACGCGCTTCTTCCGCTGCTGCGCGAGGCGGTGGCGCGGCTGCAATCGGCGCTGACCGGGCTGTAGCGCGGGCGCCGGCTAGCGGATCTTCAGCGTCGCCAGCCCGATCATCGCCAGGATCAGCGAGATGATCCAGAACCGGATCACGATGGTCGGTTCCGACCAGCCGAGCTTCTCAAAATGATGGTGGATCGGCGCCATCAGGAACACCCGGCGCCCGGTGCGCTTGTACCACAGCACCTGGATGATGACCGACAGCGCCTCGACGACAAACAGCCCGCCGACGATCGCCAGCACGATCTCGTGCTTGGTCGCCACCGCGATCGCCCCCAGCGCGCCGCCCAGCGCCAGGCTTCCCGTATCGCCCATGAACACCGCGGCGGGAGGCGCGTTGTACCACAGAAAGCCCAGCCCCCCACCGATCAGCGCCGCGCAGAACACCGCGATCTCGCCCGTGCCGGGGACGTAGTGCACCTCGAGATACTCGGTGAAATCGACCCGGCCCACCGCATAGGCGATCGCACCCAGCGTGCCCGCGGCGATCATCACCGGCATGATCGCCAGCCCGTCCAGACCGTCGGTCAGGTTCACCGCATTGGCCGCGCCCGCGATCACCAGCATCCCGAAGGGCAGGAAGCCCCAGGACAGGTCCAGCAGCAGATCCTTCAGCACCGGAAAGGCCAGCATCCCCGACAGGCCGGCGGGCTGCAGCTGCATCGCCCACCAGGCTGCGACCAGCCCCACCGCGAGCCCCAGCCCGAAGCGGATCCGCCCCGGCACGCCGCGGGGATTGAACCGCGTGACCTTCATCCAGTCATCGGCCAGCCCGATGGCGCCGAAGCCGAAGGTGACGAACAGCACCATCCAGACATAGCCATTGTCCCATCGCGCCCAGAGCAGGGTCGAGACCAGCACCGCCCCCAGGATCAGCACGCCGCCCATGGTGGGCGTGCCGGCCTTCAGCGCCAGATGCGCCTCGGGCCCGTCGGAGCGGATCGGCTGGCCGCGCTTCTGGGTGCGGCGCAGGAAGGCGATCAGCGGCGGGCCCAGCAGGAACCCCAGCACCAGCGCGGTCAGGAAGGCGCCGCCCGCGCGGAAGGTGATGTAGTTGAAGAGGTTGAAGAACCCCCCGCCCTGTGACAGCGGGGTCAGGAGAAGATGCAGCATTCAGACCTCCGCCGTCGCCGCGGCCCCGGGCAGCACCCGGCCCAGCCGCTTAAGCGCATCGACCACGACCCCCATGCGCGCGCCCAGACTGCCCTTGACCATCACCACGTCCCCCGCATCGACCAGCCGGCCGATCCGGGCGGCCAGCGCGGCGCTGTCGGGATGCCATTCGCCGCGCAGCCGCTGCGGCAGCGCCGCATGCAGCGCCTGCATCCGCGGACCCGCACAGTGGACGCGGTCGATCGCCGCCAGCGCCGGGTGCCCGGCCAGCGCCGCGTGCAGTTCGAGCTCGCGCGGGCCCAGCTCCAGCATGTCGCCCAGGATCGCGATCCGCCGCCCATGCGCCACCCGCCCGATGCCGTCGCGCGGGCGCGCCGCGGCCAGAACCTCGAGCGCGGCGCCCATCGAGGCGGGGTTGGCGTTGTAGCTCTCGTCGATCAGCGTCACCGCCTCGTCGGCCCCCTCGGGACCCAGCGCGACCACCAGCCGCGCGCCGCGCCCCTCGGGCGCGCGCCAGCCCGCCAGCGCCAGCGCGGCCCGCGCCAGATCGCCGCCCGCGGCCACCACCGCCCCCAGCGCCCCCAGCGCGTTCGGCGCCAGATGCCGGCCCGGCGCGCCCAGCTTGAACAGCACCGGCCGGCCGAAGGCGCGGGCCGAGACCGCCGTGACCCCGTCCTCGACATGGACCGCGCGCAGCAGCAGCTCGGGCCGGCCGGCGCTGCCGAAGCGGATCACCCGCGCCCCCGCCGCCCGCGCCGCCCGGCGCAGGATCGGATAGGTGGCGATGTCGCGGTTCAGCACCGCGGCGCCGCCCGCTTCCAGCCCCTGCATGATCTCGGCCTTGGCCCGGGCGATGCCGTTGATGTCGCGGAAGTTCTCCAGATGCACCGGCGCCACGGTGGTGATCAGCGCCACATGGGGCCGGGCCAGCCGCGACAGCGGCGCGATCTCGCCGGCATGGTTCATGCCCATCTCGATCACCGCGAAATCGGCCTCGCGCGGCAGCGCGGCCAGCGTCAGCGGCACGCCCCAGTGATTGTTGAAGCTGCGTGCGGAGGCGTGCACCACCCCCTGTGCGCCCAGGGCCAGGCGCAGCATCTCCTTGGTGCCGGTCTTGCCCACCGATCCGGTGACCCCGATGACGCGCGCGCGGCTGCGTGCCCGTGCCGCCGCGGCCAGCGCGCGCAGCCCCGCCATCACGTCGGGCACGATCAGCAGCGGCGCATCGGGCGCGACATCCGGCGGCCGGCGCGCGACCATTGCCGCCGCGGCCCCGCGCGCGAGGGCATCGGCCACGAAGTCATGCCCGTCGCGCCGGTCGCTGAGCGCGACGAACAGCGCCCCGGGGGCGATGGTGCGGCTGTCGGCCGAGACGGACCACGCGGCCCAGCCCGCCGGGCCGGTGCCGCCGGTGGCGGCCTGCGCCTCCTCGGCCGTCCACAGCGGCGTCATGACGCCTGCCCCCCCGCCGAGATGATCGCCGCGCGCGCCGCGGACAGATCGTCGAAGGGCAGCACCCGGCCGGCGACCTCCTGGCCGGTCTCGTGCCCCTTGCCCGCGATCAGCAGCGCATCTTCGGGCCCCAGCATGGCCACCCCGGCGCGGATCGCCTCGGCCCGGTCGCCGATCTCGCGCGCACCGGGGCAGCCGGCAAGGATCGCCGCGCGGATCGCGGCGGGATCCTCGCCGCGCGGATTGTCGTCGGTGACGATCGCCGCATCGGCATGCGCCGCCACCGCCCGCCCCATCAGCGGCCGCTTGCCCGCGTCGCGGTCCCCGCCCGCGCCGAAGACGCACAGGATGCGCCCCGCCACATGGGGGCGCAGGCCGCGCAGCGCCGCCTCCAGCGCCTGGGGGGTATGGGCATAATCGACATAGACCGCCCCGCCATCCGCGGTGATGCCGGCCAGCTGCATCCGCCCCCGCACCCCCTTCAGATGGGGCAGCAGGGCGAAGACCCGCCCGGCGGGCGCATCGCACTGGATGGCCAGCGCCGCGGCCAGAAGCGCGTTGGCGGCCTGGAAATCGCCGATCAGCGGCAGACGGCTGACATAGGTCGAACCCGCATGGGCGAACTGCAGGTCGATCCATTCTGGCGCGTGCACCGCATCAAGAAGCCGCAGCAGCGCGTCGGGGTGACGCCCCACACCCAGGAAGGGCTGCCCCCGCGCGCGGCTGATCCGCCGCACCGCTGCCGCGGCGGGATCGTCGAGATTGGCCGCCACATGCCCGCCGGCGGGCAGGACGCGATCGAAAAGCCCCAGCTTCGCGGCGAGATAGGCCTCCTCGCTGCCGTGATAGTCCAGATGATCGCGGCTGAGATTGGTGAAGCCCGCCGCGGTCAGGCGCACCCCGTCCAGCCGCCGCTGGTCCAGCCCGTGGGAGGACGCCTCGATCGCGACATGGCTCACCCCCTGACCGGCCAGATCGGCCAGCCAGCGGTGCAGCGTCACCGGATCGGGGGTGGTCAGCGCGCCCGGCGCCTCGACCGCGCCCTGGATGCCAAGCGTGCCGATGCTGACCGCCCTGTGGCCCAGCGCGGTCCAGATCTGGCGCAGGAAGTTTACGACCGAGCTCTTGCCGTTGGTGCCGGTCACCGCCACCACCACCGCGGGCTGGGCGCCGTGGAAGGCGGCCGCGGCCAGCGCGAAGGCGCGCCGGGGATCGGGGACCGGCAGCACCGGGACCGGCAGCGCCCCCGCCCGCGCCGCGCCCTCGGCATCGGTCAGCACCGCGACCGCCCCGGCGGCGACCGCCTGGGCGGCGAAATCGGCGCCATGGGCGCGCACCCCCGGCAGCGCGGCGAACAGGAAGCCCGGCCGCACCGCGCGGCTGTCGGCGGTCAGGCCGGTCACCGTGCCGGGGGCGTCGGACAGCCCCAGCTCGGCCAGCGTCCTCGGTCGTTCCGCGCCGGGCATGACGCCCCCTTCAGTTGCGCACCTTGATCAGGGTCGGCGCCCGTTCGGGCGTCGGCTCGGGCCGCGGCCTGACCCCGAGAATCGGCGCGAGCCGCCGGATGGTTTCGCCCGCCAGGGGGGCCACTGTCCAGCCCGCCGTGCGCCATGTGCGGCCATGGGCCTCGACCGAGGCCTCGTCCAGCGTCAGCACCACCACATAGGCCGGATCGTCGGCGGGAAAGATCCCGGCGAAGGTGGTCAGGGTCCGCTTGGGATCATAGCGCCCGTCGGGGCCGATCTTCTCGGCGGTGCCGGTCTTGCCGCCCACCAGATAGCCCGGCACGTCGGCGGCCTTGCCGGTGCCCTCGGTCACGGCGAGGCGCAGCATGGCGCGCAGCTGGCGCGACACCTCGGCGGGCAGCACGCGGTCGGCCTCGGTGGCCGGGGCGGCCTCGCGCCGCAGCGTGGGGCGCACGCGCAGCCCGCCATTGGTCATCGTCGCATAGGCGGCGGCCAGATGCAGCGGCGTGACCGCGATGCCGTGGCCGAACGAGACGGTGATCACGTAGGGGTCGCTCCAGCGCGGGGGCAGCAGCGGGCGGGCCTGGGCGGCCTCGGGCAGCTCCACCCCCGAGACGCCGAAGAACCCCAGCCTTTCCAGGATGTCGCGCTGGGCGCGCGCGCCGGCCAGGATCGCCAGCCGGGCCGTGGCGGGGTTCGAGCTTTCCGCGATCACCCGCGCAAGGGACAGGCGCGGCGGCATGCGGTGGATGTCGGTCACCCGCATTCCCGCCCAGCGGAAGGGGGTGGCGTCGACCATGGTGTCGGGCCCGGCGAGCCCGCGTTCCATCACCATCGCCGCGGTGACCGGCTTCAGCGTCGATCCCAGCTCGTAGACGCCCTGGGCGGCGCGGTTGAACAGCCGCGGGTCGGCGGGGTCGCGGGGGCGCCGGTTGGGGTCGAAATCGGGCAGCGAGACCATCGCGATGATGGCGCCGGTGCGCGCATCCAGCACCACCCCCGCCGCGCCCCTGGCCCGGGTCCGCGCCATGCCCGCGGCCAGGATCTCGCGCAGCGCCACCTGCGCGGTCAGGTCGATCGACAGCGCCAGCGGTTGCGGCCGGCCGTCGGGCCCGATCGGGCGGGCGGGGTCGCTGAGCTCGTCGTCGAACCACAGCTCGACCCCCGCCGTGCCGCGCAGCTCGGCCGCATCGACATCGGCATTGCGGATGCCCGTCGCCCCCAGCACATGCGCCAGCGCCCGCCCCGCGGGATAGACGCGCACCTCGCGCGGGGCGAATTTCAGGCCCGGCTCGCCCAGGTCGTGCACTGCCTGCATCTGTTCGGGCGTCACCGCCTGACGCAGGAAGAAGAAGCGCTTGCGGGCGAAGCGGGCCTTCAGCTCCTCGGCGTCCAGATCGGGGAAGATCCGCGCCAGCCCCTCGGCGGCCGCGTCGGGATCGACCATCCATGCCGGTTCGGAGAAGATGGCGTGGGCGAGGATGTTCGTGGCGAGCAGCCGGCCGTTGCGGTCGGTGATGTCGGCGCGGGCGATCGCGGGGGGGCTGTCGGCCGCGGCGATGGCGGGCTCGGCCGGCTCGGACACCGCGATCGCGGCCATGCGCAGGAAGGTCGCGGCAAAGGCGACCACGATGCCGAAGCCCAGCAGGGTCAGGCGCCACTCGGCGCGGCGGCGTTCGGCCGCGCGCAGCGCCTGCAGGCGTTCGGCGCGCCGATGCGCCTCGATCCGGTCGGGATCCTCGCCCATGCGGCGGGCGCGGATCACCCCGGCCAGCGGGCGCAGCGGGCGGCGGGTCATCGCCCGCCCCCCGGCCGGGGATGGGGCCTGACCACCGCCAGTTCCGGGCGGACGACGGTGACGTCGATGTCCTCGGGCGACAGCCCGTCCCAGCCCTCGACCAGCTCGGGCAGGGGCTCGGGCAGCTCGGCCACCGTGCCGAAATGGCCGGGGTCGAGCGGCACCAGCCCCAGCGCGGCCTCATGGGCCTCGACCAGCGCCCGCAACCGCTCGGGCCGGTTCAGCCAGGCCCATTCCGCGCGCAGCATCTGCATGCGCTCGCGCTCCGCATTGATCGCGACCTGCAAGGCCCGCACCCGCCGTTCCGCGGCCTGGGTGGCATAGTTCACCTCATAGGCCCAGAAGCCGCAGGCCGCCGCGACTACCGCCCCGAGGATGGCCAGAAGCAGGCGCATTTCACCGCATTCCCGCGATGGCCGGCGGCAGGCCCAGCGCCGCGGGGTCGGGGGTTGCCGGCGGGGCCTGAAGCCGGCGGGCGATGCGCAGCCTGGCCGAGCGGGCGCGGGGATTGGCGGCGACCTCCGCCGCGTCCGGGGCGATCGCCTTGCGCGTCAGGCGCGCGAAGCGGGGCGCGGCGCCCGCCGATCTGGGAAGATGGCGCGACGGCCCCGGCGCGTCGGCCGAGGCCAGCTGCAGGAACCGCTTCACGATCCGATCCTCCAGCGAATGGAAGGTGATCACCGCGAGCAGCCCGCCCGGGGCGAGGATCCGTTCGGCCGCGGCGAGCCCGCGGACCAGCTCGCCCAGCTCGTCATTGACCGCGATGCGCAGGGCCTGGAAGCTGCGGGTGGCCGGGTGTGGCTGTCCGGGGCGGGCAGGCGGCAGGCAGCCCTCGATGACACGGGCCAGCGCGAGGGTGGAGCCGAGCGGCCGCGCCGCGACGATTGCGCGCGCGATGCGCCGCGCCGCGCGTTCCTCGCCATAGCGGTAGAGGATGTCGGCCAGCGCCGCCTCGGGCAGGCTGTTGACCAGATCCGCGGCGCTGGGCCCCTCGCGCCCCATGCGCATGTCGAGCGGTCCGTCGCGCAGGAAGGAAAATCCCCGTTCCGGCGCATCGAGCTGCATCGAGCTGACGCCGATGTCGAGAAGCACGCCATCGGCGCTGCCGATCCCGGCATCGCGCGCCAGCCGGTCGAGATCGCCGAAACCGCCCCGCACCAGGGTCAGCCGGTCGCCGAACCGCCCTGCCCAGCCTGCGGCCATTTCCAGCGCGACCGGGTCGCGGTCGATGCCCAGCACCCGCGCGGCCCCGGCCTCCAGCAGGGCGCGGGCATGGCCACCGGCGCCGAAGGTGCCGTCGATCCAGATCCCGGCCACCGGCGCGATGGCGGCCAGAAGGGCATCGCGCAGCACCGGCACATGGGGTTCCGCCGCCGGGTCGCGGCGCGCCGCGGCGCTCACTGCCCGCCCCCGCCGCCCGACAGCGGCACGCGCATCAGCCGGCGCATCATCTCGCGCCGGCGGGCCTGGGCGCCCTCGTCGGCCTCGAAGGCGGCGCGGAAGGCGGCGCGGGCGCGGGGCTCCCAGATCTCGAAGCGGTCCAGCTTGCCCACGAACACCGCCTCGTCGGTGATCCCCAGCCGGTCGCGCAGCTCGCGCCCCAGAAGCAGCCGCCCGGCATCGTCGAGCCGGACCTCGAGCGAATTGGCCACGACCTCCTCAGCGAAGGCCTCGATCACGTCATAGTCGCCGCTGGCGCGGGCACGGTCCTCCAGCGCGGCCATGCCGGCTACGGTGTAGACCTCTATGCAGGGATGTTCTCCCGCCCCCAGCAGGAGAATCGCGCGCGGCTGCACGCGCGCCTCCTCGCTCCAGTCCGGATCGCCCTGCTCCAGGGTGCGGCGGAAGGCTGCGGGGACGGACACGCGGCCCTTCCCGTCGACCTTGTGGTGATAGGTGCTGCGAAAGCTCGCCGCCACGCGCTCCATCCCGCCTGCGGGCCTCGGATGCGCGGTGACGACAAGCGGGCCGCGCCCCACCACGCGACCCGCTCACTGTCCCTCGTGGACCGTTCCGGGTGTGCGCCTGCCTGTCCGCCGTCGCTCTCCGGCCCTCGTCTATGTGCCGTCCCGGGCGAGGTGCTGCCTGTATGAAACCCGGCCCCCTGGTTGTTGTTCGGAGTGCCGTCCGTCTGTCGTTGCCTCACCCTTCCGGCAGGGTCTTGATACCGCGTCGTGACTGGTCTGACAAGCCACTTCATGCCACTTCATGGGACATTCAGGGCGGAAATCCGGAACAATGCGAAGGATCCCCCACGGGAATTGTGGTTTCCGTGATCCCGTCACCAATATCTGGTGGGCATGCATGGGATGATTTGGCACGGCCCGATGGGACTGGATCCCACAGCGGACCGGGTGCGCGGCGTGCCGCGCCCCGTCGGGCGAATCGCCCCGGCCGATCCTCTCGCCGGCGAGGGCGGTGCGGATGGCCTGTACGCCGGATTCTGTCCCGGGCTTGCGCCCATGGGCGGTCATTCATCTGGGCCGGATGTCGCCATCCGGCTCATGCGGCCAACCCGGGCCACCGGGGCGGAGCACCCCTGCCGCCCGGACGGGCGGCGCGTGGCCCCTATTCGGCCTTGCTTCCGGCGGGGCTTGCCGTGCCCCCTCCGTTGCCGGAGGGGCGGTGGGCTCTTACCCCACCGTTTCAACCTTGCCGGGACATGCCCGGCGGTCTGTTCTCTGTGGCGCTTTCCCTCGGGTTACCCCGGCCGGGCGTTACCCGGCGCCGTTGCTCCGTGAAGTCCGGACGTTCCTCACCCCGTGAGGGGCGCGACCGCCCGGCCATCCGCACCCTTCCGCAATTAGGCGCCCCGCGCGGATGCGTCAATCCATCCCCGGCCCGGGCCAGCGCGCGGCCAGCCCCTCGATCATCGCCACATCGGCCGCCTGGAGCCCGCCCCGGGCCCAGGGGCGGAAGCGCATCCGGAAGGCCGCCAGCACCGCCTCCGCCGGCACATGGTCGACGGGATAGCCGAAGCGGCGCGCCGCGCGGTGAAACCGCGCCGGCCAGGCCGCGGGCGGCGCCGCGCCGGCGGGCGC
>RFGB01000215.1 GCA_003697125.1 Alphaproteobacteria bacterium
GCCCGGACGGTTTCGGGCCGGCCGATGGCGTCGGGGGCCGTGCGAAGCCTCGTGGTCATGCGCGCGTCTCGCGCGGGCGGTCGATGCCGCCCGATACGCCGCCCCGGCCCGGATTCGTCGCCCGACCCCGCCGCGGCGGGGCCGCCGGACGCTCAGCCCAGCACCGCCTCGGGCGGGACCGCCTCCAGCCCCTGCGCCTCGGCCACCGCGCGGTTGGTCAGCCTTCCGGCATGGACGTTCAGCCCCGCCCGCAGATGCGGATCATCGGCGCAGGCCCTGCGCCAGCCCTTGTCGGCAAGCGCCAGCACGAAGGGCATGGTGGCATTGCCCAGCGCGATGGTCGAGGTGCGCGCCACCGCCCCGGGCATGTTGGCCACGCAGTAATGCACGATGCCGTCGACGATGAAGATCGGGTCGTCATGGGTGGTGGGGCGCGAGGTCTCGAAGCAGCCGCCCTGGTCGATGGCGACATCCACCAGCACCGCGCCGGGCTTCATCGTCTTCAGCTGCGCGCGGCTGACCAGCTTGGGCGCCGCCGCCCCCGGCACCAGCACCGCGCCGATCACCATGTCGGCGCGCGCGACCAGCTCGTCGATCGTGTCGCGCGAGGCATAGCGGGTGCGGAACAGCCGGCCATAGACCTCGTCCAGATGGCGCAGGCGGGGCAGCGACAGGTCCAGCACCGTCACATCCGCCCCCATCCCGGCCGCGACGCGGGCGGCATTGGTGCCGACCACGCCGCCGCCGATCACCGTGACCTCGGCCGGTCCCACGCCCGGAACGCCGCCCATCAGCACGCCGCGCCCGCCATTGGCCTTCTGCAGCGCCCATGCGCCCATCTGCGGGGCCAGCCGCCCGGCCACCTCGGACATCGGCGCAAGCAGCGGCAACCCCCCCTGGGCATCGGTCACCGTCTCATAGGCGATGGCGGTCACGCCCGAATCGAGCAGGTCGCGCGTCTGTTCGGGATCGGGGGCGAGATGCAGATAGGTGAACAGCACCTGCCCCGGGCGCAGGCGCGCCCGCTCCAGCGGCTGGGGCTCCTTGACCTTCACGACAAGCTCGGCGCGGGCGAACACCTCCTCGGCGGTGGCGACGATCCGCGCGCCCGCCGCCTCGTAGGCCGAATCGGGAAAGCCCGACCCCTCGCCGGCCCCCGCCTCGATGATCACCTCGTGACCATGCGCCACCAGCTGGCGCACCGCGGCCGGGGTCAGCCCGACCCGGTATTCCTGGTTCTTCACCTCGCGCGGACATCCCACAAGCATCGCCACCTCCCCGATACGGGGCGATCATCGCGCGGATCGCCCGCAATGGGGTTGCAAAGATCGCGTCCCGCGCGCAGGAAACGCGAAAGGATATGCGGTGAACGGGCGCGAATGGCGAAGCTTCTGCGCGAAGACGATCTGGATGCGCTTGATCGCAGGATTCTCGCCGTGCTGCAGCGCGAGGGGAGAATCACCAATGCCGAGCTTGCCGAGCGGGTGAACCTCTCCCCCTCGGCCTGCCACCGGCGCGTGGCGCGGCTGGAGGCGACGGGGGTCATCGCCGGCTATGCCGCGCAGCTGGATCCCCGCGCGGTGGGCCGGCGCTCCACCGTGTTCGTCGAGATCACCCTGTCGGGCCAGTCCGACGAGCTGCTGGAGGCCTTCGAGCGCGAGGTCGCGCGCATCCCGGCGGTTCTGGAATGCCACCTGATGGCCGGGACCGCCGATTACCTGCTGAAGGTGGTCGCCCGCGACACCGAGGATTTCGCCCGGCTGCACCGGCGCCATCTGGCGCGTCTGCCGGGGGTCGCGCAGATGCATTCCAGCTTCGCGCTGCGCACCGTCGTCTCGACCACGGCGCTTCCGCTCGACTGAGCCATGCGATCCGTGGCAGGATGGCGGCCATGGGCCGCGATCTCGTCAATGCGATATGCGCCGCCTTCCCGGGGGCGGAACGCTCCGATCCGTGGGGCGGCGGTCATGATGCCTGGAAGGTGGGCGGGCGGATGTTCGCCTGCATCGGCGCCCGCACCCCCGGCGTCAGCGTCAAGACCCCCGACCCGGCCACGGCGCGGATGCTGATCGACTGCGGCGTGGCGGCCAGGGCGCCCTATCTTCACCCGAGCTGGGTGCTGCTGCCGCTGGATTCGCCCGAGGCCGAGCTCAGCCATCGCATCGCGGTGTCCTACCGGCTGGTCCGCGCCGGGCTGCCGCGCCGGCTGCGCGAGGGGCTCGCACCCCTTGACGGCTGACCGCACCGCCGGGCCGGGCGGCATGGCGGCGCCGCCGGACCGGCGGCCGGGCGCGCCGCCGGTTCTGGGCGTGGTGCTGGCGGGGGGACAGTCGCGGCGGATGGGGGCCGAGAAGGCGCTGCTGCCGCTGGCCGGCCAGCCGCTGATCGCCCGGGTGATCGCCCGCCTCGCCCCCCAGGTTGCCGAGCTGGCGATCAGCGCCAATGGCGACCCGGCCCGCTTCGCCGGCTTCGGTGTCGCGGTCCTGCCCGATCCGCAGAACGCACGCGTGTACGTCTTCGCCGGAGGCGGAGGCGACATGCGGGTCAAGCTCGCGGGGGCCGAGCGCTTCGTCTTCGCCGGCTTCGTCGACGACGATCCCGACGGGGCGAACACGCCGGGGACGCCGATCCAGGACCCGACGACGGGCCAGGAC
>RFGB01000216.1 GCA_003697125.1 Alphaproteobacteria bacterium
ATCGCCAGAAAGCGCGCCTGCGGCTGGCCCGGCCGCCAGCCCGCGCGCGTCGCGATCCCGATCGCCCGGGCGCTGCCGGGCAGCGGCAGATCCAGCCGGACCAGGATCCCCTGCTCCAGCTCCTCGATCACCTGCGACTGGGAGACCAGCGCCACCCGGTCGCTGGCGCGCAGCAGACCGCGCAGCACGCTTGGCGCCCCGGTTTCCACCGGCGCCAGCGCGCAGGCCGGGCTTTGGGCCATGAGCCGTTCGAAATAGCAGCGCGAAGGCGCGCCCGCCCGCGGCATCACCCAGCCATGGCGGGCGAGATCGCCCAGCGTCAGCCCCTGCCGGCCCGCCAGCGGATGGCCCGCGCGGGCGACCACGGCCAGCGGGTCGTCGAACAGCCGCTCCTGCACCAGATCGGGCGGCAGATCCGGCCCGCGCAGCGCACCGAGGATCAGGTCGATGCCGCCATGGCGCAGCTCGTGGGCCAGCGTGCGGTAATAGCCGTCGACCACGCGCACGCTGACGCGGGGATATTCGGCGGCAAACCGCGCCAGCGCCCGGGGCAGCAGCCCGCCCTGGGCAAGCGGCAGGCAGCCGATGCCCAGCCGGCCCGAGGCCTCGCCGCGCCACAGCGCGACATCCTCGAAGCCCTGATGGATCTCGACCAGCGCCAGTCGGGCGAGGCGGGCGAACTCGTTCGCCGCCCGGGTCGGGCGCAGCCCGGCGCTGGTGCGCTCCAGAAGCCGCACGCCCAGCATCCCTTCCAGATCGCGGCAGCTGCGGCTGACCGTCGACAGGCTGCATCCGAGCGCCCGGGCGCCGCCGCGCAGCCCTTCGTGATCGACCGCGGCGATGAAGCCGCGCAGATGCGCAAGCGACAGAAGCGGCGCCAGATGCGGGCGCGCGCCCACCCCTTCCAGCGCGCGGCGCAGCTGGGCCAGCGCGCCATTGACGCGCGCGGCCAGCAGGAGCGCCGGCTCCAGCGGCGCGATGCCGCCGCCCGCCCGGTCGAACAGCTGGGTTCCCGCCCGCGCCTCGATCGCCGCCACCGCCTGGGTCAGCGCCGGCTGCGACAGCCCGACCCGGGCCGCGGCGGCGGACAGGTGACGGGTCTGCACGACCGCGGCAAGGCCGTTGAGATGCCTCAGATTGGGCAGATCGAACAGGGCGCTGTCCAAGCTCTCACCCTCTCGCCCGGACCGGCATGCGGCGCGATGAACCGGCGCATGGCTCCAGCCTTCTGATCCTGTTAGCTTTGCCGGGCGGCGATGGCAAGCCCCCGGCCGTTCCGGTTGCGGGAACCGAATGGCTGTGCCCCCTGCCTGCACAGGTCGAATTGGCATTCCCGCACCACTTCCGGCATGTTCGGGCGAAACGTAGGATCGCCATGTCCCAGACCCCGACCGCGCTCGTCATCTCGGCCCATGCCGCCGATTTCGTCTGGCGCTGCGGCGGCGCCATCGCGCTGCACGCGGCCAGGGGATACCGGGTCAGCGTCGTCTGCCTCAGCTTCGGCGAGCGGGGCGAGAGCGCCAAGCTGTGGAAGCAGCCCGGCATGACGCTGGAGCGCGTCAAGGCCGCCCGCCGCGCCGAGGCGGAGAAGGCCGCCGAGGCGCTGGGGGTGCATGATCTGATCTGCATGGATCTGGGCGACTATCCGCTGCGGATGGACGAGGCGGCCAAGGACCGCCTGATCGAGATCATGCGCGAGGTCGCGCCGCGCTTCATGCTGTCCCATTCGCAATGGGATCCCTACAACACCGACCACATGTATGCCACGCAGGTGGTGCTGGAATGCCGATCGACCGCGCAGGCCTGGGGCCACAGGCCCGGCGGCCGGGTGCTCGGCGCGCCGCAGCTCTATCTGTTCGAACCCCACCAGACCGAACAGATGCGCTGGAAACCCGACACCTTCCTGGACATCACCCCGGTCTGGGAACGCAAGTGGGCCGCCATCCAGTGCATGGAGGGCCAGGAACACCTGTGGCATTATTACCGGAACGTCGCCGAGAACCGCGCCAACCACTTCAAGCGCAATTCCGGCGGCCAGGCGGGCGGGCGCGACTGCAAGTATGCCGAGGCCTTCCAGTCGATCTTCCCGCGCACCGTGGACGAGCTGTAGGCGCGCGATGGGCAGACCGACCAATCCGTCATTCGATGTCGCCCATCTGGGTCACGTCGAGATCTACACCGACCGTTTCGAGGAGAGCCTCGACTTCTTCACCCGCATCTACGGGCTGAGCCTGTCGCATCGCGACGCGCGCAGCGCCTGGCTGCGGGCCTGGGACGACTATGAATTCCACAGCCTGAAGCTGACGCGGCATCACACCACCGGGTTCGGCCATGTCGCCTATCGCGCGGCGAGCCCCGAGGCGCTGATGCGGCGCGTGGCGGCGATCGAGGCGGCGGGCTATCCGGTGCATGGCTGGGTCGAGGACGACCCCGGCCATGGCCGCGCCTTCCGCTTCGAGGATCCCTTCGGCCATGTCTTCGAACTCTACTACGACACGCGCTGGTATCGGCCCGAGGGGGCGATGCGCCCGGCGCTGAAGAACACCGCCTCGGCCTTCACCGGCGCCGCGCCGCGCCGGCTGGACCATGTCAACCTGCTGGCCGGGGATGTCGCGGAATTCCGGCGCTTCATGGAGACCTGCCTGGGCAGCCGGGTGACCGAGCTGATCCAGCTGGACAACGGCCGCATCGGCGGCTGCTGGTTCACGGTCAACAACAAGGGCTATGACCTGGCCTGCACCGAGGAGCATGGCGGCGGGCGCGGGCGGCTGCATCACGTCACCTATGCCACCGACCAGCGCGAGGACATCCTGCGCGCGGCCGACATCTTCCTGCAGAACGGCGTGCATATCGAGACCGGACCCCACAAGCACGCCATCCAGGGGACCTTCTTCCTCTATGTCTGGGAACCCGCCGGCAACCGGGTCGAACTGGCCAATGCCGGCGCGCGGCTGATCCTCGCGCCCGACTGGGAACCGGTGGTCTGGACCGAGGCCGAGCGCCGCAAGGGCCAGGCATGGGGGCTGAAGACCATCGAGACCTTCCACACCCACGGCACCCCGCCGGTCGCGAAAGGCTGATGCCATGCCCGTCGTCGTCACCGAGATCGCCCGAGCAGATCCCGCCGTCGTCGCCGCGCTGGGCGAATGCGGCGTGGCCACGGTTCACGAGGCCCAGGGCCGGCGCGGCCTGATGCAGGCGCGCATGCGCCCGATCCAGACCGATCGCGCCATCGCCGGAAGTGCGGTGACCATCAGCGTGCCGCCGGGGGACAACTGGATGCTGCATGTCGCCATCGAGCAGCTGCGCGAGGGCGACATCATGGTGGTGGCCCCGACATCGCCCTGCGACGCAGGCTATTTCGGAGAGCTTCTCGCCACCTCGGCCATGGCCCGCGGCTGCCGGGCGCTGGTGATCGACGGGGGCGTGCGCGACCTGCGCGACCTGCGCGCGGTGGGCTTCCTGGTCTGGTCGACCGCAGTCAGCGCCCAGGGAACCGTCAAGGCCAGCCTGGGCGACGTGAACCTGCCGGTGGTCTGCGCCGGCGCGCTGGTCAATCCGGGCGACGTGATCGTCGCCGATGATGACGGCGTCTGCGTGGTGCCGCGGGCGGAGGCGGCCGGGGTGCTGGACCGGGCCCGCCAGCGCCTGGCGGCCGAGGCCGACAAGCGCCGGCGCCTGGCCGCGGGGGAGCTGGGGCTCGACATCTACGACATGCGCGCGGCGCTGGCCGCCAGGGGGCTGCGCTATGTCTGACACCGGCGCCCGCCCGATCCGGGCGATGTGGATGCGGGGGGGAACCTCCAAGGGCGGCTATTTCCTGGCCGAGGATCTGCCCGATGACCCGGCCGCGCGCGATGCGCTGCTGCTCAGGATCATGGGCTCCCCCGATCCGCGCCAGATCGACGGGATGGGCGGCGGGCATCCGCTGACCTCGAAGGTCGCGGTGATCCGCCGCTCGACGCGCCCGGGCGTCGATGTCGACTACCTGTTCCTGCAGGTCTTCGTCGACCGGCCGGTGGTCACCGACGCCCAGAACTGCGGCAACATCCTGGCCGGGGTCGCCCCCTTCGCGATCGAACGCGGGCTGGTGCCGGCGCGCGCGGGCGAAACCGAGGTGACCATCTACATGGAGAACACCGGGCAGGTGGCCGTGGCCAGGGTGCAGACCCCGGACGGACGGGTCACCTATGCGGGGGATGCGCGCATCGATGGCGTTCCCGGAACCGCGGCGCCGATCCCGATCGTCTTCCGCGACACCGCCGGGTCGTCCTGCGGCGCGCTGCTGCCCACCGGGCGCGCGGTGGACGTGATCGAGGGCATTCCCTGCACGCTGATCGACAACGGCATGCCCTGCGTGGTGATGCGCGCCGACGCGCTGGGGATCACCGGCGCCGAGGATCCCGCGGCGCTGGAGGCCGACGCGGCGCTGCGGGCGCGGCTGGAGGCGATCCGCCTGAAGGCGGGGCCGATGATGAATCTCGGCGATGTCGCCCAGGCCTCGGTGCCCAAGATGACCATGGTCAGCCCGCCCCGCGCCGGCGGCGCCGTCGCCACCCGCACCTTCATCCCCCATTCCTGCCACCGCGCCATCGGCGTGCTGGGCGCGGTCAGCGTCGCCACCGCCTGCCTGCTGCCCGACAGCCCCGCCGCGCAGGTGGCCCGGGTCGGGACCGGCCGGGAACGCCGGCTGTCGGTCGAGCATCCCACCGGCGAGATGACCGTGATCGCCTCGCTGGACGAATCCGGAGCCGTGGCGCAGGCTGCCATCCTGCGCACCGCGCGCAAGCTGATGGACGGACATGTCTTTGCCGGATGAATGGAGGGGGGAATGACGGCGCGCATGGACAGGCTGACTGCCGCCGACGGGCACGAGTTCGACTGCTGCATCCACCCCGCCGGGGGAACCCGCCGCGCGGGGCTGGTGATCCTGCAGGAGATCTTCGGCCTGACCGACCAGCTGGTCGGGGTGGGCGCGCGCTATGCCGCGCAGGGCTACGAGGTGGCGATCCCCGCCCTGTTCGACCGCCGCGCGCGCGGTGCCGTGATCCCCTTCACCGAGGCGGCGCGCGGCCGCGCGCTGATGCAGGCGCTGACCGAGGAGGAGACGATGCGTGACATCGCCGCCGCGGTGGCCCGGCTGGCGCAGGCGGGCGGCAAGGTGGCGGTGATGGGCTTCTGCTGGGGCGGGGGGCTGGCGCTGCGCGCGGCCCAGCTGTGCGACATCGCCGGCGCGGTCAGCTTCTACGGAACCCGGCTCGACCAGTATCTGAAGGACGACCTGCGCGCGCCGGTGCAGATGCATTTCGGCATCCACGACGAGCATGTGCCCGAAGAGATGCGCGCGGCGCTGCTGCGGCGCTTTCCCGACATCGAGGTCTATCTCTATGATGCCGGTCACGCCTTCGCCAACGAGGCCCGGCCCAGCCATGTCGCCGAGGCGGCCGAACTGGCCCATGCACGGGCGGCGCGGTTCCTGGAACGGGTGACGGCCTGAACCCCGCTCAGCCCGCGGGACCGGGCAGGCGCGCCACCTCGGCATGGCGCGGACAGCCGACGAGGTGGTCATTCACCATGCCCACCGCCTGCATGAAGGCATAGACGATCGTCGGCCCGCAAAACCCGAATCCCGCCGCGCGCAGGCGCCGCGACAGTGCCTCGGACAGCGGGGTCGCCGCCGGCACCTCGGCCATGCTGCGCCAGCGGTTCTGCACCGGCCGGCCGTCAACCGTCTGCCACACGAAGTTCGCGAAACCCGGACCCGATTCGATCTCGCACCAGGCGCGGGCGCCGCGAATCGCCGCCTCGATCTTGCCGCGATGGCGCACGATCGCGCGGTCGGACAGAAGCCGCGCCACCTCCGCCTCGCCCCAGCCCGCGATGGCAACCGGATCGAAGCCGGCGAAGGCCCTGCGGAACGCGGCGCGCTTGCGCAGGATCGTGATCCAGGACAGCCCAGCCTGGAAACCGTCCAGCACCAGCTTCTCATAGAGTGCCCGGCCGTCATGCTCGGGCACGCCCCATTCCTCGTCGTGATAGGCGACATACAGGGGGTCGGTCCCGCACCAGGGACAGCGTGCCGATCCGGTCATGCGCATCTTCCGCCAATTGCCTGCGTTTCGTTAGAACATCGTTAGAACTTGTGGTGCAAGCATGGCGCCACCGCCCGCCTGAGGCGAGACCGGGGATTGCCTGCAATCTTGGGGAGAGTGCCGTGACGCGCGACGTGACCATGCCGCAGGAAATGGGGGCCGAACTGCTCGAAGGCTTCGAGATCGCGCCCTATCGGTGGAATCTCCTGACCGACGAGATGACCTGGGGCTGCCCGGCCGGCGGCTTCCTGCGCAGCACCGGCCTTGCCGGCCTGTGCACCGGCAAGGCGCTTGCCGCGCTGCGCGAGGATGGGGCACGCCGGCGGGAATGGGCCAGCCAGGCGGCCGAGGGCGCGCGCAACCGCTTCATCTTCGCCCTGCCCGAGGGGGGCGGGCGCACCGCGTGGATCGAGGATCAGCTGCACCGGACCACGATCGCGGGCGTGCCGCATGTGATCGGCCTGATGCGCCGCATCGCCGCCCCCTCCAGGGGCGGGCTGGCCATGCCGGCCGATCAGGGGCGCGAGGGGCGGCGGCGCCTTCTGTCCCATCTGGTCGATGCCGGGCCCGAGCATGAGCGGGCCTATCTGCTGTTCGGCATCGACAATCTGCGCGATCTCAACCGCGCGCTGGGCCCCGACGTCACCGATGACGTGATCGAGGAGGTGGACCTGCGAATCGCCTCGGCATGCCCGCCGCGGGGTGTCTATGCCCGGGTCGGCAGCGCCAAGTTCGCGCTGGCGGTGATCGGGCTGGGCACGCAGGAGCTGGCCCGGCTGGCCCGCGAGGTCATGGCCAGGGTCGGCCGGACCGAGATCCACAGCCCCGCCGGCCCGCTCGCCGTCTCGGTTTCCGCCGGAATCTGCCACATCCCCCGCGGCATGCGCCTGCCGGCCGATCCCCTGGCCAATGCCCAGGCCGCCCATGACGAGGCGCGGATCGGCCGGGTCGAGGGGCTGCGCTTCGCCCGGCTCGGCGACGGACAGGTGAATCTGCGCGACCGCTACATGACCGGCGCGCGCATGGTGATGGACGCGATCGCCGACGGAAGGCTGACCATCGCCTTCCAGCCGGTGGTCCTCGCCGAACGCCCGGGCAGCATCGCCTTCCACGAATGCCTTGCCCGCATCATCGACCCGGCCGGCAAGCCGGTGCCGGCGGGGCTGTTCATGCCGGCGATCGAGCATCTGGGGCTGGTGCGCCAGGTGGATCGCGAGGTGCTGCGGCTGGCGCTGAGGGCGCTTGCGCGCAACCCCGCGCACCGCCTGTCGGTCAACCTGTCGCCGCAGTCGATGAATGACGGCGAATGGCTGTCGATCCTGGAGGAAGGCGTCGCGCGCTGCCCCGATGCCGGCGACCGGCTGATTCTCGAGATCACCGAATCCTCGGCCATGCTGGACCCCGCGCGCACGCTCGGATTCATGAACCGGGTGCGGCGGCTGGGCTGCGCCCTCGCCCTGGACGATTTCGGCGCGGGCTACACCTCGTTCAAGCATTTCCGCGACTTCCGCTTCGATGCGGTGAAGATCGACGGCAGCTTCATCAACGGCATCGCCGGGAACGAGGACAACAAGATCCTGCTGCGCACCCTTGTCTCGATCGCCCGGCATTTCAGCATGTTCACCGTGGCCGAATTCGTCGAGCAGGAGGAGGACGCCGCCTATCTGCGCGCGATGGGGGTGAACTGCCTGCAAGGCTATCTCTACGGTGCGCCGTCCTTCCATCCCGAATGGCTGGAGGAGACGGTGGAGACCGCCCTGCGCGCCTGACGCGCGGGCCGGCCTGCGGTCAGTCGCGACCGGTCAGACGCGCCAGCTTCTCCTGCATCTCGGCCAGCTGGCGCTTCATCTCCTGCAGGTCGATCTCGGAATCGCCCGCGGCGGGGCGCCTGTCCTCGCCGCGCGTCTCGCTGCTGCGCTGGGCGCCCGAGGCGGCGAAGGGCGAGAACAGCCGCAGCGCGTTCTCGAACAGCTCCATGTTCGACCGCGCCAGCGCCTCGAAATTCGCCAGCGCCGGATTCGCCCCGAAGGCTGCGCTCAGCTGCTGGCGCATCCGTTCCTGATTGCGCGCGAAGGTGTTCATCGCCGCCTCGAGATAGCCGGGCACGAAGCCCTGCAATGCGTCGCCGTAAAGGCGGATCAGCTGGCGCAGGAAACTGACCGGCAGCAGGTTCTGCCCGCGCGATTCCTCCTCGAAGATGATCTGGGTCAGGACGGATCGGGTGATGTCCTCTCCCGTCTTGGCGTCGCGCACAACGAAATCCGTGCCTTCCCTGACCATCTCGGCCAGATGTTCCAGCGTGACATAGCAGGATTTCGCGGTGTTGTAGAGCCTTCTGTTGGCGTATTTCTTGATGACGACCTTCGGCGCGTCATCCCCGCGCGCATCCGGTTCGGCGGACGTTTCGGGTTCTGCCGTCTTTGACACGGGAACCTCCCTCTGGATCCATGCGGCCGGCGCGAGCCAGGCCGAGGGTGCCTGCCGGAGTTTCGCAGAGCCGATCCCGCACCGCAACGCCATTTTGCGCGCGCGGTGGCGACCGGCGGGGTATAGGGTGGCCCGGTGCCCGGAGAGCGCAAGGATGACACGACGACGCCCCCCGACCCCGCATCCCGGCCGGCCACGGCCGCGGCGGAAGCGGCGGCGCGCGCTGCGCGGGCGGCGGCCTATCTCAATCTGTGGGAGGCGGCGGTCTCGTGGCTGGCGGCGGCGGCGCGCCCGGATGGCCATCCCCCCGCGCCCTGACCGCCGCGGCCTGCCGTCGCCGCTGATCTTCCACCTTGGCGCCGCCGCCGCGATCATGGCGCAGGGGCTGGCGCTGGCCCCCCTGGCGGGCGGCGCGCGCTTTCCCTGGCCGGGGCCGATGGCGGCGCCGGGGCGGCGTCTGGGGCCGGTCGATCCCGCTGCGGTGGCCACCGAGGCGATGGCGCGCCTCGGCGCCATGCTCGAGGGGATCGAGCGCTGGCAGCGCCACCCCCACCGG
>RFGB01000028.1 GCA_003697125.1 Alphaproteobacteria bacterium
GCCCCGCCCCGCGGACCGGTCAGCATCAGGATGCCCAGCACGATCACCCCGCCGCCCAGCGCCATCCGGGCCGACAGCCGCTCGCCCAGAACCGCCACCGCGAACAGCGTCGACAGGATCGGCCCGGTGGCCCGCGCCACCGGATAGACCAGCGACAGGTCGCCCCGGCGATACCCGGCCTGGAGCAGCGCGAAATAGCCCAGATGCAGCGCGGTGCTGCCGGCCATGAACAGGATCTGCGCCGGGCCGAGCGGCGGGCGCGCGACGATCACGATCCACAGCGCCAGGGGCAGGTAGAGCAGCGAGGAGATCGCCGAGAACAGCCACAGAAGCTCGGGCCCGCCATTGATCCGCTTGACGAGGAAGTTCCACCCCGCATGGCACAGCGCCGCGGCCAGCACCAGCGCGGCAGCCGCCGCGGTCACCGGGCCGCCCTCCCGCCCCTCACAGCCCGAACCGCGCCGGGGCGAAGGGGGCGGGATCGACCAGCGGCGCCCGCCCGGTGGCGATCTCGGCGGCGAGCCGCCCCGCCCCCGGGCCCAGCCCGAAGCCATGCCCCGACAGCCCGGTGGCCAGGATCAGCCCCGGCAGGCGCGCCACCGGCCCGATCACCGGGATCTCGTCGGGGGTCACGTCGATCATCCCGCCCCAGCCCTGCACCATCCTGAGCCCCGCCAGCGGCGGATAGGCGCTGGCCAGCCCGGTCATGATGCCGCGCAGCACGGCGGGGTCGGGGCTGGGGTCCAGGATGCGCGCATCCTCGAAGGGCGAACGGTCGTCAGCGCCCCAGCGATGACGGCCCAGCGGGCCGAAGAAGGCCCGCCCCAGCGACAGCCGCACCAGTCCGGGCCGGTCGCGCATCAGCTTCACGAAGGCGCGGAAATGGGTGAAGGCGGCGGGGATGATGTCGAATCCGGCCACGCCGGTGCGCCCGACGGTATAGCCCCCGTCGCGCCGGGGCCGGATCGAGGCGGGCGTGGCGCCGATCACGCCCGGGGCGAGCCGCGGGCCCGGGCTGGTCCTGAGCGCCTGCGAGCGCACCGCAAGCTGGGGCAGCGACAGGCCGGCATTCTCCAGGAACGGCCGGCACCATGCCCCCCCGGCCAGCATCACCGCCTCGGCCCCGACCCGGCCATGTTCGGTGACCACGCCGCATGACCGCCCGGCGGCCATGTCCAGCACGCGCACCGCCGTCGCCTCGTAGATCGCCACCCCGCGGCGCGCGGCCAGCCGCGCCAGCGCCGCGATCGCCGGTCCGGGTTCGGCATGCATGTCCGTCTCGGTATGGATTCCGCCCCGGAAGCGCGGCGCGTCCTGGCCGGCCAGGGCGTCGGCCTCGCGCGCGGACAGAAGCCGTGTCGCCATCTGGAAGGGCCGTGCGGCCTCGAACCAGGCGACATGCCCGGCCATCTCCGCCTCGGTCAGCGCCAGATAGGTCGCCCCGCCCCGGGTCAGGCCGAAATCCTCTCCGCTCTCCGCCGCCAGCCGCGGCCACATCGCCTGGGCCTCCAGCATCAGCGGCATCTCGCGCAGGTCGCGGCCCTGGGCGCGGATCCAGCCCCAGTTGCGCGAGGACTGCTCGCAGCCGATGCGCCCCTTCTCGAACAGCGCCACGGAATGCCCCCAGCCGGCCAGCGCCAGCGCCGCGGTGACGCCGACGATGCCGCCGCCGACAATGGCGACATCGACCCGTTCGGGCAGCGGGCGCGCGGGCGGCGGCGAGAAATCGGCCATGCTCATCGCCGCCACGATGTCGCGGCCGCGGCTGGCCGGCAAGCGGCTTTTCGCGCCCCGGCGCGCCGCCTATGCTGCGCCGGCGGGAGGTGCGCCGATGAACCATGATCTGGAACAGTGGACGGTGACCAAGCGCGCCGTGGCCTCGGAGGCCGGCGTGGTCGCGGCCCAGCATGTGCTGGCCGCGCGGGCGGGGGCCGAGATGCTGGCCATCGGCGGCAATGCCGTCGATGCCGCGGTGGCCGCGGCGCTGGCGCTGGGGGTGGTGGAACCCTGGATGTGCGGGCTTGGCGGATCGGGGCTTGCCGTGGTCTGGCGCGCGGACCGGGGCGAGGCGCATGCCTTCGACTTCCAGGGCGTGCTGGCGGCGGCGGCCAGCCCCGAGGATTATCCCCCCGACCCTGCCGGGGGCGAGACGATCATGGGCTTTCCGGTGGTCGAGGGGCGGGCCAATGTGGTCGGCGCGCGGGCGGTCACGGTGCCGGGGGCGGCGCGGGGACTGGCGACGGTGCTGGCCCGGCACGGGCGGCTGGGCTGGGACACGGTGCTGGGCCCGGCGATCCGGCTGGCCGACCGGGGCCATCCGGTCGACTGGTTCACCACCCTGCAGGTGGCGCTGTGCGCGGCGGATCTGGCGCGCGATCCGGGTGCGCGGGCGGTGTGGCTGCCCGGCGGCCATCCGCCCCAGCCCGAGACCGCGCTGCCCCTCGGCGCACTGCCCGCCACGCTGCGCCGGCTTGCCGAGGAGGGGCCGGAGGCGCTGCATGGCGGCGAGGTCGGCGCGCGGCTGGTGGCCGATCTCGCGGCGGCGGGAAGCGCGATCACGCTCGAGGATCTTGCCGCCTATCGCGTGCTGGAGGGCCCGGCGCCCGGCGGCAGCCATCGGGGGGTGGCGATCCACACCGCGGGGCCGGCCAGCGGTGGCCCGCGGCTGCTCGACTTCCTGGGATACATCGCCGCGCGGCCGGGCGTCACCGGGCCCGCGCGCTGGGTTCTGTGGGCCGATGCGCTGGATGCCGCCTTCGCGGCCCATGATGCCCGCTTCGGCCGCGCCCCCGCGGCGGGGTGCACCTCGTCGCTCTCGGCGGTGGATGCCGAGGGCAACATGGTCGCGCTGACCTACACGCTGCTCAACCGCTTCGGGGCGGCCTGGCTGTCACCCTCGACCGGGCTGCTGATGAACAATGCGGTGGCCTATTTCGACCCGCGCCCGGGGCGTCCCACCAGCATCGCCGGGGGCAAGCGCATCAACGCCTCGAACATGTGTCCGATGATCGCGACGCGCGAGGGCGCGGCGCTGTTCGCGCTGGGCGCGTCGGGGGCCAACCACATCATGCCCGCGGTGGCGCAGGTGGCGGCGCTGATGCTGGAGGCGGGGCTCGACCTGGAAGCGGCGATGAACCATCCGCGCATCGATGCCTCGAATCGCGGCTCGGTCCGGGCCGATCCGCGGCTTGGGCCCGAGGTTCTGGCCGCGCTTGCCGCGCGCGGCCCGGTCGAGCTGGCCCAGCGGCTGGTGTTCCCCAAGCTCTACGCCTGCCCGTCGGGGGTGGCGCGCGACCCCGGGTCCGGGCTGTGCATCGGGATCAACGATCCCTCGCAGCCGATGGGCGGCGCGGCCGCGGCGGGGCTGATGGAACTGCCCGAACCGCCCCCGGCGGCGGTCCCGCCCCGGGCCTGATCCGCCGCGCCCGGGCCCGGGGGTCAGTAGCCCCGGGCGGGATCGATCAGGTCGCTCAGCTTCTCGCCCGCGAAGAACCGGCGCAGGTTTTCCGCGATCAGGCGCGCGCCGGTGTCGGGGTCGATCAGCGAGGCGACATGCGGCGTGATGTCGATGCGCGGATCGGCCCAGAAGGGATGGTCGGTGGGCAGGGGCTCGATGCGCGCCACGTCCAGCACCGCGCGGCACAGCAGCCCCTGATCGAGGGCGGGGATCAGGTCCTCCTCGACCAGATGCCCGCCACGCGCGGCATTGACCAGCGCCGCCCCCCGCGGCAGGCGGGCGAACAGGTCCAGGTTCAGGATGCCCTCGGTGGCCGGGGTCAGCGGCAGCAGGCAGACGAGGATCTCGGCGGCGGCGAGGAAGGCATCGAGTTCCCCCGCCCCGGCATGGCAGGTCACGCCGGGGATGTCGCGGGGCGTGCGCGCCCAGCCATGCACCCGGAAGCCCAGGCCCGCCAGCGCCCGCGCCGCCGCGCCGCCCAGCCGGCCCAGCCCCATGATGCCGACGCCGCGCCGGCCGGCCACCGGGGTCACGATCTGGCGCCATTCCCGCGCCGCCCGCGCCGCGGCCAGCTCCCAGCCGCGGCGGTGCAGCGCCAGCACCTGCCAGACGACGTATTCGGTCATGCGCTGGGTCAGATCCTCGCCGGTGATCCGCAGCAGGGGCACCCCGGGCGGCAGGTCGGGATCGGCCAGCACATGGTCGACCCCCGCCCCGATCGAGACGATGACCCTGAGCGCCGGAAAGCGCCGGAGCCCGCCCGGGGGATGCTTCCAGACCACCGCGGCGGTGACCGCGGCGGGGTCGGGCACCGCGTCCCACAGCCGCACCGGCGTTCCGGGCAGAAGCTCGGACAGGCGCCGCTGCCACCACGCCGCCCGGGCCGGGCCGACATGCAGAACGATCTCTCCGGGAACCGACATCGCCCTCCCCTCAGCCGATGCGGCGGGCCAGATGCGGCAGGCCCGCCCGTTTCAGGAACCCCGCCGGCGCCGTCCCGGGGGACAGGCCCAGCGCCAGCGCGCGCGCCTCAAGCGCCAGCCGGGCGTCGGCCGCGGCGAGACGGGCGAGCAGCTGGTCGGGGTCGAGCCGCGAGATGCCGTATCGCGCCAGCGTCGCGCGGGGAAAGTCCCGGCGGTTGCGGGTGACCAGGAACGCCGCCCCCGCCGCGACGCAGGTCTCGACCACATGGCCGTCGGCGGGATCGGGCAGCATCAGCCCGGGCAGTGCCTGCGGGGCGATCATCGCGCGGGGAAAGTCGCGGGCCAGCGCCTCGGCCTCCAGCCGGGCCAGCGCCGCATCCGCCGCGCCGTGCCGGCCCGCGGCCCGCTCCCACTCGCCCAGGATCCGCGCCGACCAGACCGGCTGCAGATGGCCGAGCCGCGCCGCGGCGAGCAGGAGCCGCCGCGTCACCAGCGGCACCAGGACGCAGGCATCCAGCACGGCGATCATGCCAGCCTCAGGAACAGCGCCTTCAGATAGGAGGTCTCGGCCAGCGCGGGATGGACGGGATGGTCCGGGCCCGCCTCGCCGCAGTGCAGGATCTGGGCGGTGCGGCCGGCTTCGGCGATGCCGCGCAGGCTGGCGGCGCGGAACGCCGCGGGATCGACCGCATGGCTGCACGAGCACAGCACCAGGAATCCGTCGGGCGCGACCAGCGGCGCGGCAAGGCGCGCCAGCTTGCGATAGGCGCGCAGGCCGGCCTGGAGCGCATCGCGCGACGGCGCGAAGGCGGGCGGATCGGCGACGACCAGGCCGAAGCCGGCCCCCTCGGCAGCCAGGGCGCGCAGCGCGTCGAAGGCATCGGCGCGGCGGGTCTCGAGCCGGTCGGCCACCCCCGACAGCCGCGCGCCCTCGCGCGCCAGCGCCAGCGCGGGTTCCGATCCGTCCACGGCCAGCGCCGATTCGGCCCCCGCCACCAGCGCGGCCAGGGCAAATCCCCCGACATGGCTGAACAGGTCCAGCATCCGCCGCCCCCGCCCCAGCCGGGCGGCGAAGGCATGGTTGGGGCGCTGGTCGAGGAACAGGCCGGTCTTCTGCCCGCCGGTCAGGTCGGCCAGATAGGTCGCCCCGTTCATCCGCACCGGCAGCGGTCCCGGAAGCGGCGCGCCGATCACCTCGAGCCGGGGGGGCAGCCCCTCCAGCCCCCGCGACCGGCCCTGTCCGCCGATCACCACGCTGGCCGCGCCGGTGACCGCCGCGACCGCTTCGGCCAGTTCCGTGGCGAGGCGGTCGGCCCAGGCGGCATTCGGCTGCACCACCGCGGCGGGGCCGAAATGATCGACGATCACCCCCGGCAGGCCGTCCGCCTCGGCATGGACCAGCCGGAAGGGCGGGGCGTCGAACAGGGTGCGGCGCAGCGCCAGCGCACGGTCCAGCCGGCGGGCGAACCAGGCGCGGTCGATCACCGCCTCGGAATCGGGGTCGATGAGGCGCAGCGCGATGCGCGATTCGGCATTGAAGGCGGCCAGTCCCAGCGGCTGGCGTTCCTCGTCGGTCAGGCGCACCAGCGTTCCGGGCGGGATCTTCCGGGTGCGGCGGTCCATCACCACCTCGTCGGCGAAGACCCAGGGCGCGCCGGCGCGCAGGCGGGCACCCTTTCCGGGACGCAGGCGGACGGTGGGGCGATCCATCGACATGGCGCCCTGCCTAAACCGGGCGGAGGAAAAAAAGAAGGGCCGCCGAGGCGGCCCCAGTTCAGGGAGGAACCGTGAAATCCTGTCTCAGGCGGTGCGGGTCCCGCGCAGTCGGGCGCCGAGGCCGGCCACCCAGGCCACCACTGCGCGCATGGCGCCGCGCAGGGCGTCGCTGATGACCCTGGCACGCATCTCCCGGGCGCGGCGCTCGATCTCGGCGACCTCGTCCCGCGTCGGGAATTCGGGAAGCTGCATCATGATCGGAACTCCTGGCTGTCGGCGCGGGGATGACCGCGTCGGGTTGCCGTCAATGTGGCGCCGCAACAGGATTTTTGCACCGCAATAATCGGTCATTCCGCCATGCACCAGATGCATGGCTTTGGCGCATGGCTCAGCCCCTCCCGGGCGACAGGAACAATTGTCGGCATTCCGCCGCCGCCCGGGCCGGGCGGGTTTTCGCACCATTTACCATGCCGCCCGACAGTCCCCGGCGATCGCATTGTGCATCCGGCCCGGTCCGGCGCGCGTCGGCGGGGCCAAGGCTGTCGAACGGGGAACGGCATGTCGGTGCAGGGGGATGATCTGGCCTGGCGCGCAATCCTGCCCGCCGGTGCAGCTCTGTGGCATTCGGGCGGCGGCAGCATCGGGGTGACCTTCGTCACCCGCCTGCCCGAACATTACGCCAGCGGATCGGGCTACAGCGTGGGCGGCGTCAGTTTTGCCGCCGATACCCCGGCCGGGCTGGATGCCACCGCCCGCGACCGGGCGTTGCAGGGGATCCAGCGGCTGGGCGAGATTGCCCGGCTCGGCTTCGTGGAGGTGGCCGAACCCGCGCCGCCGGCGAACCCGCCCTCGAGCCTGGTGAGCGGGCTGGGCGGCGCCCGCGACTTCGGAGAGATCACCCTGCCCAGATCCGATGACGGCTACTTCCCCATCGACATCACCGCCGCGATCCCGCAGGGGCTCAACGTCTTCGGCACCACCTATACCGAGATGTTCGTGAACACCAACGGCTCGGTGTCCTTCGGCAATGGCGTGCTCGCCTATACGCCGCGGCCGCTCGACCAGACCGCCGCGCCGATGTTCGCCGCCTTCTGGGCCGATGTCGACACCCGCGCCGGGGCCAGGGCCGGGCGCGAGAGCGGCGAGATCCATGTCGATCTGGACCGGGCGACGCGCACCGTCACCGTCACCTGGGATTCGGTCAACTTCCATGACCGCAACGGAACGCTGCAGAACAGCTTCCAGATCCAGATCCTCGATCGCGGCGGCGGCGACTTCAACCTGCTCTATCGCTACGGGTCGATCGAATGGACCACCGGAGACCAGAGCGGCGGGGTGAACGGTCTGGGCGGACGGGTGGCGGTGGCGGGCGTGGCCGCGGGGGATTTCGCCACCCACATCACCCTGCCCGCATCGGGGGTGCAGGCGCGCATGCGCCAGCTTGACACCGATCCCGGCAATACCGGCGAGATCGGCATCTGGCAGTTCAGGAGCCGCGACGGGGTCATGACGCTGGCGCCCGCCCTGTCGGCCGAGACGCCCGCCGCCGGGGCCGAGCCCGCGCTGCTGGGCGAGATCGTGATCGGTGCGCTGTCCTTCGGCGGTTCGGCGGGGAATGTGCTGGCGAACGGGCCCGGCAGCGATGGCGCGGCGGGCGATGTCTGGATCAACCGCGACGCCGCCGCGATGGGCGACCTGTCGCCCGGGGGGGCCGGGCATGCGGCGCTCATCGCCGCGCTGGCCCGCGCGGTGGGGCTGAGCGCGCCCGACCCCGCCGCGCCGCTTCCGGCGGAACTGGACAACCGGCTGTGGACGGTGCTGTCGGACAATCCCGTGCCCGGCCTGCAGGGGGCCGAGCCGGTGACGCCGATGCTGCTCGACATCCAGGCGCTGCAGATCGCCTATGGCGCCAACATGGACACGCGGACCGGGGATGACGTCTATTTCGGCCCGGGCAGCGATCCCGCCTTCGCGATCGCCGATGGCGGCCGGCTGGTGGCGACGATCTGGGACGCGGGGGGCAACGACACGTTCAGCGCCGCCAACCAGTCGGGCAGCGTGGTGATCGACTTGCGCCCGGGCATGTTCTCGCGCATCGGCGCGCAGTCCGACAACATCGCGATCGCCCGGGCGGTGCCCGGCACCCGGTCGCAGAGCGCCTGGATCGAGAATGCCGTCGGCGGCGCGGGGCGCGACCGGATCACCGGCAACAAGCTCGCCAACACGCTCGACGGCGGAACCAACAATGACCGGCTGTTCGGCGCCCAGGGCGATGACGTGATCATGGGCGGCGCCGGGCGCGACCGCGTCATGGGCGAGGATGGCGACGACACCCTGTATGGCGGCGCGGACCGCGACGTGCTGGGCGGCGGCGACGGCGCCGACCGGCTGGA
>RFGB01000217.1 GCA_003697125.1 Alphaproteobacteria bacterium
CCGGCGCCGCGGGCGGCGGGATCAGGCCCCCCGGCCCCTCGATCGGCGACAGCGGCTGGGGGCGCAGCACGCGCACGAATTCCAGCCGGCGGTAATCGGCGGCGAGCCGCACCCGCAGCGGCCCGCCCGCGCGCGCGGCGACCTCGCCGATCAGCAGTTCGGGCGGGAACACGCCGCCATCGCCCGAGGTGACGATGCGGTCCCCGGGGTTCACCCCCTCGAGGCTTTCCAGGAACTCGATGCGCGGCAGGTCGGTGTTGTCGCCGGTGACGATCGCGCGCCGGCCCGAGGGGCGGATGACCGCCGGCACCCGGCTGTTGGGGTCGGTCAGCAGGATCACGCGGGCGGTGGTCTGGCCCACGCCGGACACCCGGCCCACCAGGCCCAGCCCGTCCATCACCGCCGATCCGTCGATCACCCCGTCGCGCGCGCCGATGTTGATCAGCGCCGACTGGCGGAACGGGCCGCCGGAATCGGCCAGCACCTCGGCGGTGGCGAAGGACAGGCGGGGCGAGACATGCACCCGGTTGAGCGCGCGCAGCCGGGCGTTCTCCTGCTCCAGCTGCAGCGCAGCCTCGCGCCAGCCCTGCATGCGCTGCAGCTCGCGCCGCAGCTCCTCGTTCTGGGCATAGACGCGGGTATAGCTCTGGAAATCCTCGATCATCCGCATCAGCCCGGCCAGCGGCACCGCCGTCCATTCCAGGCTGGGGGCGATCGCATCGGCCAGCATCATGCGCAGCCGTTCCGCCCTTGGCCCGTCGATGCGCCACAGCACGAACAGCGCCAGGCACAGGAAGACCGCGGCGCCGATCAGCACCTGCCGCAGCGTTCGGCCCAAGGACGGGACGGGATCCCTCGGCAGCGCCACGTCGAAACCCCCCTGACCGCGGTTCTGGACCGGCCGTGGTTCTACGCGCCGTAATCGATAGCGTGCACCAGCTGCCTTTCGAATTCCAGCGCCTTTCCGGTGCCCAGCGCCACACAGTTGAGCGGCTCGTCGGCGATGGTGATGGCCAGTCCGGTCTGTTCGCGCAGCGCCATGTCCAGATCGCCCAGAAGCGCGCCGCCCCCGGTCAGCATGACGCCGCGGTCGACGATGTCGGCGGCGAGGTCGGGGGGCGTGGCCTCCAGCGCGGTCATCACCGCCTCGCAGATCTGCTGCACCGTCTCCGACAGCGCCTCGGCCACCTGGACCTGGGTGATCTCGGTCTCCTTCGGCACGCCGTTCAGCAGGTCGCGGCCGCGGATCTCCATCGTCAGCCCGCGCCCGTCCTCGGGCATCCGTGCCGTGCCGATCGAGCACTTGATCCGCTCGGCGGTCGATTCCCCGATCAGCAGATTGTGCTGGCGGCGCAGATAGCTGATGATCGCCTCGTCCATCCGGTCGCCGCCCACGCGCACCGAGCGGGCATAGACGATGTCGCCGAGGCTGAGCACGGCCACCTCGGAGGTGCCGCCGCCGATGTCCACGACCATGCTGCCGGTGGGATCGGTGATCGGCATGCCCGCCCCGATCGCGGCGGCGATCGGCTCGGGGATCAGCCCCGCCTTGCGCGCGCCGGCCGACAGCACCGACTGGCGGATCGCGCGCTTCTCGACCGGGGTCGCGCCATGGGGCACGCAGACGATGACCTTGGGCTTGGTGAAGTTGCCGCCGCGGCGCACCTTGCGGATGAAATGCTTGATCATCGCCTCGGCGACGTCGAAATCGGCGATCACCCCGTCGCGCATCGGCCGGATCGCCTCGATCGAGCCGGGGGTGCGGCCCAGCATCTGCTTGGCATCCTCGCCGACGGCGAGAACCTCCTTGCGTCCGTTGCGGACGTGATAGGCGACGACCGAGGGCTCGTTCAGCACGATGCCCCGCCCCTTGACATAGATCAGGGTGTTGGCCGTTCCGAGGTCGATGGCCATGTCCGAGGAGAACAGTCCCGACAGTCCGAACATGGGTTCTTGCCTTTCGATCCGCCCCGCCCGGCGGATTCCGTGCCCTTGCGATGCTGGCGCCCTAGATAACCGCTGAAGGATGCAAGGGGAAGCCCGGCCGGGCGGCAATTTCGGGCCCGTTTCGGGCGGATCAGGTTCGATCTGTCCAAGCCGATGCGTGCGGACCGGGGGCGAAAACGCGCCGCGGCGGCCCGTGCGGGCCGCCGCGGGGGGGCGATGGCGCCGGGTCGGGGCGCGGGCTGCGGCGCCCCCGCGGTTCAGGCGCTGAGAGCGCCGGGCGCGGTCTTGGTGCGCCGGACCATCAGCTTGGACAGGGCGTTGATGTAGGCGCGGGTCGAGGCCACGACGGTATCGGTGTCGGCCGACTGGCCGGTGGCGATGTGGCCGTCCTCGGCCAGCCGCACGGTGACGGTGGCCTGGGCGTCGGTGCCCTCGGTGACCGCATGCACCTGGAACAGTTCCAGCCGCGCCTGCGGGTGGGGCACCAGCGCCTTGACCGCGTTGAAGGCGGCATCGACCGGCCCGTCGCCGGTGGCCCGGGTGCTCTCCTCGCGCCCGTCGATCTCCAGCGTCAGATCGGCGGTCTGGGGGGATTCGGTGCCGCAGACCACCCGCAGATGCTTCAGCCGGATGCGCTCATTGGCCGCGGTCGAGGCCTCGGCCTCCATCAGCGCCACCAGATCCTCGTCATAGACCTCCTTCTTGCGGTCGGCCAGCGCCTTGAACCGCACGAAGACATCCATCAGCTGGTTGTCCGAGACCTCGTAGCCCAGCTCGCGCAGCTTGGTCCGCAGCGCATGGCGCCCCGAATGCTTGCCCAGCGGCAGCGAGGAGGCCGACAGCCCGACATCCTCGGGGCGCATGATCTCGAAGGTCTGGGCGTTCTTCAGCACCCCGTCCTGATGGATGCCCGATTCATGGGCGAAGGCGTTCTTGCCCACCACCGCCTTGTTGAACTGCACCGGGAAGCCCGAGGCCGAGGCGACCATGCGGCTGGCCTGGATCAGGCGGGTTGTGTCGATGCCGGTGGTATAGGGCATGATGTCGTGGCGCACCTTCAGCGCCATGACCACCTCCTCCAGCGCGGTGTTCCCCGCCCGTTCGCCCAGCCCGTTGATGGTGCATTCGATCTGCCGCGCCCCCGCCTCGACGGCGGCCAGCGCATTGGCCGTGGCCATGCCCAGATCGTTGTGGCAGTGGGTGGCGAACACCACCCGGTCGGCGCCGGGAACCCGTTCCAGCAGCATCCGGATCAGCGCGGCATTCTCCCTGGGCGCGGTATAGCCCACCGTGTCGGGGATGTTGATGGTGCTGGCGCCGGCCTTGATCGCGATCTCCACCACCCGGCACAGATAGTCATGCTCGGTCCGGGTGGCATCCATCGGCGACCACTGCACATCGTCGCACAGGTTGCGCGCATGGGTCACCGTGTCGTGGATCAGCTCGGCCATCTGGTCCTTGTCGAGATTCGGGATGGCCCGGTGCAGGGGCGAGGTGCCGATGAAGGTGTGGATGCGCGGCCGCCGTGCGTGGCGCACCGCTTCCCAGCAGCGGTCGATGTCGCGGAAATTGGCGCGCGCCAGCCCGCAGATCACCGCATTCCGGGCGCGCCGGGCGATCTCGCTGACCGCCTCGAAATCGCCTTCCGAGGCGATGGGAAAGCCGGCCTCGATGATGTCGACGCCCATCTCGTCCAGAAGCTCGGCGATGGCCAGCTTCTCCTCCAGCGTCATCGAGGCCCCGGGCGACTGTTCGCCGTCGCGCAGCGTGGTGTCGAAGATCAGGACGCGATTGGGGTCGCGTGCAATTTCGCGTGCGATGTTGTCGGTCATGTCGGAATTCCTGGATGTCGGGCTGTCCTGCGGCGCGACGTCTGTCCCCTGAGCGCGCGCGCCGTCTCACCCGGCACGCTCAGGGGCGGGTAAGGAGCAGCGCAAAGATAGGGCGGACCCCGGACATGGCGGCAGTATATCGATTGCCCGGCCGAGTGAAAGCGAAATCCGCCCCCTTTCCGGGCGCTTGGCAGCGGCCCGGTGGGGCGATAGGCTCGGCCCATGCTGCGCGTCATCCTCGCCATGCTGTGCCTCGCCGCCCCGGCGCGGGCGGCGGATCTCGCGCGGATCCAGGCACAGGGGGGCTGCCCGGGATGCGCCCTCGAACAGGCGGGGCTCAGGGGGCTTGCCCTGCAGGGGGCGGATTTCTCGGATGCGGATCTGTCGGATGCCGACCTGAAGGAGGTGCGGCTTCCCGGCGCGCTGTTCCCGCGCGCGGATCTGCGCCGGGTCGAGATCGAGGGGGCGGAGCTGGACGGGGCCGACTTCTCGGAAGCGATGATGCAGGGCGCCGATCTGGAGAAGGCGCGCGCCCATGGTGCCCGCTTCGCCGCGGCGCGGATGCAGGGCGTGGATCTGGAGAAGCTGGCCGCGCCCGCGGCCGACTTCACCCGGGCCGATCTGCGCGATGCGCTCCTGCGCCGCGCCATCCTGACCGGCGCGGTCATGGTCCGGGCGGATCTGCGCGGCGCGGATTTGGAGCGGGCCGAGCTCGCCGGGGCGGACCTTTCGCGGGCGCGGCTGGGCGAGGCGGATCTGGACCGCGCCAATCTGCGCGGCGCGCGCCTTGCCGGGGCGGATCTGGAGGATGCGCGGCTGACGAGCGCCGACCTGACGGGGGCGGACCTGACCGGCGCGCGCCTGGCCGGCGCGCGGCTGCGCCGCACGCGGCTGCCGGGGGCGGACCTGACCGGCGCCCGGGGGCTGACCCAGCGCCAGCTCGATCTGGCCTGCGGGGATGCCGCCACCCGCCTGCCGCCCGGGCTGACAATCAGGCCCTGCCCGTGACCGCGGTCACGCCCCCGCCCGATCCCGGGCTGACCCCTCACCCGCGGGGGCTATACTGGTGGTGCGACACACGGGACCGCAGGAGGGCCGCATGACCACCATCATCACGACTAGCAGCGTCACCGCAGGCACAAACATCAACCTGGCGACTGGCGAGGACCTCTACATCGCCGGTGGCGTCACCCGCGCCTCGGAGGATGATTTCGCGGTCGTGGCGCAGTTCTCGGGCCATGCCATCGACATCCAGGGCGACCTCTACGGGGAGACCGCCGGCCTGACCCTGGGGGGCGGAGACGACCTCGTGACCTTCAGCCGGGTGGCCATCGGCCCCGATGGCAGCGTGGCGGGACGGCTCAACGGCCTGGTGAGCCGCGGCGACCAGGTCGCGATCAGCAATCTCGGGCAGGTCAGCGGCAACACGGGCCTGACCCACAGCGGCGGCGGGTCGTTTCACCTGTTCAATGGCGGCAGCATCATCGGCGCTTACGGTCTGGCGCTCTATGTCGACACCTCCGGGGGCCAGGTCGAGAACACCGGCACGATCTCCTCGGCCTTCGGTCTGGCGGTCCGCCTCGCCAACACCGCCGGGACGTACGGCCAGACCGCAAGCCTGATCAACCACGGGATCATCACCGCCGGCGGCACCGGCGTCTCGGGCGACAATCTGAATTCCGACCTCATCCGCAATTTCGGCAGCATCACCGGCGATGTCGTGCTGCGTGGCCGGGATGACGTGGTGGTGAACGGGGGCCTGATCGACGGCAGGGTCGATCTGGGCGACGGCAACGATCTCTACCGCGGCGATCCGGGCGGCGTCGCGCTGCTGGTGTCGGGCGGAGCGGGCGACGACCGCCTGTTCGGGGCCGACTCGGTCGACCAGCTCCTCGGCGGGGACGGGCAGGACAGCATCGCCGGCCGGGGCGGGGACGATCTGCTGGATGCCGGGGCGGGCGACGACCGCGTGGCGGGCGGGGACGGCGACGACGTGATCGTGGCGTCGGCGGGCCGCAACACCCTGCTGGGCGGCGCGGGCGACGACACCATCACCGGCGGCGGACACAATGACCTGCTGCAGGGCGGCACGGGCGACGACGTCATCATGGGCGATTCCGGCCGCGATACGCTGCACGGCGGTGACGGGGCCGACATCCTGGATGGCGGGGGCAATGTCGACCGGCTGGTCGGGGGGCGCGGCGATGACGTGCTGACCGGCGGCGGCGCGGCTGACGCCTTCGTCTTCACCCGCAATGGCGGGGATGACCGCATCACCGACTTCACCGACGGTCTGGACGACCTGGACCTGACCGCCTTCGGCTTCGCGCGGGTGGGCGATGTGCGGGCGCTGGCTTCGGATGTCACCGGGGGGCTTCTGCTCGACCTCACATCGGTGGGGGGCGGCACGGTCCTGCTGGAAGGCTTCGCCAAGGCGCAGCTGACCGGCGACGACATGCTCCTCTAGGCCGGCGGTGCCGGGCGCACCCGCATCAGCGGCATCAGCGCGGCCATCTCGGGGCCGCTGTCGCGTCCGGTCAGCGCCCGGCGCAGCGGGCGGTAGAGTGCCGCGCCCCGGCGCCCGGTCGCCGCGCCGACCGCCGCGGTCCACTCCGCCCAGCTTCCCCCGTGCCAGGGCGGATCGGGCAGCAGCGCCAGCGCCTGCGTGACGAAGGCCGTATCCGCGCCGTGATCGACCGGCCCCGGCCCGTCGCGGCAGATCGCCCACCAGTCCGCCGCCTCCTCGAGGCGGGCGATGTTGCCGCGCACCGCGGCCCACAGCGCCGGCGCCACCTCGGCCGGGATGCCCAGCGCCGCCAGACGCGCCGCCACCGCGCCATGGGGCAGGGCGCGCAGCAGGCGCGCGCTCAGCCGCGCCGGCGCGTCGGGCTCAAGCACCACCGGCGCGTCGCCGAAGCGGCCCAGATCGAAATCCCGCACGATCTCTTCATGGGACAGGAAGGGCTCGACCGGCGCCGGACTGCCGAGCCGCGCCATCAGCGACAGCAGCGCCAGCGGCTCCACCCCCGCCGCCCTGAGCGCCCCCAGCGACAGCGCCG
>RFGB01000218.1 GCA_003697125.1 Alphaproteobacteria bacterium
CATGTCCTCGAAGGGATGGGTGCGGAAGACCAGCGCGACCTGCCCCGGCGCCCCCGCGGCGAAGGCGGTGATGCAGTGGGCGATGAAATCCTCCATCGTCGGAAAGGGACCGTGGCGGATGAAGGCGCTGTCATGGGACAGCTGCAGCAGCACGACGTCATAGGGCCGCCCCGCGCCGCGCAGCACCCTGCCCTGGCCCCGCGCGCGAAGGGCGCGCGCGGGGCCGGTCAGCAGCCGCCGCGCGTTCAGCCATGCCTCGCGCGCGGGGCCGGGGGTCCGGTGGCTTTGCCAGTGCGGATAGCCGCGCCAGCCGGCCAGAAGCCGGGCGTGGTGGATCGCCCCGTGCCAGGCATGGGCGCGCGCCGCGCCCCAGCGGTCGGGCGCGGGGACAAGCGGCAGGTCGATCCGCCGCGCCGCGGCGCGGATCCGCGCGATCGGCGTGTCGATCAGCCGCGAGGCGCCGTTCACCCCGCCGATCTCATGCGTGATCCAGTGCGGGCGCAGATAGCCTTCCTCGAGCCAGTGCACCCGCACCCCCTCCGCGGCGGCGATCGCGGCGGCGGCCACATGCAGCGGCCTTGCATCGCCATACATCACCAGATCGGTGACACCCCGCCCGCGCAGCACCCCGCGCAGGAAGTCCGGCCAGGCCGCCGCCGGCGCGCGGAAGGGCAGATAGCGGCCCCGGTCGGGCCATTCCGCGGCGTCACCGGCATTGAAGCCGATGCGCAGCACCCCCGCCCCCATCGCCGCCAGCGTCGCGCCCAGCTCGGCCAGGAACGGCCCGTGCGGGCCCTGAAGAAACAGGAAGGACCTGTCGGCGGCTTCGGTCATCGGCATCGGCGGGATCGGCCCGGTCGGTGGAGTCGCCGGCGCAGCCTACAACCGCCGGGCGCCGGCGAACAGCCCCGCTTGCGCCCCGGCGCCATCGGCTGCTAACGCTGGCGGGCGCGCGGCGCGGCGATGGGAGAATGCGCGATGTTCACCGGAATCGTGACCGATATCGGCACAGTCGCCGCGGTCGAACCGCGCGGCGACACGCGCTTTGTCATCACCTCCGGCATTGACGTGCGGCGGATCGACATCGGCGCCTCGATCGCCTGCGACGGGGTATGCCTGACGGTGGTCGAGCGCGAAGGCGACGGCGGGGGCGGCTGGTTTGCCGCCGATGCCTCGGCCGAGACGCTGGCGCGCACCACGCTGGGCGAATGGCGCCCGGGGCGGCGGATCAATCTGGAACGCCCGCTGCGGGTGGGCGACGAGCTGGGCGGGCATATCGTGTCGGGCCATGTCGACGGGGTGGCCGAGGTGGTCTCGGTCACGCCCGAGGGCGAAAGCCTGCGCGTGCGCATCCGCGCGCCGCGGGCGCTGGCCCGCTTCATCGCCGAGAAGGGCTCGGTGGCCCTGAACGGCACCAGCCTGACGGTGAACGAGGTCGACGGCACCGAGTTCGGGGTCAACGTGATCCCCCATACCCGGGCGGTCACCACCTGGGGCGATATCGCGGCCGGCGCGCGGGTGAACATCGAGGTGGACCTGCTGGCGCGCTATGTCGCGCGGCTGGCCGAGACGGCATCCTGGGCGCGCGCGCAGGGCGGCGACTGACGGCGCGCCGGCTCTGGCAATCCGCCGCGGGGCGGGCTATCTCGGCCGGCGAGAGCCGGAGGGACCGGGGCGATGAGCGAGGAATTCCAGGATGCGATCTCTCCCATCGAGGAGATCATCGAGGATGCGCGCAACGGGCGCATGTTCATCCTGATCGACCATGAGGATCGCGAGAACGAGGGCGATCTGGTCATCCCCGCGCAGATGGCCACCCCGCAGGCGATCAACTTCATGGCCATGCACGGGCGCGGGCTGATCTGCCTTGCGCTGACGCCCGAGCGGGTGGACCGGCTGGGCCTGCCGCTGATGTCGCCGTCGAACCAGTCGCGCCACGAGACCGCCTTCACCATCTCGATCGAGGCGCGCGAGGGCGTCACCACCGGCATCTCGGCCCATGACCGCGCCCGCACCATCGCCGTGGCCATCGCGCCCGACACCACCCCGGCCGACATGTCCACGCCGGGCCATGTCTTCCCGCTGCGCGCGCGCAAGGGCGGGGTGCTGGTGCGGGCCGGCCATACCGAGGCCGCCGTCGACATCGCCCGGCTGGCCGGGCTGAACCCCTCGGGCGTGATCTGCGAGATCATGAAGGACGACGGCACTATGGCGCGGCTGCCCGACCTGGTGGCCTTCGCCCAGCGCCACGGCCTGAAGATCGGCACGATCAGCGACCTGATCGCCTATCGCCTGCGCCACGACAATCTGGTGCGCGAGTTGGCCCAGCGCCCGGTGCATTCGGCCCATGGCGGCGATTTCCTGCTGCGCGTCTTCGCCGACGAGGTGGGCGGGGGCGAGCATCTGGCGCTGACCCGCGGCGATCTGGCGGCGCCGGGTCCCGTGCTGGTGCGCATGCATGTGGCCAACATCCTCGAGGATGCGCTAGCCCTCTCGCCCACCCGCTCCCACCAGCTGGCCGGCGCCATGCGCGCCATCGCCGCCGAAGGGCGCGGCGCCGTGGTGGTGCTGCGCGACAATTCCGAACGGGCATTGTCCGCGCTGCTCGACCCCCAGCCCGGCGCGCCGCGCACCCTGCGCCAGTACGGGGTCGGGGCGCAGATCCTCGGCGCGCTGGGCATTCGCGAGATGATCCTGCTCACCAACTCGCCGGCACGGCGCATCGTCGGGCTGGAAGGCTACGGGCTCAGCGTGGTGGGCACGCGGCCGATTCCGTCAGCGGAGGATTCGTGATGGCCGGACAGGGCGACCGCATCCGCACCGGGCTTGTCCTCGACCCGCCGCCGCAGGTCCTGCTGGTCGTGGCACCCTATTATGCCGAAATCGCCGCCGCACTGGATGCGGGCGCGCGCGCCATGCTGGCGCGCACCGGCGCGCGGGTCGACCGCATCGACGTCCCCGGCGCGCTGGAGATCCCCGGCGCGATCGCGCTGGCGGCGCGCCACTACGAAGGCTTCGTCGCGCTGGGCTGCGTGATCCGCGGCGAGACATCGCATTACGACATCGTCGCGGGCGAAAGCGCCCGCGGGCTGATGGAACTGACGCTGCGCGGGCTGGCGATCGGCAACGGCATCCTGACCGTCGACAACCCCGATCAGGCCATGCGGCGCGCCCGCGACCAGGACAAGGGCGGCGACGCGGCCGCCGCGGCGCTGCAGCTGATCGCGCTGGCGCGCCGCTTCGGCGCGCCCCGCATCCCGGCCGGCGGAGCGGAGCCCGCCCCATGACCCCGCGTCGATCCCCCCCACGCCGGCAGTTGCGCGCGGCCG
>RFGB01000219.1 GCA_003697125.1 Alphaproteobacteria bacterium
GCGGCGGACCGCCGCGCCCGGTCCCGCGACCGGCCCCGCGCCCGCGCCCGCGCGGGAACCCCGGCGGCGCCGCCGCGCCGGCATCGCGCTGCTGGCCGCGGCGGTGGTGGTCGCGATCCTGGGCGGGGCGGGGTGGTATCTCGGCCTCGGCCCGGGGCGGCCGCTGCTCTTCGGGCCGGACTATCCCCATGCCGACCCCTACCGGATGGAGATCCTAATGGCCGGGCCCGGGCGGATGCGGGTCACCGGCCACGCGCCCAGTCCCGAGGATGCGGCCACGGTGATGTCGGCGCTCTCGGCGCTCAATGGCGGCGTCATCCCCGAAGGCGCGATCACCGCCGCCACAGGCATGCCCGGCCCGGGCTGGCAGTCGGCGGTCCTGGCCATCGCGCGGGCGGCCAGCGTGCTGCCGGTCTGGTGGGTCGTGGTCAATGGAACCGATGTCGAGCTGGCCGGCGAGGCCCCCGACGAGGCCACCCGCGACAGCGTCATGGCCGCGGCGCAGGCCGCGGCGCAGGCGGCCGGAATGACCCTGAAGGGCGCGATCGAGGTGCCCCGCCCGCCGCTTCTGGTCGACGATCTCGCGCGCGAGGTGAACGTGTTCGCCACCTGCGGGCCGTTGACGGTCAGCGGCGGCGACGGCCGGACCATCCCCGACGGGGCGGCGGTGACCATATCCGGGCGGATCGCGCGGGAGAACGAGAAGTCGCTGATCGCCGAGGCGGTGCGCCCGCTGGTGGGCGAGCGCGCGCTCCGGCTGGAACTCGAGCTGCTGAGCCTGCCGGTCTGCCGCCTGCTCGGCCTGCTGCCCGCATCGCCCGATCCCGCGCTGAGCTTCCGGTTCCTCGATGGCGACCGGGGATCGCCGGTGGCCGGCGACGTGTTCCACGCCGGCCAGAACCCGGTGATCGACCTTGTCGTCCCCGCCGACCGCAGCGGCTATCTGCACGCCTTCTATGCCGATTTCGAAGGCAAGGTGTTCCACCTGGTCCCGCACAACGCGCGCCAGCTCAACGTGCTGTCGCAGATCGGCACGGTCGAGGGGGACACGCGCCGCGTGCGCCTGACCTGGCCCGAGAGCGAAGCCTCGCTGGAGCAGCTGGGCTTCCGCGTCGCCGAACCCTTCGGGACCGGGCTCGTGGTGGCGGTCCTGTCCGAACGTCCGCTGTTCCCGCTGCTGCGCCCGCGCGCCGAATCGGTCGATGCGTTCCTCGAGGCCTTCCCCGCCGCGCTGCGCGGCGCGGGTGCGGCGATCGGCTGGCGCTTCCTGGTCACCGCCCCCTGAAGCGCCGCTTCCGCCGCCGCGCTGTGGCCCCGGTCACAGCCCGGCGCAGAGCGGGCCGGGGCGGCGCTGTCCCCGGGCGGGGCAATCGCCTATACTGCGCCCGGATCGAACCATGACATCCCGCGCCGATCCGGCGCGGCCTTGCCGGAGGTGAACCATGCCGTTCCGAATCCGAGCCGGCCTTCTCGCCGCCATCGCCGCGGTGGCGCTGCCGCAGATCGCCCCCGCGCAGACCATGACCGCCGAGGAGATCCTGCGCCGCATCCAGGAACAGCGCGAGGCGCTGGCGCGCCAGGACCGCACCGAACGCACCCGGACGCTGAAATTCGTCGACAGCTCCAACCCCGCGCCATCCGAGGCCGAGGCCGCCGCGGTGGTCTCGACCGCCCCCGCGGCACCCGCCGCCCCGGGCGAGGAGGCCGCGCCCGCCCCGGTGGCGCCGGCGGCCACGGCCGCGCCGCCAGGATCCGCCGCGCCGGCCCTGCTGCCCGCCGCCGCCACCGAGACCCTGCCGGTGGTCGAGGAGCGAATCGCCATCGACCTCGTGGTCTATTTTGAGTTCGACAGCGCCGTGCTGCGCCCCGAGGCGCGGGAGCAGCTCGACCAGCTCTGCACCGCGCTCTCGCGCGATACCGGCACCTACGAGATCATCGGCCATACCGATGCCGCGGGCAGCGAGGACTACAACCTGCGGCTGTCGCGGGCCCGGGCGCAGGAGGTCGTGCGCTATCTGGTGAAGAGCTGCGGCATCGCGCCGGAGCGGCTGCGCGCCCATGGTCTGGGCGAGGCGCGGCTGAAGGATCCGGCCAATCCCCGTGCCGCGGTCAACCGGCGGGTCGAGATCCAGGTCGCCAGCTGACCCTGGCCGCAGCCCGACCCAGCGCCCCGGCCGCCCCGCCGCGGCCGGGGCGTTTACGTTTTGTCAATTCCCCCGCGGGCCTGATGGCGCCTCCGCGCCGGCGGCGCGACATGCGTCGTGACCGCAATCACAGACAGGATGGGGCGATTTCCCTACAACTCTTGCGCGGAACCGGGAACAGGCTAGAGTCGCGTGGCAGAAACCGCCCGGGCTCGGCCTCGCGGAACGGAGGATTGGTCTGATGCTCATCGACCCTGCCAGGCTGACGGCACCGGTCGACGATGCGTCACCCTGCGGCGACGATCTCGAATACGATCCCGATTTCATCGCGCTGCTCGACGCCGCCGAGACCCGCCCCGAACAGCAGGTCGGCGGCGCGATCATCCCCGCCCGCGAACCCGACTGGCCGAAGGTGGCCCGCGACGCGCTGGCACTGCTCGACCGCAGCAAGGATCTGCGCATCGCGGCGATCCTTGCCGAGGCGATGCTGCGCACCGAGGGGCTGCCCGCCTTCGCCACCGTGCTGGGAGCGGTGCGCGAATGGCTCGACATCTGGTGGGACGGCCTGCACCCCCGCCTCGATCCCGAGGATGACGACGACCCCACCATGCGGGTCAACGCCATGGCCGCCTTCGCCGCGCCAGAGACCATGCTGCGCGCCCTGCGCGCCGCACCGCTGACCGACAGCCGCGCGCTGGGCCGGTTCAGCGGGCGCGATCTGATGATCGCCGCCGGCGAGATGTCGGCGCCCGCGGACAGCGACCCGCCCGATCTGGCCCGGATCGAGGCGGCCTTCGAGGACACCGACGCCGACCGGCGCGCGGCGCTGATCGCGGCGCTGGACCAGGCGATCGACCATGTCGCGGCCATCGACCGCATCTTCTCGGACCGGGTCGGCATGCTGGGCCCCGACCTCGCCCCGCTGGATCACGCGCTGCGCAAGCTCGCCCAGCTGGTCGCGGCCCATGCCCGCCTGTCCCCGGGCGAGGCCCGCCCCGCGGCGGACGGGCCGGCCGCCGCCCCCGGCGGCGACGCGGCCGCGGCGGGGCCCGCGCCGGCCCCCGCCGCCGCAGCCGCCGCAGCCGCCCCGGGCGACATCCGCAGCCGCGAGGATGTGATCCGCATGCTGGATCGCATCTGCGACTATTACACCCAGGCCGAGCCTTCGAGCCCGGTGCCGCTTCTGCTCAGGCGCGCCCGGCGGCTGGTCAATGCCGACTTCGCCACCATCGTGCGCGACATGGCCAGCGACGGCTATGACCAGATGGCCCGGATCGCCGGCATCGTGGAGGAGTGACGGCGGGCCCACCGCCACCGGAACCGAGGACGAGAGGAAGAGGACGCATCACGATGGCCGACAGTCAGAAGTTCATCGCGCGCAACCGTGCGCCACGGGTCCAGATCGAGTATGACGTCGAGGTCTACGGCGCCGAGAAGAAGGTCCAGCTGCCTTTCGTGATGGGCGTGATGGCCGACCTGTCGGGAAAGCCCGAGAACCCGCTTCCCCCGGTCGCCGACCGCAAGTTCCTGGAAATCGACATCGACAATTTCGACGACCGGCTGAAGTCGATGAAGCCGCGCGTCGCCTTCTCGGTTCCCAACACCCTGACGGGCGAGGGCAATCTGGCCGTGGACATCACCTTCGAGAGCATGGACGACTTCTCGCCGGCCGCCATCGCCCGCAAGGTCGAACCCCTGCGCAAGCTGCTGGAGGCGCGCCAACAGCTGTCGAACCTGATGACCTACATGGATGGCAAGACCGGCGCCGAGGAGCTGATCGCCCGGGTGATCCGCGATCCCGAGCTCCTGAAGTCGCTGGCAGCACAGCCCAAGCCCGAGGGGGAGGAATGAGCCATGGCCGAAGCCGAGCGTGAGGCCCAGGGCGCACAGGGCGCCACCGAACTGGCCGAGGGCGATTTCGCCGCCCTTCTGCAGAAGGAGTTCCGCCCGAAATCCGAAACCGCGCGCAGCGCGGTGGAACAGGCGGTGCGCACGCTTGCCGAACAGGCGCTGGAGAACACCGCGCTGATCTCGGACGATGCGCTGAAATCGATCGAGGCGCTGATCTCGGCCATCGATGCCAAGCTGACCGAGCAGATCAACCTGATCCTGCATCACCCGGAATTCCAGCAACTGGAAAGCGCCTGGCGCGGCCTGCACCATCTCGTAAGCAATACCGAAACGGACGAGATGCTCAAGATCCGCGTGATGAACATTTCGAAGAAGGAGCTTCACCGGACCCTGAAGAAATTCAAGGGCACCGCCTGGGACCAGTCTCCGATCTTCAAGAAGATCTACGAGGAGGAATACGGTCAGTTCGGTGGTGAACCCTATGGCTGCCTCGTCGGCGACTACTATTTCGATCATTCCCCGCCGGATGTGGAGCTTCTGGGCGAGATGGCGAAGATTGCCGCCGCCGCCCATGCGCCTTTCCTGGCCGGGGCGGATCCGGCGCTGATGCAGATGGACAGCTGGCAGGAACTGGCCAACCCGCGCGACCTGACGAAGATCTTCCAGACGCCGGAATATGCCGCCTGGCGGTCGCTGCGCGAGAGCGAGGACAGCCAGTATATCGGGCTTGCCATGCCGCGCTTCCTGGGAAGGCTTCCCTATGGGGCGCGATCCAACCCGGTGGAGGAATTCGCCTTCGAGGAGGACACCGCCGGGGCGGACAGCAGCAAGTACTGCTGGGTGAACTCGGCCTATGGAATGGCCACGAACATCACCCGCTCCTTCAAGCTCTATGGCTGGTGCTCGCGCATCCGCGGCGTGGAATCGGGCGGTGCGGTGGCCAATCTGCCCACCCACACCTTCCCCACCGATGACGGCGGGGTGGACATGAAATGCCCCACCGAGATCGCGATCTCCGACCGGCGCGAGGCCGAGCTGGCCAAGGCCGGGCTGATGCCGCTGATCCACCGCAAGAATTCCGATGTCGCGGCCTTCATCGGTGCCCAGTCGCTGCACAAGCCCGCGGAATATGACGACCCGGACGCCACCGCCAATGCCAATCTGGGGGCCAGGCTTCCCTATCTGTTCGCCACCTGCCGCTTCGCCCATTACCTGAAATGCATCGTCCGCGACAAGATCGGCTCGTTCAAGTCGCGCGATGCCATGCAGAAATGGCTGCAGAACTGGATCGAGCAGTATATCGACTTCAACCCGGAGGTTTCCTCGGAAGATGTGAAGGCGCGCATGCCCCTTGCCGCCGCCGAAGTCGTCATCGAGGAAGTCGAGAGCAACCCGGGCTACTATACATCGAAGTTCTTCCTCAGGCCCCATTACCAGCTTGAGGGGCTGACCGTTTCGCTTCGTCTCGTCTCGAAACTGCCCTCGGAGAAGGGCTGACCCGACCGATCGTGCCCGGTGAGAGAAACCGGCCCCCCGACGGGGGCCCCATTCAGGAGCAAGACAGATGGCATTCGACGCGACCCTGTGGATCAAGGGCGTCAAGGGCGAATCGCAGTCCTACAAGGACTGCATCGAGATCGATTCCTTCTCGTTCGGGGCCGAGAACAACATCAATTTCGGCTCGATGACCGGCGGCGGTGGCGCCGGCAAGGCAACCTTCAAGGAATTCGAGGTCGAGAAGCAGACCGACAGCGCCTCGTGCGACCTGTTCACGTCGCTGGTCACCGGAAAGCATTTCCCCGAGGCGAAGATCGAGCTGCGCCGCTCGGGCGCATCGACGGATGCCTCGGGCGACGTGTTCATGACCTTCACCTTCACCATGCTGATGGTGCAGGACATCACCTGGTCGGGACAGAGCGGCGATGACGTGCCCAAGGAGACGGTCGTCTTCCAGTACGGCGCGATCAAGATCGAATACAAGATGCAGAAGGCCGACGGCAGCCTGCAGACCGCCGGCAAGGCGATGTGGAGCCGCGTGCTGAACAAGGCCACCGATCAGGTCGCCTGACCGCCACGGCCCCGCCCGCGGCGCGGTCGTGGCCCGAGACGGATCACCGGGGCCGGTCCGGCCGGCCCCGGCAGTCAGGGGGGAGACACAGGTGGACCGGACCGAGCCCGAGGACCTGCTGCGCGCAGGCGATCCGGACGGGGCGCTCGCGGCGCTGCAGGCGCAGATCCGCGGCCGCCCGCAGGACGCGAAGCTGCGCGTCTTCCTCTTCCAGCTGCTGTGCGTGCTGGGCGAATGGGAACGCGCGGTGCGTCAGGCCCGCGTGGCGGCCGAGCTCGACCCCGCCGCCGAACCCATGGCGCGCGCCTATCGCGAGGCGATCATCTGCGAGATCTACCGCGAGAAGGTCTTCGCCGGCGAGAAGGCGCCGCTGGTCTTCGGCCAGCCCCCGCGCTGGCTGGCGCTGCTGATCGAGGCGCTGAAGCCGCTGGCCGCGGGCCAGCCCGCCCGCGCCGCCGAGCTGCGGGCGGAGGCCTTCGAACTGGCCCCGCCCACCCCGGGCAATGCCGACGGCACCGAATTCGCCTGGATCGCGGATGCCGACATGCGCCTCGGCCCGGTGCTGGAGGTGATCGTCGACGGCAAGTATTACTGGGCCCCGTTCCAGACCATCGCCGCGCTGTCCTTCGACGCGCCGCACGACCTGCGCGATCAGGTCTGGACCCCGGTAGAGATCCGCTGGGCCAATGGCGGCGAGGTGATGGGCTTCGTGCCCACCCGCTATCCCGGCAGCTGGCAGGCGAAGGATCCGGCGCTGCGCCTGGCCCGGGCCACGGAATGGCACGACGCCGGCGCCGGCTGCTATGTCGGAACCGGCCAGCGCCTGATCGCCACCGACCAGGCCGAATTCGCCCTGCAGGACCTGCGGCGGGTGCTGCTGCGCCCGGAGGCCCCCGATGGCTGACCCGCGCGAGCCCGACCGGCTGCAGCCGTCGCTGCTGGACCGCCTGATCGACGAGGCCCCCCAGGAGCGCGGCGAGGGCCGCGACCGCCGGGTAATCGACATGCGGCGCCTGCGCGAGATCCTGCGCCGGGACCTCGCCTGGCTGCTGAACACCACCAACAAGGAGGATCTCTGGCCGCTGGAGGAGCTGCCCCATGTCGCGCGCTCGACGCTCAATTACGGCATCGCCGAGATTTCCGGCAAGCGCGCGGCCGAGGTGACGGCGCGGGAGCTGGAGCGTCTGATCCGCGAGGCGATCGAGACCTTCGAGCCGCGCATCCTGCCCCACACGCTGAGCGTCACCGCCATCAGGCCGGGAGACCAGCCCAGGGCGGTGCTGGCCTTCGATCTCAGGGCCGAGGTGTGGGGCCAGCCGCTGCCGCTGGAGATCTACATGCGCACCGAGCTCGACGTCGATTCGGGCGAGCTGACGGTGCGCGAGGACTGAGGGATGGATACGCGCCTTCTGCGCTATTACGAGCAGGAGCTGGCCTTCATCCGCGAGATGGGGCGCGAATTCGCCGAGGCCTATCCCAAGATCGCCGCCCGGCTGGGGATCGAGGGGATGGAGGTGCTCGACCCCTATGTCGAAAGGCTGCTGGAAGGCTTCGCTTTCCTCGCCGCCCGCGTGCAGCTGGAACTCGACCTGCAATATCCCAGCTTCACCCAGCACCTGCTGGAGATCGTCTACCCCCACTACCTCGCCCCGATCCCCTCGATGATGATCGCCCGCCTGCGCCCCGACCCCGCCCAGGGGGGGATGGACTCGGGCTTTCCCCTGCCCCGCGGCACCATCCTGCGCAGCCCGCTGCGCGAGGGCGAGCAGACCCCGGTCGATTACCGCACCGCGCATGAGGTGACGCTGTGGCCGCTGGAGATCAGCCAGACCGAACATGTCGACAGCCGCGGCGAGCTGGTCGGGCGCGGGATCGAGGCCCGTGACGGCGCCCGCGCCGCCATGCGCCTGCGGCTGCGGCGCACCGACGCCAAGCCGATCGCGGCGCTGCCGCTGGACACGCTGTCGCTGCATCTGTGCGGCCCGGGGCGGGAGCCCTGGCTTCTGCACGAGGCGATCCTCAATCGCGGCCTGGGCCTGGCGGCGAAATCCACCGACCGCCGGCGCGACTGGGTGGCCCATGCCGAAGGCCGGGCCATCGCGCCCCAGGGCTTTGCGCCCGAGGAGGCGCTGCTGCCCCGCCCGGCGCAGAGCTTTGACGGCTACCGGCTGATCCAGGAATACTTCGCCATCCCGCAGCGGTTCTTCTTCGTGCAGCTCTCGGGGCTGCGCCCGCTGCTGGCCCGGGCCGAGGGGACGGAGGTCGATCTCTACATCCTGCTCGCCGAACCCCTGCCGGAACCGCGCGGCACCCTCGCGCCGGAAGGCTTCGAACTGTTCGCCACCCCGGCGATCAACCTGTTCGCCAAGCGCTGCGACCGGGTCCCGATCGACGGGCGGCGCACCGAATACGAGGTCGTCGCCGACCGCACCGCGCTGATGGATTTCGAGATCCACTCCCTGACCCGGGTGATCGGAATCTCGGGCAGCCAGGGCGAGGACACGGTCTTCCGCCCCTTCTACAGCCCCACCGACTTCACCGCCGCGGGCGAACGGCACGAGGCCTACTACACCATCCGCCGCCGCATGCGCCAGCGTTCCGAACGCCAGCGGCTGAAGGGGATGCGCACCAACTATCTCGGCTCGGACCTGTTCATCAGCCTGGTCGACCGGGCCGAGGCGCCCTATCGCGGCAGCATGGACCAGCTGTCGGTCAGCGCCCTGGTCACCAATCGCGACCTGCCGCTGCTGCTGCCGATCGGCCAGGGCAGCACCGATTTCGAACTGCCCGAGGGCGGCCCGGTGGCCGAGGTGCGCGCCATCGCCGGGCCGACCCGCCCGCGGCCCAGCCTGGCGGTCACCGGCGACACCGGCTGGCGGCTGGTCAGCCATCTGGCGCTCAACTACCTGTCGATCGCCGAGACCGGGGGCGGCGATCCCGCCGCGGCGCTGCGCGAGATCCTCGGCCTTTATGCCCCCCCCGGCGATCAGGCGCTGTCGCGCCAGATCGAGGGGCTGGTCTCGGTCGCCTCGCGCCCGGTGGTGCGCCGCATTCCCGACCGGGTGCTGTCCACCCCCGTGCGCGGGCTGGAAATCAGCCTGGGCTTCGACGAGAGCTTCTTCGAGGGATCGAGCGTCTATCTCCTCGGCGCGGTGCTGCGCGAATTCCTCGCCCGGCAGGTCGCGCTGAACAGCTTCACCGAAACCGTCATCCATTCCGAGGAAAGGGGCGAGATCGCGCGATGGCCTCCGACCAGCGGCCGGCGTCAGCTGATATGACGCTCCTCGAAAGGCTCGCCGCGCAGCCCGGGACCTTCCACCTGTTCCAGGCGCTGCGCATCATCGAGGCGGCCTGCCGCGACGCCCCGCGGCTGGGGCGCAGCCAGCGGCCGGCCCAGGATCCGGTGCGGCTGGGTCAGAGCGTGGAGCTGGCCTTCCCGCCGGTCACGATCACCGAATTCCGCCCGCCCGACACGGCGGGGCCGGGGCGGCTTCGGAACCTGTTCTTCGGCCTGTTCGGCCCGATGGGGCCGCTGCCGCTGCACATCACCGAACTGGCGCGCGACCGCGAGCGCAATCACGGCGACCCGACGCTTGCCGCCTTCGCCGACCTGTTCCACCACCGCATGACCGCCCTGCTCTACCGGGCCTGGGCCTCGGCCGAACCGGTCACCGGACCGGATCGCGACCAGGACGACTTCGCCCCCCATGTCGCGGCGCTGATCGGGATGCGGGGCGCGGCGCTGGCCGGGCGTGACGCGATGCCCGATGCGGCCAAGCTGCATTTCGCCGGGCGCCTCGGGCCGGGGCCGCGCCACGAGGAGGGGCTCCTGGCCATGGTGGGCGCGCTGTTCGCGGTGCCCGCGGCGGTGGAAAGCTTCGTGGGCACATGGCTGCGGCTGGAGCGGGGCGACCTTTGGCGGCTGGGTGCGGCGCAGCCGCTGGGGCGGGGCACGACGCTGGGCGCGCGGGTCTGGACGCGCGAGGCGCGGTTCCGCCTCAGGCTCGGGCCGATGCCGATCGCCGTCTATCGGCGCTTCCTGCCCGGCGGCGATGCGCTGCCGCGGCTGGTGGCGGTGGTGCGCAACTATCTGGGCGATGCGCTGGAATGGGAGCTGAACCTGGTGCTGGCCCCGGGCGAGGCGCCCGCCCTCAGGCTGGGCGGCGGGGCGCGGCTGGGCTGGACCAGCTGGCTCGGCCGCGCCGCCAGCGGGCGCGCGGCGGACGACCTGCGGCTGAACCCCTTGCGCGCGGGGCATGGCGCCCCCGCCGATGACGGAGGATGACGAGCGATGGGCGAGATCAAGCGCGTGGCACTCTTCGGCAAGCTCGACCCCCTCGCCTACAAGGCGATCGAGGGGGCGACGACCTTTGCCAAGCTGCGCGGCAACCGCTTCGTCGAGCTGGTGCACTGGATCAACCTGATCCTGCAGGCCGAGGACAGCGACCTGCACCGCATCCTGCGCCGGTTCGAGATCGACCCCGCGCGCCTGGCCGCCGACATGACCGCCGCCCTGGACCGGCTGCCGCGCGGGGCGTCGGCGCTGTCGGACTTCTCGGAAGACATCGAGCACGCGATCCAGCAGGGCTGGCTCTACGCCTCGCTGATGTTCGATGCCGGGCGCATCCGCACCGGCCATCTGATCCTGGCGATCCTGCGTTCGGCCAACCTGCGCAACGCGCTGTTCGCCATGTCCGACCAGTTCCGGCGCATCCGGGCCGATGATCTTGCCGAGGAGTTCGCCGCGATCACCGCCGGATCGCCCGAGGAGGCCGAGGCCGCGCCGGCCGGCGGCGGCGTCGCGCCGGGGGTGGCCTCGGGCGCGATGGCGCCGGCGCAGATGGGGCGCGAGGAGGCGCTGCGCCAGTTCACCCGCGACCTGACCGAGGCCGCCCGCCAGGGCCGCATCGATCGCATCGTCGGCCGCGACGAGGAGATCCGCCAGATCGTCGACATCCTGATGCGCCGGCGCCAGAACAACCCGATCCTGACCGGCGAGGCGGGCGTGGGCAAGACCGCGGTGGTCGAGGGCTTCGCCCTGCGCATTGCCGATGGCGACGTGCCGCCCGCCCTGCGCCAGGCCCGGCTTCTGGAACTGGACGTCGCCGCCCTGCAGGCCGGCGCCTCGATGAAGGGCGAGTTCGAGAACCGCCTGAAGGCGGTGATCGAGGAGGTGCAGGCCTCGCCCACCCCCATCATCATGTTCATCGACGAGGCGCACACCCTGGTCGGCGCCGGGGGCGCGGCGGGAACGGGCGATGCCGCCAACCTGCTGAAACCCGCGCTGGCCCGCGGCACGCTGCGCACCATCGCCGCCACGACCTGGGCCGAATACAAGAAGCATATCGAGAAGGATCCCGCCCTGACCCGCCGCTTCCAGGTGGTCCAGGTGCACGAACCCGACGAGGCACGCGCCCACATGATGATGCGCGGCATCGCCGGGATGCTGGAGAAGCACCACAAGGTGCAGATCCTCGACGAGGCGCTGGAAGCGGCGGTGAAGCTCTCGCACCGCTACATCCCCGCCCGGCAGCTGCCCGACAAGGCGGTCAGCCTGATCGACACCGCCTGCGCCCGCGTCGCCATCAGCCAGCACACCAAGCCCCCGCAGATCGATGACAGCGAAAGGCGCATCGCCGCGCTGGAGACCGAGCGCGAGATCATCGGCCGCGACGAGGCGGCGGGGCTGGAGGTGGAGGAGCGCCGCGCCCGGGTGGAGGCGGAGCTGGCCGCCGAGCGCGCGCGGCTGGCCGATCTGACCCGGCGCTGGGAGGAGGAGAAGGCGGTGGTCGACGAGATCCTGGCCCTGCGCGCCGAGCTGCGCGGGGCCGGTGCCGACCCCGATGCCCGGCCCGCCGCGGCGCAGGAGGACGCGGCGCAGGAAGACGCGGCGCAGGAAGACGCGGCGCGGGGGGACGCGGCGCAGGAAGACGCGGCGCGGTCGACCGACGCCGACCGCGCCCGGCTGCGCGCCCGGCTGCGGGAACGCCAGGCCGACCTGCAGCGCATCCAGGGCGAGAACCCCCTGATCCTGCCCATCGTCGACGCCCAGGCCGTCGCCTCGGTGGTGGGAGACTGGACCGGCATCCCGGTCGGGCGCATGGTCCGCAACGAGATCGAGACCATCCTCAACCTGCCCAGGCTGCTGGCCCGGCGCGTGATCGGCCAGGATCACGCGATGGAGATGATCGCCCGCCGCATCCAGACCAGCCGCGCGGGGCTCGACAACCCCTCCAAGCCCGTGGGCGTCTTCCTGCTCGCCGGAACCTCGGGGGTCGGCAAGACCGAGACCGCGCTGGCGCTGGCCGAGATCCTCTATGGCGGCGAACACAACCTGATCACCATCAACATGTCCGAGTTCCAGGAGGCGCACACCGTCAGCACCCTGAAGGGCGCCCCGCCGGGCTATGTCGGCTATGGCGAGGGCGGCATCCTGACCGAGGCGGTGCGCCGCAGGCCCTATTCGGTGGTGCTGCTGGACGAGGTCGAGAAGGCCCACCCGGATGTGCACGAGATCTTCTTCCAGGTCTTCGACAAGGGACAGATGGAGGATGGCGAGGGGCGGATGATCGACTTCCGCAACACGCTGATCCTGCTCACCTCGAATGTCGGCTCGGAACTGATCATGGACATGTGCGCCGATCCCGACCTGATGCCCGACCCCGAAGGCATCGCCAAGGCGCTGCGCGAGCCGCTGCTGAAGGTGTTCCCGCCCGCACTGCTCGGGCGGCTGGTGACCATCCCCTATTACCCGCTCAGCCCCGACATGCTGGCCGAGATCGTGCGCCTGCAGCTCTCGCGCATCGTCAACCGGGTCCGCGCCAGCCACGGCGTGCCGATGACCTATGACGATGCCGTGGTGCAGACCGTGGTCGACCGCTGCCAGGAGGTGGAATCGGGCGGGCGGATGATCGACGCCATCCTGACCAACACCATGCTGCCCACGATCAGCGCCGAGTTCCTGCGCCGGATGATGGAGGGCGGGCGGGTCGCCCGGGTCCATGTCGGGGCCCGGGACGGGGAATTCACCTATGAATTCGACTGAGTGAGCGGGGGGCGCGCGCCATGGCCAGAAGCTTTGTCCTGTTCGAGGGCGACATCGCCCGCAACATCGCCGCCCGCGCCAAGCCCGGGGCGCTGGCGCCGAAGCCCAATGTGGTGACGGTCGAGATCACCGGCGACGCGGCCGTGCTGGACGCGCTGGCCGACGACCCGCTGATGATGCAGAAGGCCCAACAGGCCGCGGTGAAGGTCATCCGGGAAACGGTGGACGACATCGCCCGGACGCTGAAGCGCTACGAGAAGCTTCTCGCCACCACCCGCAGCGCGGCCGAACATGCCGACGTGACCGGGGACTTCCAGGATTTCTATGCCCAGCGCCTGAAGGAGATGGAGAAGGATGCCTGCGCCGCCGCCCGCAAGGCCATCGACGCGGTGGCGCGCACGCGCGACGACCTCAAGAGCTTCAAGGTCGAGGCGGTCGCCCGCGCCGGCAAGGCGGCGCTGAAGTCGGCCGGCAAGAAGGCCATTACCGCCGCGGCGATGGGGTCGGTCACGCTTGGCGTCGGCACGATCGTCGGCCTGGCGAACGAGCTGCGCAAGGTCGCCTGGGAAGGCTACACCCTGTGGCGCGATGTCGAGAAGGACATCGCCGCGATCGAGAAGAAACTCGACGCCCTGGCCAAGGTGATCCGGACCGAACAGGCGGGGAAGGGCAAGGGCAAGAAGGCCGCCGCCGCAAGCATGGCCCGGAACGCCGGCCGCATGGCGGCAAGCCAGGTCCCCGGCCTGAACCTGGCGCCATCGATCGCCGAGATCGAGAAGGACCTGTGGCGGGTGCGCGGCAAGTTCGCGAAGATCGAGACGTCGAACCACAAGGCCGCGGCCAGGCTGGCCAGCCTGCTCGACAAGGCCGGGGAGCTTGCCGGCACCCCCGCGGTCGCCGAGGATCCCAAGCTGCGCGCCGAGGTCAAGAAGGTCGAGGCGGAGACCGCGAAGCTGATCGAGGCGATCACCGACGGACAGGAGCGGGTCGCCGATGCGACGAAGAGCTTCGCCGACATTACCCATCGTTTCGAGAAGCTGAAGGGGGAGAAGGACGCCTCGCTGGCCGAAAAGGCGCGCCAGGCCATCGTCAAGCGCATGCCCGGCAAGCTGGTGGGTTTCGCCGACCGGCGCATCAAGCCGGGGCTCGACAGGCTGGCCGCGGCGAAGAACGGGCTCGAGGCCCGCGCCAAGGCGCTGGCAAAGCGGGTGGCATGACCGCGCGCGACCGGCCGCACCGCGCACCGCCCCGCCGGTTGACCCCGTCCAGGCGCCATGCCAGCACGAGACGGCATCGCCGCAAGGCGGGGGATAGCGCAGGGAATATCGGGCATGATGGCCAATCAGGCAGGAACCGGGGACGATCTCAGGGCGCGGCTCAGGGAATGGCTGGAACGCCCGGCCGTGCGCAACGCGATCATGGCGGTGATCCTGGTCAACGCGGTGGCGCTGGGGCTGGAGACATCGCAGAGCCTGCAGGCCCGCTGGGGCTGGCTGATGCGGGCGATCGACGCCGCGACGCTGGCGATCTTCGTGATCGAGATGGCGCTGAAGCTCTATGCCTTCGGCTGGCGGTTCTTCCGTTCCGCCTGGAACATCTTCGACTTCGCCGTGGTCGCGATCTCGCTGGTCCCCAGCTCGGGGCATCTGTCGGTGATGCGCGCGCTCAGGGTGATCCGGGCGATGCGGCTCCTGTCCGGCATTCCGGCGATGCGCAAGGTGATCGTGGCGCTTCTGGACGCCCTGCCCGGTATGGGCGCGGTGATCGTCCTCCTGGGCATCGTCTACTACGTCTTCGCGGTGATGGCGACGGTGCTGTTCGGCCAGACCTTCCCGCAATGGTTCGGCACGCTGGGCGAATCCCTCTACACCCTGTTCCAGATCATGACCCTGGAAAGCTGGTCGATGGGGATCGTGCGCCCGGTGATGGAGGTCTATCCCCAGGCCTGGCTTCTCTTCGTGCCCTTCATCACCATGACCGCCTTCGCGGTGCTGAACCTGTTCATCGGCCTTCTGGTCAACACCATGCAGGCCGCCGTCGAGGCCGAGGAGGAGAAGGAGATCGTGCGGCTGGAACGGATGCTGGACCAGCGCATGGCGACGCTGGAGGCAAGGCTCGCCGAGATCCGGGCGCTGATCGAACGGCAGGGGGCGGGGCGCGACGGCTGAACCGCAGGGCGAGGATCTGTGATGCAGGACACTGACAGCGGCGAGGAGACGATCCTACTTGTCACGGTGGAGGAGACCACCTGGCTGGCAATGGGCGAAAGCCACCTTCAGGCCATGCTGACCGGCGAGGGCGACTATCCGCGGCCGATCGTCTGCGTGACCTTCCGCGACATGGCCCATCTGACCGCCCATGTGCCCCAGGGCGTGGCCGGGCTGTGGGCCGTCCATCCCGCGATCGTCCGCCGGCTGCGCGAGAACGGAGAGATCGTGGACCGGGTCATCGACTGACCCGCCGCCCAACAGTTCAGGTGAAGCCCATGCCGAACGCGCCCAATGCCAGCCTGATCCTGAAGAACCGCCGGCAGCGGCTGATCACCGAGCTGGGGCCCGACAAGACCTTCCTGGTCAGTGCCGAGATCCGCGAGGGGCTGAGCGAGCTGGGCGGCATCGAGCTGCACTTCCTCGCCGCCGACGCCAGTCTCGACATCGCCGGCATCGTCGGCCGCCCGGCCCGGATCGAGATGGACCACGCATCGAACGCGGCCCCGGGCAGGATCGAGACCCGCTGCTTCCTGGGCTGGTGCATCGACTGCGCCTATCAGGACATGATGGGCGCGCTGGCCCTGTTCCGCGCCACGCTGAAGCCCTGGTTCTGGTTCCTGACCCTGTCCACCAACAACCGCATCTTCCAGGACCAGACCGTGATCGACATCATCAAGGCCGTCCTGGGCGATCACGGCTTCGCCGGCGACCTGGAAATCGACACCCGCGAAACCTACCCCAGGCGCGAATACTGCGTGCAGTACCGCGAAACCGACTTCGACTTCCTGTCGCGCCTGATGGAGGAGGAGGGAATCTACTGGTTCCCGCGCATCGTCCAGGGGCGCATGAAGATCGTGCTGGCCGATGACCTGCAGGCCCACAAGCCGCTGCCCGAGGCGGAGACCATCGAGTTCCACGAACCCGAACGGCGCTTCCGCCGCACCACCGACCACATCTGGGCCTGGTCCAGCGCCGAGGCCGTCACCCCCGGCCGGGTGACCCTGCGCGCCTATGACTTCCGCCGCCAGAAGGTGGTGACCTCGGTCGTCGCGGACCCGCGCGGCAGCCACCCGCACAACGATGCCGAACAGTATCGCTGGCCGGGCGATTTCGACCCGGAACGGCCCGATGACGAAGGCAGGCGCCGCGCGCGGATCCGCCACGAGGCGGCGGCCGCATTCCACCAGCGCGCCCGCGCGGTGGGCAATGTGCCCACCATGGCCGTCGGCGGCCGCTTCACCCTGACCGGCCATCCCCGCAAGGGGGTCGATGGCGACTATCTGGTGGTGGAGGTGCGCCATCTTCTGCAGGTGGAGCTGGAGGGGCTGGATCTGGACGAGGTCGCGCGCATGTTCGGCCCCGGCGGCCGCCCGGGACCCATGGCCGAAACCTATCGCAACGAGATCGTCGTCCAGCCCGCCAGCGTGCCGTTCCGCGCGCCCCTGCACACCCCCCGCCCCGAGATCCCCGGCGTGCAGACGGCCATCGTGGTCGGCAAGGCGGGCGAGGAGATCTTCACCGACGAGTTCGGCCGGGTGAAGGTCCAGTTCCACTGGGACCGCCAGGGCGCAAGCGACGAGCATTCCAGCTGCTTCATCCGCCATGCGGTGCCCTGGTCGGGCAATGGCTGGGGCTGGCAGGCGATCCCCCGGGTGGGGCAGGAGGTGCTGGTCGGCTTCCTCGACGGCCACCCCGACCATCCGGTGATCATCGGCATGCTCTACAACGGTGTGCGCAAGCCGGCCGAACCGCCCCCGGGGCAGATGAATGTCAGCGGCATCCGCACCAATTCCACCAAGGGCGGCGGCGGCTATCACGAACTGATGTTCGACGACACCAAGGGCAGGGAACTGGTCCGCTTCCAGTCCGAGAAGGACTACCAGGCCAGGGTCAAGAACGACCTGACCCTCTCGGTCGGGTTCGAGAAGGCCGATCCCGGCAACTATGCCGAGAAGATCAAGAACAACATGACGACCGAGATCGAATCGGGCGATCACAGCTTCTCGGTCAAGTCCGGCAAGCAGACCATCGACATCGCGTCAGACCGCAAGCTGACCGTGGGCGGCAGCGAGGAGGTTTCCGTCGGCGGAGACAAGAGCGACAGGATCTCGGGCAACTACACGATCTCGGTCGGTCCGGACCTGAAGATCACCGCGCTGAGCTCCATCGTGCTGGAATGCGGCATGGCCCGCATCGAGATGACCCCCGACAAGATCACCCTCTCGGCGCCGCAGATCGAACAGAAGGCCGACATGACCCTCACCGCCGAGGCCGGGATGGACATGTCGCTGAAGGGCAACATGAAGCTGACCGCCGAAGGCGGGATGCAAGCCACGCTCAAGGGCGGTATTATGGCCACCGTCGATGGCGGCTCGCTGCTGCAGCTTCAGTCCAGCGGGCTCGCCCAGCTGAAGGCCAGCGTGGCGATGATCAACTAGGCGGGGAAGGCTATGACCGATCACGACCGCTTCGCAGGACTGCGCAAGCTGCCGCGCACCCCGGTCGCCGCGATCCTCGCGCAGGCGGGCGCCGAGATCGAGGATCCCGAGGGGCTGACCCTGGACGGTCCGCCCGAGCGGGTCCTGGCCGAGCTGGACGGGCGGGGAACCGGCGGGATCATGGGCCAGATCCGGCTTCTGTCGCGCGCCCTGCCGGCGCGCGAGGCGGTGTGGTGGAGCTGCCTTGCCGGCCGCGACATCCAGCCCGCGGGGCGGGCCTGGCCGACGCTGAAGGCGGCCGAGGACTGGGTCTTCCGGCCTGCCGAGGCGACGCGCAAGGCCGCCCAGCAGGCCGTCGCCGCGGCCCGTCCCGACGAGGAAACCGATCTGTGCGCCCGGGCGGCCTTCCTCGCCCAGCCGACCGGCCCCGAGGCCGAGCATCTGCGGCCCGGGATGGTCGGCCTGCTGGTCGAGATCATGGTGCTGAAATCGCTGCTGGCCGCGGTGCCCGACCGGTTCGCCGCCCGCGGCCGGCTGCTGGTGAACCGGGCGCTCGACATCGCCCGCGGCGGCAACGGCATGCTGGAACAGACAGGGGGAGGCTAGGGCAGGACCTTGGGGCTGTCTGTGCACATCGAGGGAACCGGCGCGGTGCCCGGCGGTCTCGACCGGATCGAGATGACCGGCGGGGCGCTCACCATCGGCCGCCTGCCCGGCAATGATCTGGTGCTGCCCGATCCGGAGCGGATCATCTCGGGGCGCCATTGCGTGATCGAGGAGCGCGACGGCGAATACCTGCTGATCGACATATCGACCAACGGAACCTTCCTCAACGGCGCGCCGGAACCGGTGGGCCAGACCCCGGCGCCGCTGCGCGACGGCGACGTGATCGCGATCGGCCGCTACGAGCTGCGCGTGGTGGTGACCGGGGCCGGGGCCCCGGCCGATCCGCTGGAGGCGCTGCTGCCGCCCGCCCCCGCCGCCCCGGCCATCCCC
>RFGB01000220.1 GCA_003697125.1 Alphaproteobacteria bacterium
GCGCCCCAGCGCCAGCAGCCCCAGCCCCAGCCCCAGCGCCAGCACGAGCTGGATCAGCGCCAGCACCGCCGCCCGACCCGGCGCGAATTCGAAACGCAGCGCCTGATAGATCGCCACCTCGAGCGTCGCCGCCCCCGGCCCGCCCCCCAACGTCAGCGCCACCGAAAAGCTGGTCATCGCCAGCAGGAACACCAGAAGGAAGGCCCCGGGAAGAACCTCGCGCAGCACCGGAGCCTCGATCAGCCCGAACCGCGCCCAGCCGGTCAGCCCCAGATGCTCGGCCAGGCGGTGATGCTCGGCCGGCACCGCCGCCCAGCCCTGCAGCAGCATCCGCGCGACCAGCGGCAGGTTGAAGAAGACATGCCCCGTCACCACGCCAGCAAGGCCGTAGATGTCCAGCCGCGCCAGCCCCGCCCATGCCAGCGCGTCGCTGACCGGCCCCGCCCGGCCCCAGACCGCGGCGATCCCCAGCACGGCGACCAGGCTGGGCAGCACGAAGGGCGCGGCGGTGACGGCGATCAGCGCCCCGCGGCCGGGAAAGCGGCGGCGGGCCAGCGCCCGGGCCAGCGGCATGGCGGCAAGGCACGAGATGGCGGCCGACAGCGCCGCCTGCACCAGGGTGAAGCGCAGCACCGACAGCGCCTGCGGGCCGGGATCCTGCGTCCCGGCGGCGGCGAACAGCGCCGCCACCGGTGCCGCAAGCGCCAGCCCGACGAGGCCGAGCGCCCCCCAGCCTAGCGCCCGAGCGCTTCCAGCCATGCCGGCAGCGCCGCGGCCTTCAGCGCGGGCGCCTCGGCGGGGTCGATGAACAGGGCCGCCGAGGCGGGAAGCGACGCATCGAAGCCCTCGGGCAGACCCGCGGCCGGCATCCGCGCGGGATACATCCAGTTCGTGGTCGGGATCACCGACTGGAAATCCTCGCCGAGCATGAAGTCGAGGAAAGCCTTCGCCAGTTCCGGCTGATCGGTGCCGGCCAGCATGCCGGCCACCTCGACCTGCATCAGATGACCCTCGCGGAAGATCGCGGCGCGCTTGGTGTCGTCATTCTCGGCAATGCGGTGATAGCTGGGCGAGGTGGTGTAGCTCAGCACCATCTCGGCCTCGCCCTCCAGGAACAGGCCATAGGCCTCGGACCAGCCCGGGGTCACGGTCAGGATGTGCGGCGCAAGCCGTCGCCACAGCTCGGGCGCCCGGTCGCCATGCAGCTTCTGCACCCACATGAGCAGCCCCAGCCCGGGGGTGGAGCTGCGCGGATCCTGGATCACGATCTTCAGATCGGCGGGGGCGTCGGCCAGTTCCTCGAAGCTGGCCGGGGGCTCGGCCAGCCGGGTGGTGTCGTAGACGAAGGCGAAATAGCCCCAGTCATAGGGCAGGAAGACCGGGTCGTGCCACGCCACCGGCAGGTCCAGCGCCGGGTTCATCCCGTGGGGGGCGAACAGCCCGGTGGCCTGCGCCTCGGCGATCAGGTTGGAATCGAGTCCGAGCGCGATGTCGGCGTCGCTGCGCGCGCCCTCAAGCCGCAGGCGGCTCAGGATCTCGGCCCCGTCGCCGGCAGCGACCAGCCGCAGGTCGCAGCCGCAGCGCGCCTCGAATCGGCGCTCGATCTCCGGGCCGGGGCCCCAGTCGGACACGAAGCTGTCATAGGTATAGACGGTCAGGACGGGCCGCTCCTCGGCGACCGCGGCGGTCGCCAGAAGGACAAGGGCCGCGCCAAGGACGGATCGGCTGTGCATCGCTCTCCTCCATTGCCGCGGCGCAGGAGGGGCGGTGGGAGCGCGCTCCCGCAGCCTTCCCTACGCCGGCATGATCCGGGTCAGGTTCAACGGGTCCGCTTGCGCGTCTCAGCCCTTGCGGGCTCCCCGAGGCGGGGTTGACACTAGCGCGCGGCGCGGCGAATGCAAGGCCGCGCCGGCAGGCGGGCCCGCGGGCTGCGGGAAGGGGGGGCAATGTCCTTGAACAGCTTCGGCCATGTCTTCCGGGTGACGACCTGGGGCGAAAGCCACGGCCCGGCGCTGGGTGCGGTGGTCGATGGCTGCCCGCCGGGGCTGCCGCTGTCCGAGGCGGACATCCAGCCCTGGATGGACCGCCGCCGCCCCGGGCAGAGCCGGCACACCACCCAGCGCCGGGAATCCGACCGGGTCGAGATCCTCTCGGGCGTGTTCGAGGGGCGGACCACCGGCACCCCGATCCAGCTGCTGATCCGCAACGAGGACCAGCGGTCGAAGGATTACGCCGAGATCGCCCGCAGCTTCCGCCCCGGTCATGCCGACATCACCTACTGGCTGAAATACGGCATCCGCGACTATCGGGGCGGCGGCCGGTCCAGCGCGCGCGAGACCGCCGCGCGGGTCGCCGCGGGGGCGGTGGCGCGGGTGGTGCTGGCGCATCTCGCGCCGGGGCTGACGATTCGCGGCGCGATGGTGCGGATGGGCCGGCTGGAAGCCGCCGCCCGCGACTGGGCCGAGGTGGAACGCAACCCCTTCTTCTGCCCCGACGCCGAGGCCGCGGCGCGGTGGGCGGCCGAGCTGGACCGGCTGCGCAAGCAGGGCAATTCCGTGGGCGCGGTGATCGAGCTGGTGGCCGAGGGGGTGCCCCCCGGGCTGGGCGCGCCGGTCTATGCCAAGCTCGATGCCGATCTCGCCGCGGCAATGATGTCGATCAACGCCGTGAAGGGCGTCGAGATCGGCGCGGGCATGGCCGCCGCCGCCCTGACCGGGGTGGAGAATGCCGACGAGATCCTGCCCGGCCCGGACGGGCCGCGCTTCGCCGCGAACCATGCCGGCGGCATCCTGGGCGGGATCTCGACCGGACAGGACATCGTGCTGCGCTTTGCCGTCAAGCCCACCTCCTCGATCCTGACCCCGCGGCGCACGATCGATGTCGAGGGCCGGCCGACCGAGATCGTGACCAGGGGCAGGCATGATCCCTGCGTCGGGATCCGCGCGGTTCCGGTGGGCGAGGCGATGATGGCCTGCGTGCTGGCCGATCATCTGCTGCTCGACCGCGCCCAGACCGGCGGCCGCCGCGGCAGGATCGGCTGACGGGCGCGGCCGCGGGAAGGGAGGCTGCGCGATGCCGGTGCAGGACAGGGACGGGCGGGCCCCGCAGGCGGTGATCTTCGATGTCTTCGGCACGCTGGTCGACTGGCGCAGCGGGGTTGCGGCGGCGCTGGAGCGGGCCCTTGCCGCCCGGGGCGTGGCGGCCGATCCGCTGGCCCTCGCCGATGCCTGGCGGGGCGAATACGACCCGTCGATGGCGCCGATCCGCGAGGGCCGGCGCCCCTATCTGCCGCTGGACGAGCTGCACCGCGAGAATCTCGTCCGGGTCCTGGACCGGCACGGGCTTGGCGGGCTGTTCGATGCCGAGGAGACCGCCCGCCTGGCCCGGGCGTGGGAGGCGCTGCCGCCATGGCCCGACGTGCGGCAGGGGCTTGCCGCGATTCGCCGCCTGGCGATCGCCGCGCCCTGCTCCAACGGGTCGATCGCGCTCATGGTGCATCTCGCACGCCATGCCGGGCTGGTCTGGGACTGCATCCTGGGTGCCGACATCGCGCGCAGCTACAAGCCCGATCCGCGGGTCTATCTGGCCGCCTGCGCCGCGCTGAGGCTTGCGCCGGCGCAGGTGATGATGGTGGCCGCGCACAATGCCGATCTTGCCGCGGCGCGGGCGGTCGGGCTGATGACCGGCTTCATCCCGCGCCCGGCCGAACATGGGCCGGGCGGGCGGCAGGAGGCCGCGCCCGATGCCGGGTGGGACATCGTCGCGCCCGACCTGCCCGCCCTGGCGCGGCGGCTTGCCGCCCTGCCCCGGGGCTGAGGGCCGCTCAGCGCCGCAGGAAGGGTGCGGCCATCTCGACATGGGGCGACCAGCGGAACTGGTCCACCACGGTGACGGGGCCCATCTCGAAGCCCGCCCCGACCAGGATCGCGGCATCGCGGGCAAAGGTCGCGGGGTTGCACGACACCATCACCAGCCGCCCCAGCCGCGCGGCGGCGATGGCGCGGGCCTGCGCCTCGGCCCCGGCACGGGGCGGATCGATCACCGCCGCGTCGAAGCGGTCGAGTTCGGCGGGCAGGAGCGGACGGCGGAACAGGTCGCGCCGCTCGGCGGAAAGCCGTCTCAGCCCCTGCGCCTGCCGCCAGCCGGCCAGCAGCGCCGCGACCGCGGCACCGTCCGATTCGGCGGCATGGACCTCCGCAGCCTCGGCCAGGGGCAGCGCGAAGGTGCCGCAGCCGGCGAACAGATCGGCGATCCGCGCCGCATCGCCCAGTCCGGCCCGCACCGCGCCCAGCAGCGCCGCCTCGCCCGAGGCCGTCGCCTGCAGGAAGCCCCCGGGCGGCGGGATCACCCGCGCCCGACCGAAGCCGATCTCCGGGGGGCGGAACTGCGCCAGCGGCACGCCGTTCCAGCTCAGCCGCGCCAGTCCCGCCCCGGCGGCGATGGCCACCGCCGCCTCGGTCGCGGCCGGCGACAGCGGCGCCATCGCCTCGGCCGCGGCGTCGATCCCGCCCCCGGTCAGCGTCACCACCATGCGCCCGCGCGCCCCGCTGCGCGTCAGGCCCAACGCGGCCAGCCGCGCCAGCGCCGGCATGGCATCGACGATCGCCGGGGCAAGCACCCGACAGCCGGGGACGGCGACGACCTCATGCGAGCGGCGGCCGTGAAAGCCCAGCACCACCCCCGCCGGGGTGGCGAGCGCGGCGAAGGCGGCGCGGCGGCGGCCGTGCGGGGGCGAGACGATCACCGATGCAAGGCGCGGGGCAAGGCCGCGCGCGCCCAGCGCGCGCAGCACCATGCCGGCCTTCCATTTCGCGCCCAGCCTGTCCGAGGCGTGCTGCAGGACGCAGCCGCCGCAGCTGCCGAAATGCCGGCAGGCCGGGGCGACGCGCCCGGGCGCGGGGCGCTCGATGCGCGGATCGTCCATCCGCCCGCCGCTGACGACGCCGCGCACCGTCTCGCCCGGCAGCGCACCCGCAACCGCGATGCGCGCGCCGCCCTGCGCGGCGACCCCCTCGCCCCGCTGGTCCAGCGCCGTCACCCGAAGCGTCACCTCCTCGGCCATGGCCCCCGCCTTAGCCCCTTGGCGCGCCCGCCGGAAGCCCCGCCCACACCGCCCATCGGCGGCTTGACAGCCCCCGGGGCCGTCCATATGGTCCGCGCCGACGCGACAGGGCGCCCCGTTGCCGCTCGCACTGTCATGCCTGACGGGGCCTTCCCCGGGAGCATGCGGAATGGGTGACGACGGGCCCCCGGACCTGAACCAGCTGGGCGCGCGCATCGAAGCCGCGCGCCGCAGCCGGCAGGAGCCGGAGGCCCGCCGCAACCGGGGACTGGCCGGGGCGGAACTGGCGTGGCGGATGGTGATCGATCTCACGGTGGGGATCGGCATCGGCTTCGGGATGGGGTGGGGGCTCGACGGCCTGTTCGGCACCGAGCCCGTGTTCATCATCCTGATGACAATGGCCGGCCTTGCGGCCGGGGTGAAGGTGATGCTGCGTTCGGCCCGGGAGCATTTCGGGCAGGACGCGGGGGCAGACAGCAACGGTGACGGCCGCTGAGGCCGCGCCGCCTGGGACGGGGGACGAGAGGTGGCGACGGAAGGCAGCTTCATCCATCCGATGGACCAGTTCGTCATCAAGCCGCTGTTCGGCGGCGAGGAGATCGGCCTGTTCACCATCACCAATTCGACCCTGTGGATGTTCATCGCCATCGGCGCGGTATCGGCGCTAACCATCCTGGGCACGCGCGGGCGCGCGCTGGTGCCCAGCCGGGTGCAGTCGGTCGCCGAACTGCTCTACGGCTTCGTGCGCAACATGGTGGAAAGCGTGGCCGGCCCCGGCTCGATGGCCTACTTCCCCTATATCTTCACCCTGTTCGCCTTCGTGCTGGGCTGCAACATGCTGGGCATGATCCCGGGCAGCTTCACCCCCACCAGCCATTTCGCGGTGACGGTTCCGCTGGCGCTGGCGGTCTTCTTCACCGTGACGGTGATCGGCTTCGTCAAGCACGGGACGCATTTCCTGGGCTTCTTCTGGCCCAAGCAGGCGCCGCTGCCGCTGCGTCCGGTGCTGATGGTGATCGAGGTGATCAGCTATCTGGTCCGCCCGGTCAGCCATTCGATCCGACTCGGCGCCAACATGATGGCGGGCCATGCGGTGCTGAAGGTCTTCGCCGGCCTTTTCGCGATGGTCGTGGCCGCGGGCCTCGGTCCGCTCGCCATCCTGCCGATGGGCATGATGATCGGCATGACCGCGCTGGAATTCCTCGTGGCCTTCGTCCAGGCCTATGTCTTCGCCATCCTCACCTGCGTCTATCTGCATGACGCGCTGCACATGCACTGAGGACGGCCCCGACCGTTCGGTTCATCCCAAGGAGAAGAGAGATGGAAGCTGAAGCTGCGGCCCTCTTGGGCAAGTATATTGGTGCCGGCCTCGCCTGCCTCGCCATGGCCGGCGCCGGCATCGGCGTGGGCCATGTCGCGGGGAACTTCCTCGCCGGCGCCCTGCGCAATCCGTCGGCCGCCCCCGGCCAGACCGGCACCCTGTTCATCGGCATCGCCTTCGCCGAGGCGCTGGGGATCTTCGGCTTCCTGGTCGCGCTGCTGCTGCTGTTCGCGGTCTGATCCGGACCGGGGGCGGCCAGGCGCCGCCCCACCGCCGGTGACGCGCCCCGCCCGCGGGGCGCAGAGGTTCTGCGAGGGAGCGCCCGATGGCCACCGAAACCCATGCGGACGCGGCCGGGCACGGCTCGGTCGGCCTGCCGCAACTCGACTTCGCGACTTGGGACAGCCAGATCTTCTGGCTGGCCGTGTCCCTCGTCGTGCTGTTCCTGCTGATGAGCCGGATCGCGCTGCCGCGCATCCAGACCGTCATCGAGGACCGCGCCGACGCCATCGCCGACGATCTCGACCGCGCGGCGGAATACAAGCGCAAGGCCGAGGCGGCCGAGAAGGCCTATGAGGCTGCGCTGGCCGAGGCGCGGGCGCGGGCGCAGAAGATCGCCGCCGAGGCCCGGGCCGAGGTGCAGCGCGAACTGGCCGCCGCCATCGCGCGCGCCGATGCGCAGATCGCCGAGCGGATGGCCGAATCCGAACGCCGCATCGCCGAGATCCGCGCCGGCGCGCGCGAGAGCGTCCGCGCGGTGGCGACCGAGGTCGCGCAGGCGATCGTCGCCCGGCTGCTGCCGGGCGTGGCGGACGACAAGGCCATCGCCCGGGCGGTCGGCGCCAGGCTGGACGGCTGAGGGAGGCGGGCATGGGCATTCTCTACAACACCACCTTCCTCGTCGCGGTCGCCTTCGTCCTGTTCTTCGCCATCCTGTGGTGGGCCGGGGTTCACCGCCGGATCGCGGCGGCACTGGACGCGCGCGCCGAGAAGATCCGCCTGCAGCTGGAGGAGGCCCGCCAGCTTCGCGACGAGGCGCAGAAGCTGCTCGCCTCCTACGAGCGCAAGCAGAAGGAGGTCGAGCGGCTGGCCGACGAGATCGTCGCCAAGGCGGTCGAGGATGCCCGCGCCGCCTCGGAGGCGGGCAAGGCCGAGCTGGAGCGCGCCGTGGCGCGCCGGCTCAAGAGCGCCGAGGAACAGATCGCCAATGCCGAAGCCGCGGCGATCCGGCAGGTGCGCGACGAGGCGATCGCCGTATCGGTGGCGGCCGCGGCCGAGGTGATGGCCCGCTCGATCACCGACGAGAAGGCGGCCGAACTGGCCGACGCCGCCATCGCCGAAGTCGGCCGCCGGCTGCACTGATCCCGCGCACCGGCGCGCAGGCCGCCCCCCGCGCGCCGGTCAGCCCCCGCCCGGCCTCAGCCAGGCCGGCGGGCCCGGCGGCGCCAGGCCGCTCAGCGCCGCCTCGGCACAGGCGGCAAGACCGCCGAAGCGGATCGCCCGCCCGGTCAGCGCCGGCCCGTAATGGGCATATTTGGCCGAATTGGTCATCACGCTGCGCGCGGCCGGCGGAAACACCGGCTCGGTGATCGAACACCAGCACAGATCGGGGATCAGCCGCACGCCGGCGCGGGCCAGGCGGGCGGCCAGCCCCTCCGCGCGCGCCGCCGCCAGCACCCCGCGCCCCAGCGTCACGATCACTTCGGTCGCCCGATGGCGCCGCCGCCCGGCCAGCAGCGCATCGAGACGGCGGCATTCCTGCAGCGAGGCATGCGGGCTTCCGATCGCCACCAGGTCGATCCGCCTCGCGCCGCCGTCGAGCTCGGCCCAGGCCGCGGCCAGCGCCTCGGGCCCGATCGCGCAGCGGTCGGCATCGGGCGCCGGCGGCAGCCCCGCCTCGGGCGTGTGGCCCGCGACATGCAGCATCGGCGCGCCCGATGTGGTTCCGAAGCCGGCGCACAGCGCCTTCAGGTCATCGGGGCCGGGCGCGAGCGATTCGAGCCCGGTGAGGAGCGGCACCCGGTCGGGCGAAAGCCGCCCGGCAAGCCAGCCGAGCAGCGGCCAGAAGGCATCGTCGATCCCCGCGGGCGCGGTCACCGCGATGATGCGCCGCGGCGCGCGCCCCGCATCGGTATGTATCCCGGTCAGCGGCGCGCGCCCGGTCATCGCGACGAACAGGTCCATGTAGTCGGGATGCTTCGCGGTGCGCGCGCCCAGAACGGAATTGGCATGGATCACCGCATTGGATTCCGACCAGCCGATCGGCTCGCCCGGACCGGGGGGATCGTCCAGCAGATAGGGCGCGCAGGTGAAGGTCGGCTGCGCCCCCATCCGGACATAGGCATCGGCCAGCCGGCTTGCCCGGAGGCCGAAATCCCGGGGCACGCCCTGGGCGTGCCAGTGGGCGCGATCGACCGAGATGGCGTTGATGGTGGTGGGAACCGCCACCCGCGCGCCCATCCCGGCCATGCGTTCGGCAAAGATCAGGTTCGCGTCATGGGCCAGGATGCAGCCATCGATATGCCCCCGCCGCACCGCGATCAGCCGCCGCGCATCCTGGGCGATCGCCATGCGGCACAGCACCTCCATCGCCAGCGCCACGGGCGGACCCGCCGCACCCTGCAGCAGCGCGCGCTCCTCGGCGGTCAGCTGCAGCGATCCGGGCGAATCGGCGTGCAGCGGCACCGAGATTCCCGGCCCCGTCAGCCGCCCCTCGGCCACCGCCAGCCGGTCGGCCTGCGCGGCGCGGGCATGGGCCGCGGCCCCCAGCCGGACGACCGGCAACGGGCGGCCGAAGACATGGCCCGCAACCAGCGCCCCCAGGGTCAGGGTCTCCTCGGCCTCGCGGAAGATCAGCGCCGCAGGCGCGCGGCCCGACAACGCCAGGGCCAGCAGCACGCCGCTGCCGCTGCACGACCCGCGCGAGCCCGGCATCACCAGCACCCGGCCGGCAAGATCCTGCCCGCGCAGGGGGTGATGGGCGTCGATGATCCGCCCGCTGTCGGGATCCACCCCGCCCCAGAAGCTGAGCCCGGTCTCGCAGGCCAGCACCGGCCCCGCGCCACTGCCCGCCACGATCTGCTGCCCGGTCCATGCGATGCTGGCCGATCCTTCCATCCCTGCCCCCCCGGTCAGAAGGCCCGGGCGCGCGCGCACGCCGCCGCGGCCTCGCCGCAGACCCGGCCCAGCACCACCGCCGAGAGCAGACCGTTGCCCGACAGATAGCCCGCCGCCTCGGGCCCCGAGACGCCGCGCGCCGCGCCGCCCCCCGCGAAGAGGTTGGGCAGCGCGGTGCCGTCGGGGCGCAGCACCCGCCCCTGCCGATCCACCACCAGCCCGCCCTGGGTATGGAACAGCGCCCCGGTGACCCGCACCGCATGCCAGGGCGGGGCCAGCGGCGGGCGGGTGGTAAAATCGCGCCCGAAGGGATCGGTGGCGCGTCCCGCGGCCATCGCGGCGCATGCGGCCAGCGTCTCGCCCAGCGCATCGGCGGGCAGCCCGGTCAGCCCGGCCAGCGCCGGGATGTCGGGCGCGGACAGCACCGCCCCCGCCGCCACCGCGTTGCGGTAATCCTCGAATTCCATCCCCAGGCGGTGCAGACGGGCATCAAGGATGCACCACGCGATGCCCCCCGGCTGGGCCAGCACATCGGCCGCGGCCTCGGAATAGCCGCGATGCTCGTTGGCAAAGCGGCGCCCGTCGCGGTTGACCTGGATGCCGCCCTCGCTCATCAGCGCCCAGGTGATCAGGATCCCATGGGGATGGGCGACCGAGCCATGCCCCTGATGACCCGACAGATCGGCCGCCGCCGCCCCCAGCGCCTGCCCCCAGGCCAGCGCGTCGCCGCGGTTGCCGGCATGGCCGAAATACATGGCCCCGGCCATCTGCGGGATGTGCCGCGCGACCATGCCGGGATTGCCGCCATAGCCGTTGCAAGCCAGAACCAGCGCGGCACAGCCCAGCGTCTCGACCCGCCCGTCCGGCCGCGCGATGGCCAGGCCACGCACCCGCCCGTCGTCATCCGCGAACAGCGTGGTGACGGTGGCCGAGGTGACCACCGGGATCTGCGCGGCCTCGGCCGCGGCGAGCAGCGCGGCGACCAGCTCGGCCCCGGTGCGGCCGGGCGGCGCATGCATCCGCAGGGCCGAATGGCCGGGGTAGCGGAATCCGGTCACCAGTGACAGCGGCACCGCCCAGCGTTCGGTCAGCCAGTCCACCGTCGGCCCCGAGCGTTCGGCCAGCAGCGCAACGATGCCGCGATCCGCCCGACCGCCATTCTTGGCCATGATGTCCGCGGCGAAGCGGGCCGGATCGTCGGCCACGCCGGCCGCGGCCTGGGCCTTGCTGCCGGCGGCGGGAATCATTCCCGAGGACAGGGCGGTGGAGCCGCGCGGCACCGCGTCGCGTTCCAGCACCACGACCTCGGCCCCGGCTTCCCGCGCGGCCAGCGCCGCCACCAGCCCGCAGGCGCCCGCGCCGATCACCGCAACCGGCACGTTCAGATCGAACCCGCCCGCAGGGGCGGGCGACACCCGCGCCGCCGGGCCCTGGATGCGGGCGGCGTTGTCCGCTGCTGCCATCTTCCCCGCCTGACCGATCGCCGCGCCGGGCGGTCGAATCCGCCCGGCCCCTGCGCCGATCAGGCCGCATGCGCGCGCCGCTGGCAAGCCGGTTGCGCGGGCCCGGTTCAGTGCAGCGGCGGGACCTCTGCCGTGCGGTCCTCCCGCGGCGGTCCGGCCGGGACATGGCGCGCCAGCACCGCCCAGGGGACCCATGCCGGCGGCC
>RFGB01000221.1 GCA_003697125.1 Alphaproteobacteria bacterium
CGGCGCTCGACGTCACCAGCGTGGGTGCAGCCCGCGCCGCCATGGCCAAGCAGACGGGGCTCGACAAGAAGACCGTGCTGAACGTCCGGCCCGCCTACCTGATCGTGCCGGCGGCGCTGGAGCTGAAGGCCGAGCAGCTGGTCGCGCAGAACCTCGTGCCTGCGTCGAGCGGCAATGTGGTGCCACAGTCGATCCGCACGCTCGCGCCGATCAGCGAGCCCCGGCTCGATGCCGCCAGCGAAACCGCCTGGTATCTGGCCGCCAGCCCGAACCAGATCGACACCATCGAATACGCCTATCTCGAGGGCCAGCAGGGCGCGTACATCGAGACGCGCAACGGCTTCGACGTCGACGGGGTCGAGATCAAGTGCCGCCTCGACTTCGGCGCCAAGGCCATCGACTGGCGCGGTCTTTACAAGAACCCCGGGGCGTAACCCCGGCCTTCCCTGACGTCTGAACCCTGACGGGCGGTCCAATAGGGCCGCCCGTTTCCGTTTGCAAAGGAACGTGCACATGAAGAACTACGTCCAGCCCGGCAATACCATCACGCTCACCGCCCCATATGCCGTCACCTCTGGCGACGGCCTGCTCGTCGGTTCCATCTTCGGTGTGGCCGCCGGGGATGCCGCCAATGGCGAGACCGTCGAGGTCGCGCTCACCGGGGTCTTTGACCTCAAGAAGGTCGCCTCCCAGGCCTGGTCGGCCGGCGACAAGGTCTATTGGGACAACACCAACAAGGAGGCCACCAAGACCGCCACGGCGAATACGTTGATCGGCGTGGCCACCGAAGCTGTTGCTGGCGGCGCGGGCGACCTGATCGGCCGGGTGCGCCTGAACGCGAGCTTCTGATGACGGCATTTGCCGCCATTCTGGATGCGCTGTTCGCGGATCCCAACATCGGGCGTGAGGCGATCTACACCTCCGATGGCGGCGCGCCCGTGTTGGTGCGCGTCGTCTCTCGGCAGGCGGATGCCATCACCGACTTCGGCGATGCGCGGCTCTGGTCCGAAAGCACCCGGGTGGACCTGCGCGTGGCCGAAGTTCCGGCCCCACGCCCTGGCGACCGTATCGAGATCGACAGCGAGGCCTTCCTCATCCAGGGCGAGCCCGTCCGCGACCGCGAGCGGCTGGTCTGGACCGTGGACATGCGCCCGGCATGAAGCTGAAACTGGATGTCACCCCCGACCTCGTCGCCGCCATGGCCGCCGAGGTGAAGGCGGGCGAGAAGGCTGTCACCGCCGCCATGCGCGAGGCCGGGATCGGACTCAAGTCCGCCTGGCGCGGCCAGATCACCAGCGCCGGGCTGGGCCGGAGGCTGGCCAATTCGATCCGCAGCCAGACCTACCCGAAGGCCGGCGAGAGCCTGAACGCCGCCGCGCTTGTCTGGTCCAAGACCCCGGTCATTATCGGCGCCCATGACACCGGCCCGATGATCCGATCCCGCGATGGCTTCTGGCTGGCGATCCCGCTGCCCGCGGCCGGCAAGGGGCGACGCGGGGCGAAGCTGACACCGGGCGAATGGGAGCGCCGCCGCGGCCTGCGCCTGCGCTTCATCTATCGCCGCACCGGTCCGAGCCTGCTGGTAGCTGACGGTCGGCTTAACACGAAAGGCCTCGGTGTCGCCTCGCGCTCCAAGACCGGCCGGGGCCGCGCCACCGTGCCGATCTTCCTGCTGGTCCCGCAGGTCAAGTTGCCGAAGCGCTTGGACCTCGACCGGGACGCCGGGCGGGCGCTCGACAGCGTGCCGGGATTGATCGTGGCGAACTGGGTGGAGGGCAGAGCATTACCGAAATCGTAGCGACTATTTGGAAACACGCCTCTTCCCGTTCGCATTCAAAGAGCGATGGAACACGCCGCGTCACTAGGATACTGGAATATAACCCACTTGTTCAGGTTTGCCGTATGGAAACGCGTCATGTGGCCCCGAGTGGGGCGACCCAGCGGGGATCCTTGGCGACCAATTCGACAGTGTTGCCGTCGGGATCGAAGGTGAAAACCCCACGCCAGCCGACCCAGTCGAAGGTCTCGACATGGTATTCGAGCCCGAGTTTTTCGTACCAGGCAATGACCGCTTCCTGTTCGCGCCAAGGCAGGCTGAGCGCGATGTGGTGAAGCGAGGATCCCGGCCCGGTCGCCGGTGGCCGATCACCGGCTCGTGTCCGGCCCGCGCCCTCGATGTCATGACGAAACAGAGCAAGTATCGCGGTATGGCCCTGGAACCCGTCGGCGATGCGGAAGAACACGATGGGCGCGTCCTTTGCATCGCGCATTGGCTCCAGCCCGATGACGTCGCGGTAGAACGCAACCATGGCGCCGTGATCGATGCAGCGAATGGCGATTTCGCCAATGGCTCTGACGGTGAAATCTCGATCGGACATGTGCATTCTCCTCATTGATTGCGATCGGAAAGGGGGCGGTCTGCGTCAGCGCGGGCCCTTTTGCACCATAAGGCGCAGGCAGAAGGCGGTCTCGGCGAGGATCGTGAGCCCGTAGGCCGGCATGAATGCGGGCGACCAGTCGGGGGCGAAGAAGCGCAGGCCGCTGCCAACGATATAAACCAGCCCCGCGATCGCGAGCCCAGCCCCGAACAGCCGGGCGAACAGCCCCGAGCGCCAGACAAGCAGTCCCATGATCAGGCTGTTCACCCCAAAAAACACGAGCCCGAGATCATAGCCATGCGCGTGCAGATCGAAAAACACCAATGCGAGCGTCGGGGTGTTGGGCAACGCGTCGGTGCGGGTCAGCACCAGCCATGCCGTCAAGAGCGCCATGAGGCTGGCGGCGATCAGCACCGTCTGGATCAGGCGGAACACCATCGCCGAGAGCGCGAGCCCCGGCGCCATGGCCCGGAAGATCAGGTAGAGCAGGATGGCGAGGCCCGCATCGCTGAGCGCCATCACGAGGTCTGCGGCGATCGCAAGACGAAACCGGCCGGGTGCGGCAAGGATCGCGGCGGCGGTGGCCTCGGCATCGCCGAAGTCGATCAGCGGCGCCCGAAGGCCCAGTTCCGCGCCGAGACCGGTCACGATGATGACGAGGTAGAACAATCCGGCAAAGCGCGCGTTGCGGGCAAGGTCATGGGTCAGTTTCAGAGCAGTCATTGGAAAAGTCCTTTTTCGAGTGGTGTTCAGGCAGCCTTCACAGCAGCTTTGATCGGGCCTGCATCGGCGCGCTGTGGAGCTGGGCGGTTGGCCCGTTGCCCGGCCCAGACCGAACCAAGGACGATGGCGGCACCTATCCCCTGCAACGGCGACAGCGCTTCACCCAAGACCACCCAACCGAGCAGCACGGCGGTGACCGGACTCATCATTCCGAGGATCGAGACTGCGCCGGGCTCTAGTCGGGCAACGCCGCGGAACCACAGCGCGTAGGTCGCCGCGGCGCCGACGAGGCCGAGCCATGTCAGCCCGGCGAGATTCGTCGCGGTCAGGGGCGGCAGCGCGGGCTCCATGATCATCGCGAACGGCAGCAGGATCAAGCCGCCGGCCGTCAGCTGCCATGCGGTGAAGCTCAAGGCCGAGACCGGCGGCTGCCATTTTCGGCTGAAGACGGTTCCGGCGGCCATGGACGCGGCGCCGCCAAGGCCCGCGGCGATGCCCAGCGGGTCCAGCGCGGCGTCTGGGCCGATCAGCAGCAGCGCCACGCCCAGAACGCCGCTGGCCGCCGCGATGATGGCGGCCGCCCGGATCGGTGTGCCGAGCCAGCCGCGTGCCATGAAGATCACCATCATCGCCTGCAGTGACCCGAGCGTCGCCGCGACGCCGCCGGGAAGCCGGTAAGCGGCCACGAACAGGAGCGTCCAGAAAAGCGCGAAGTTGAAGCTTCCGAGCAGGAAGACCCGCCCGAGCCATGCCCGGGGCGGCAAGCAGCGCGTGACGGCGAGCAGCAGCAACCCCGCCGGCAGCGCCCGCAGAGCGGCCATCGTGATGGGGTAACCGGCGGGAAGTGCCTCGGTCGTGACAAGATAGGTGCTGCCCCAGACCGTGGGGGCAAGTGCTGTCAAGAGAACGTCAGTGGTTCGGGGCATGATTCTTCCGATCTTGCGGGAATAGGAGAGGGAACGAAGGCGTGCACATTTCCTGCCCGGCATGGCCGGGCCGCGCGGCGTCAACCGCCGTCGTCGTGCCGGATGACGTTGAAGTCCTCTTCGAGTGTTGGTGGTATGAAGTGACTGGAAATCTGACGAAACTGATCCTCGGTCACTGCGAACGGATGGCCGCCCTTGCGGTTGCGTGCCCGCAGCCGCACGAGGCAGACCTCGTCCGGCGGCTCCAGCAGGTGAAGTTGGTGCGAGGCCGTCGTTTGATCGAGGATACCGCGCATCCAGGCACGCTGCTCGACGGTGTTCGCTGGAAAATCGAGGACGACCGAAACTCCCGCGTTCAACACTGCGACAACATGTGGCGCCATGATCCGCCGCAGTCTAGAGGCACACCGGACATAGTCGGGCAAGGTGTGCAGCTCGTCGGCGAAGAGTGCGTTCAGCCAGTCGTCCTCGGTGATCAGGACGGTCCCGGGCGCGCTGGCGAGGCTGGCCGCCACGGTGGATTTTCCGGCGGCGATCTTTCCGCACAGCATGTGCAGGGTTGGCGAAGGGTCGGGCATGATGGACCTCGGATGCTTTGGCTCACCAGAGCGGATGGAAGGGCAAACGCGGGCAGTCCGGCCAGGGATCGAGGCCAATGTCGCGCATCAGATGAGGTGGTAGATCGCGCGGCACGCCCCGCGGGATGCGGTGCCGGTGCTGGGCTGCAGTGCGGAGGAATGGGAGGGTCATGGCACTTCCTTTCAGGCGACGAGGCGGAGGGCGGCGCGCAGCTGCGCGGCGAGATCCTCGCGCGGGCCGTTGACGAGGCGGGCGCCGGTCTCGCGGACAATGAGGGTCGGGATGGAGCGGACCTGGAGGGCGCGGGCATGCTGCCGGTCGGCCTCGACGGCACGAAGGGTTTCCGGGTCTTCAAGAATGTCCGCGAAGGCCGCAGGCTTCGAAGCCTACCTCCCGGGCGGCGTGCAGCACCGTTGCCGGGTCGGCGACGTTCCGCGCCTCCGCCAGATGCGCGCGCTGCAGGCGGTCGAACATGTCCCAGTGGGCGGCCTGACCATCAAGCCGCTCGGCCGCCTTGCACCCCAGTGCGGCCGTCAACCCGTGGGGATAGTCGAACGGGGCCGCCTGCATCGCGTCGATATCAACGAGCTCCGGCCGGTCGCTGACCCGCCGGCAGACCGCCCAGTGCCCGAGGATCGTCTCGCGGGCATCCTCGGAGGAGCCCCAGCGCGCAACCATCTCGGCGCGACTGGCCTGCAGGACGAAGGTGCGGTGCCGGATGTCGAGGTCGAACTCGACGTCAAGCTCGCGCATCCGCGACGAGATGTTGAAGCACCAGCAGCAGACGACGTCGTGGAAGAAGTCGATGGTGAGGGCGGCCATCACGCGACGTCCTCGAAGGGGATGGCACCGGCCACCCGGGCGGCGATCCGGGCGATATGCGCGCCCTGGAACCGCGCGCCGGCGAGGTCGGTCTCCGTCGGCTCGCGCGATCCGTCGGCTCCGGCGATCGTGCCCGCGCCGTAGGGCGCGCCACCCACGATGCCCTCGGCGGTCGTCTGGCCCGCGAACGTGTAGGGCATGCCCGCGATCAGCATTCCGAAATGCTGGAGCGGGATCTGGGTCGACAGCAGCGTCGCCTCGTGCCCGCCATGTTGTGACCCGGTCGAGGCGAAGACGGCCGCGACCTTGCCCACCAGCGCGTTCCGCGCCCAGAGCCCGCCCGCCTGGTCGAGGAAGGATTTCATCTGCCCGGCCATCATTCCGAAGAGCGTCGGCGTGCCGAAGATGATGGCGTCGTAGGCTTCCAGATCGGCCGGTGCGGCAACGGGCGTGTCATCCGCTACGAAGCCAACCTTCTGCCGGATTTCCTCGGGAACGGTTTCAGGCACGCGACGCAGGTCGACATGGGTACCTGGCACGCTGCGTGCGCCTTCGGCTTCGGCCTCGGCAAGCGCGCGGACATGGCCGTAGCTGGAATAGTAGAGAACGAGAATGCGGGTCATGTGATCCTCTCGGGGCTTCGGGTTTCGATGCTTGTGAGGATCGGGCATCGGGCGGGCCGGAATAACCGGCCGGCTGTCACTTCATTCTTTACGCTGATTGAAGAATGTCAGTCATGCAGCGCAACGCGAAGGTGATCGAGAAAGGCCGTGACCTTCGCATCGATGCCGAGCCGCGAGCCTGTCACGGCAAAGATCTCCGGCGCCGGAAGCTCCCAATCCGTCAGGACGCGCACCAGATCGCCCCGTGCCTCGGGTTCCTTTGAAATGAAGTCTGGCAGGGTGCCGATTCCTTGCCCCGCGATCAGGAGGTCACGCAGCACGAGGCTGTTGCCCACTCGAACCGGCGGATCAAGCTCGACGGTCTGCGACCCGGAAGGACCGTGCAGATCCCAGGAGGTCAGATGTCCGGCAAGCAGAAAGCCGATGACGCGGTGCTTCGCGATATCTTGCGGCGCCAACGGTGTGCCGGCCCGCTCGAGATAGGCGGGTGCGGCGAAAATCCGTTGCCGCATCGTCCCGATCTTGCGCGCGACCAGCGCCGAATCCGGCATCGCGGCGCGAATGCGGATGGAAACGTCGAAACCGCCCTCGACCATGTCCACGACCCGGTCATCCATCGACAGCGTGAACCGAAGTTCGGGATAGGCGTCGAGAAATCCCGGCAGGATCGGGGCGATCACTTTCTGCCCGAAGGAACTCGAGGCATTCACCCTAAGGTGGCCCCGCACGGCCCCGGCGCCGTCGCGGATGCGCGTCTCTACCCCGGTAACGGCGTCGAGGATGCCAGCAGCCTCGTCGTAATAGAGCCGCCCGGCATCGGTCAGCGACATGGAGCGTGTCGTGCGCGTCAGAAGCGTCGCCCCGAGGCTTTCCTCCAGCAATTTAATTTCGCGGCTCAGCAGCGCCGGCGACACGCCGAGATCCTCTGCCGCACGCGCGAAGCTGCCGCGTTCGACGATGCGGCGGAAGGCATGCATGACAGAGAGCTTGTCCATTTCGTGCGGGGCTCCTTCAGGTTGGCTTGCGGTGCCGCGAGAAACGCCACCCCATCTGAATAGCAGGAATTGCGGTTCGCTGCGAACGGCTTGGCCAAACGACGTTTTGGCGATCAGGGCCAAGGAAGAATTTGCTGAGAAAAAGGAACATGCCCACTCCTCGCGAATCCATCCTCGCCGCGCTGCACGCGCGGCTCTCGGCGTTGCCCTCTACCGTCCTGCGCGGCGATGTGCTGCCCGAGCGCGTGCCGGCCGGGGGGCTCGTGATCCTGCGCGACGGCGAGCCGGGGGAGCCAGAGGTGACGCTGTCGCCGCTCGCCTATCACTATCAGCACCGCGCCGAGATCGAGGCGGTGGTTCAGGACGCGGACCGTGAGGGTGCCTTTGATACGCTGACCGCCAGCATCGGTACAGCCCTTGCCGCCGACCGAACGCTGGGTGGCCTCTGCGACTGGGTCGAGGCGGAAGCACCGCGGTCGGTCGACCTGCCGATCGACGGGGCGGCGAGCCTGAAGGCAGCGGTGATACCGGTCATCCTGCACTACACCACGGCCGATCCCCTGACCTGACCCCACCATTTGAGGAGAACACCATGGCACGCGCCCAAGGGGCGCGGTCGCAGCTCGCGGCCGCGTTCGAGACGACCTATGGCAC
>RFGB01000029.1 GCA_003697125.1 Alphaproteobacteria bacterium
CCGCCGGCCCCCGGGGGCCGGCGGGGGCAGGGCGCGGGTCAGTCCTTGGGCCGGCGGCTGAGGATCTCGTGGATCATCGCGGCCAGGATGGCGAGGAAGATCGCCATCGGCACCAGGCCGAGCCACATCCCGCCATCCTTGGCATGGGTGACGCCCGCCTCCAGATGCTTCTTCAGCGTCCCAAGCCCCTGGAACGACCATTGCCGGCGCGCCCGCTCGATGTCGGCAATGATCCGGTCGGGATCGCGCGCGGGATCGAGATCGGCGCTCCGCTCCACCCAGCGCCCCTTGTGCATGGCCGCAACCAGCGCGGCCATCTCGCGCTCGAACCACAAAAGCCGCGCCTGCGTCGCTTCGGACAGGCTGTCAAAGGCCCTGCCGCCGGCCATTCGGGCAAGATTGCGGTGGCGCTTGAGGAAACGGTGAACCCGCGCATGGGCGCTGCGCAGCTTGCCCGGGTCGATCCTCGCGGATCTCAGCCCGGCGGTGGCGCGCTCCAGTTCCTGCGTCAGGCGCTTCAGCGCCCGTTCGGCCTCGCCCAGCTGCTTGCGGGCCATGGTCTCGGCATCTGCGGCCATGGTGCAACTCCCTTGCTCGAAGCGGGGCCATCATGGCAGGCCTTGCGCAATCGAGGCGTGAGTTTGCGCACGATCCGGTGCATAAGCCCGGGGGCCGGCCCCGGCCGCGCCCCGATCGTCGAGGGAGACCAGATGCACGACATCCGTCTTGTCCGCGAGGACCCGGAGGGCTTCGACGCCGCGCTGGCCCGGCGCGGACTGCCGCCCGTCGCGCGGGAGATCCTGGCCATCGATGCCGCCCGCCGGCGCGCCATTGCCGCGGCCGAGGCGGCGCAGGCCGAGCGAAACGCCGCCTCGCGCGAGGTGGGGGCGGCCAAGGCGCGGGGCGATCAGGCCGAATTCGCGCGCCTGCGTGCGCTGGTGGCCGAGAAGAAGGAGGAGATCGCCCGGCTGGAGGAGGAGGCGCGGGCAGGCGACGCGCGTCTGACCGAGATTCTGATGGGTCTGCCGAACCTTCCGCTGCCCGATGTGCCCGACGGCCCGGACGAGAGCGGCAATGTCGAGCTGCGCCGCTGGGGGACGCCGCGCAGCTTCGACTTTCCGGCGCGGGAGCATTTCGAGGTGCCCGCCGCCCGCGCGGGGATGGACTTCGAGACCGCCGCGCGCATCTCGGGCGCGCGATTCGTGATCCTGAAGGGTGCGATGGCCCGCCTGCAGCGCGCCCTGGCCCAGTTCATGCTGGACCTGCATGTGGCCGAGAACGGGCTGGTGGAACACTGGACCCCGGTCCTTGTGCGCGACGAGGCGATGCTGGGCACGGGGCAGCTGCCCAAGTTCGCCGCCGACAGCTACCGCACCGAGGATGGCTACTGGCTGATCCCCACATCCGAGGTGACGCTGACCAATCTGGTCGCGGGCCAGATCCTGCCCGCCGACCGGCTGCCCCTGCGGCTGACCGCCCACAGCCAGTGCTTCCGCTCCGAGGCGGGCAGCGCCGGCAAGGACGTGGCGGGCATGCTGCGCCAGCACCAGTTCGAGAAGGTCGAGATGGTCTCGATCACCCGTCCCGAGGACAGCCGCGCCGAGCTCGAACGCATGACGCGCTGCGCCGAAGGGGTCCTGGAACGCCTCGGCCTGCCCTACCGGACCGTGGTGCTGTGCACCGGCGACATGGGCTTCTCGGCCCAGCGCACCCATGACATCGAGGTCTGGCTGCCCGGCCAGGGCCGGTATCGCGAGATCTCGTCCTGTTCGGTCTGCGGCGATTTCCAGGCCAGGCGCATGAATGCGCGCTTCCGCCGCGCCGAGGGCGAGAGGCCCGAATTCGTCCATACCCTCAACGGCTCGGGCCTGGCGGTGGGGCGCACGCTGATTGCGGTGGTCGAGAACGGCCAGCAGGCCGACGGGTCGATCCTGCTGCCCGAGGCGCTGGCCCCCTGGCTGGGCGGGGCGCGGCGGATCACGCCCGATGGCCGGTTCGGCGATTAGACCCGGGCTGTGCGCGGGCGCACAGCGGCGCCGCGCGCGGCTTCCCATCTGCCGCATGACAGCCACAGGGAGGCCGCGATGGCACGGATCGGCGGGGCGCTGACCGCGGAAGGCGCAAGGCGGGCGCAGGGATCCTGGATGGTGATCGACCATGTCGACATCGCCGCCCGCTCGGGCACGATGCGCATGGCGATCGATGCCGCGCGCGGCGATGCGCGGCGTGCGCTGGGCGGGGACGAGCCCGCGGGGTGGCGCATCGCCGCCCTGCACTGGGAGCGCAGCGGCGACTTCGTCCGCTGCCGCGCCGAGGTCGAGGCGCTGGGCTGAACCTCAGTGCGTCCAGGCCAGCCGCCGGTTATGGGCGAAATTCTCGCCATAGCCGCGCGGGCGGATGTTCGGCCGCCGCGGCTCGGGCTCGAAGACCTGGAACGGGATCCCCCGTCTGCGGGCATAGTCGATCGCCGCCTCGCGGGTGGGAAAGGTCAGGCGAAGCTGCCGGTTGGTGTCGCCCGATCCGGCCCAGCCCATCAGCGGATCGAGCCGGCGCGGCGCCTCGGGCGCAAATTCCAGAACCCAGTGCCGCGTCCGGGCCTGGCCCGACTGGGTGGCGCTGCGCGCGGGTCTGTAGATGCGGGCAAGCATCGGATGCCTCCTCCTCCAGCTCGGCCCCGATATGCGCCCGATCGACGCGCGGCGCAAGTGCGGGGCGGCGGAACCCCGGGGCGATGCGCGGGGCGGGGAATGTCGGCTGGAAGATGTGGTCACCGGCCGGCCGCCAGGGAGCGAGGGGTGGGGTGGGTGGTGCTGCGACCGGCCGGTGACCTGACTTGCTGCTTGCATCATCCTGGTACAGGTCGCCGCGGTTTCGGGCAAGGGGGATATTCCCTAAAAGTAGAAAAATTCTTCGTCAACTCTACCTTAAGATGTGCAAACGAAACCTTTCGCCCCGTCCTGGCTGGCGGCAAGATGCGTCGCGCGAGGTTAACGAATCATGAACCCCAGACGCGCCAGCGACATCCTGCCATCCGCGCCCGCCCGCGCCCGCGAAAAGCTGGAGGGCGGGCGGCGGCTGGTGATGCAGGCCCCCTTCCAGGCGGCCGGTGACCAGCCCGCGGCGATTGCCGAGCTGGTGGCCGGCGTCACCGCCGGTGAGCGCAACCAGGTGCTGCTGGGCGCCACCGGCACCGGCAAGACCTTCACCATGGCCAAGGTGATCGAGGCCACCCAGCGCCCCGCCATCATCCTGGCCCCGAACAAGACGCTTGCCGCCCAGCTATACGGAGAGTTCAAGTCATTCTTCCCGGACAATGCCGTCGAATATTTCGTAAGCTACTACGACTACTACCAGCCTGAGGCATATGTCCCGCGAACGGATACCTATATCGAGAAGGAATCCCAGATCAACGAGCAGATCGACCGCATGCGCCATGCCGCGACCCGGGCGCTGCTGGAACGCGACGACGTGATCATCGTCGCCTCGGTCAGCTGCATCTACGGCATCGGTTCGGTCGAGACCTATGGCGCCATGACCCAGGATCTGGTCGCGGGCGAGAGCTACGACCTGCGCCGGGTTCTGGCCGATCTGGTCGCCCAGCAGTACCGGCGCAACGACACCGCCTTCCAGCGCGGCACCTTCCGGCTGCGCGGCGACAGCCTGGAATTGTGGCCGGCGCATCTGGAAGACCGCGCCTGGCGCTTCAGCTTCTTCGGCGAGGAGCTGGAATCGATCGCCGAATTCGATCCCCTGACCGGCGAGCGCACCGCGACGCTGGATCAGGTGCGCGTCTATGCCAATTCGCATTACGTCACCCCGCGCCCGACCCTGACCCAGGCGATCAAGGCGATCCGCGCCGAGCTGCGCCAGCGCGTCGACCAGTTCGTGGCCGAGGGGCGGCTTCTGGAGGCGCAGCGGCTGGAACAGCGCACCACATTCGACCTGGAGATGCTCGAGACCACCGGATCCTGCCCCGGCATCGAGAACTATTCGCGCTATCTGACCGGCCGCAAGCCCGGCGAGCCTCCGCCCACCCTGTTCGAATACATCCCCGACAACGCGCTGGTCTTCGTGGACGAGAGCCATGTCACCATTCCCCAGATCGGCGGGATGTATCGCGGCGATTTCCGGCGCAAGCAGACGCTGGCCGAGCACGGCTTCCGCCTGCCAAGCTGCATGGACAACCGCCCGCTGAAGTTCGAGGAATGGGACGCCATGCGTCCGCAGTCGGTCTTCGTCTCGGCCACCCCGGGCCCGTGGGAGCTGGAACAGACCGGCGGCGTGTTCGTGGAACAGGTGATCCGGCCCACCGGGCTTCTGGATCCCCCCGTCGAGGTGCGCCCCGTGGCGACCCAGGTCGACGATCTGCTGCACGAGCTGCGCGGCGTCGCCGCCGCCGGCCATCGCGCGCTGGTCACCACGCTGACCAAGCGCATGGCCGAGGATCTGACCGAATATCTGCACGAGCAGGGCATCCGCGTGCGCTACATGCATTCGGACATCGACACCATCGAGCGCATCGAGATCCTGCGCGACCTGCGGCTGGGCGCCTTCGACGTGCTGGTGGGGATCAACCTGCTTCGCGAGGGGCTCGACATCCCCGAATGCGCCCTGGTCGCCATCCTCGACGCCGACAAGGAGGGCTTCCTGCGCTCGGAAACCTCGCTGATCCAGACCATCGGGCGTGCGGCGCGCAATGCCGAGGGCCGCGTCATCATGTATGCCGACACCGTCACCGGCTCGATGCAGCGCGCCATCGCCGAGACCGAACGGCGCCGCGCCAAGCAGATGGCCTGGAACGAGGCCCATGGCATCACGCCGGAGACGGTGCGCAAGAATGTGGCCGACATCCTGGAAGGCAGCTGGGCCGGCGATACCGACGAGGCCCGGATCACCGCCCGGATCGACCGCAAGCCCCTGGTGGGGGCAAATCTTCAGGCCCATCTCGACGCCTTGCGCCGCGACATGATGAAGGCGGCCGAGAATCTGGAATTCGAGGAGGCCGCCCGCATCCGCGACGAGATCCGCAGGCTGGAGGCGGTGGAGCTGGCGCTGGCCGACGATCCGCTGGCGCGCCAGTCGGCGGTCGAGGAGGCGGTCGAGGAGGCGCGCCGGCGCGCCGGCCGGTCCACCGCGGGCAAGGCCGGGGGGCGCCCGGCGCGGGGGCGCGCGGCGCGCAAGGGGCGCTGAGCGCGAGGTCAGACGCGCTTGACCAGCCGGATCAGCACCAGCAGGATCACCGCGCCGATCGTCGCATGGATGATCGCGGCAAGGATCCCGCCGCCGATCGACAGGCCGATGCGCGGCAGGATCAGCCCGGCGAGGAACGCCCCCACGATCCCCACCACGACATTGCCCAGCAGTCCGAAGCCGCTGCCCGACACGATCTGGCCCGCCAGCCAGCCGGCGATCGCGCCGATGAGCAGCATCACGAGAAGCGTCTGGATGTCCATCGTCGGCTATCTCCGTTCGGTTCCGGCCCCGGGGTGTCAGTCGATGCTGTGGGCGACGTCGTACATCACCGGCTCGAAGCTGCGGCAGAGCGCGGTGAAGCGGCGGTTCCAGGCCCGCATCTGCTCCGAACGCAGCATGGCCAGGAAATCCTCGCGCCGGCGCCACTGGCTGTAATTGGCGATGCGGGTCTGGGCGTCGTTGATGTGCAGCGCGGCGGCGATGAAGCCGGGCTGATGGCGGATGAAGCTCTCATAGGCCTCGCGCAGCTGCTCCAGAAGGTCCTGCGCGGTGCCGGGATTGACCTCGAATGTGGTGATCACGGTCTGCACCGGCTGTCCGGCGGTGATGGTCGGCATGGCAGTCCTCTTCCCTCCCGGGGCGGCCGCGCCCCGCCCGGGGGCGAGGATAGCAGACTTCACGCGGGGCTTCGAGCGCCGCCACGGGTCTCAGCCGCCGGGGCGGATCACCGTCAGCCCCAGCATCCGCCAGGCCTGCATGCCGCCGCGATACCAGAAGATCCGGTCGGGCGGATAGCCCGCCGCGATCATGGCGCGGATCGCAGAGGGGGACTGCCCGCACCATGCGCCGTTGCAGAACAGCGCCACCCGGCGGGCGGCGGAACAGTCCCAGCCGTCGAAATCGATCTCGCAGCCCAGCGCGTCCAGACGTTCGGCGATCTGGTCCCATGGCAGGTGCCGCGCGCCGGGGATGGTGCCCTCGGCATGCCAGTCGGCGGTGCGGCTGTCGATCACCACCGAACCGGGATCGCGCAGCATGTCGATCAGCTCGAGCTCGCCGATCGTGGTGACGCCCGGCGCGGCGGTGAAGGGCTGGATGCAGAAGGGCGGGCAGGGGCGCGAGGTGCGGGCGAATTCGCCGGTCAGCACATGCCCGGTGTCCTGGATGCGCGCGATGGTCACCGGGCCTTCGGGGGTCTCGATGGTGACCGAATGCAGCTCGGGCGTGATGCCGACCGGCCCGTCCCCGGCAAGGGCGGCGGGCAGCCCCGCGTCAAGGACGAGCGCGGCCAGCACGAGACGGCGGGCGTGGCGGCGGACATGGCGGGGTCCGGGTCGTGGCATCGCGGATCTCCTTCTGGCCTGAGGGGCAGCCTAGCCCTGAGGACTGCCGTGCGAAAGGCGGTTCCCGCATGCCGGGCGCTCTGCTAGCGTGGCGCCGGGGTTCGCGGGGGTGGCACGGAGGGAGGCGCCGGATTGCGCAGCTGGGTTCCCGCTGTGCTCGCGCTCATGGCCGCGGCGCCGGCTGCGGCCGGGCCCTGGCCGCGGGGCGAGGGACAGGGCTTCGTGTCGCTCAGCAGTCTGATCGCCACCGGCCGGGACAGCCTCGCCGCGCCGCTGGGCGACATGCGCTTCCAGGGCAGCCTGTTCGCGGAATACGGGCTCGACGCCGACTGGACGGTCGGGATCGACGCATCCCATGGCCGGGGCTTCGGCGAGGATGAGACCACCGGCCTGCTGTTCCTGCGCCGGCTGGTCGGGCGCTTCGCGGGGGGGCATCTGCTCGGGGCTGAGTTCGGGCTGGGCTGGCGCCAGCACAGCCTGGATGGCGGGGGCATGCGGTTGCGGGCGGGCCTGTCCTGGGGACGGGGCTTCGAATCGGCCTGGGGCGGTGGCTGGATGTCGCTGGACGCGACCGGCGAATGGCGCCAGCCGGGCGAAATGGTATGGAAGGCCGATCTGACGCTGGGCCTTCGGCCGCGCGACGATCTGATGCTGATCGGGCAGTTGCAGAACGGGCATTATCCGGGGGCGGGGGCGATCGTGAAGCTGGCCCCCTCGGTGGTGTGGCAGTGGTCCGATGCGGCGCATCTGCAGCTGGGCCTGTCGCTGGCGCTGTTCGGCGACGACGAGGTCGGCGTCAAGATCGCCCAGTGGTTCGCGTTCTGAACCCCGGACGCCGCGCCGGGGGCCGGGCGCGCCCTGCGCGGGCATCGAACCCGCGCCGGGCGCCGGTCCGGCCC
>RFGB01000222.1 GCA_003697125.1 Alphaproteobacteria bacterium
ATAATGCGTCCTGCCGCCCCATTCGACGTGGCGCGTCCCCTCCGTCGCCGGAACCGTCATCCCGCAGACCGGATCCGTCACGCTCGGCGTGCCTTCGGGGATCTCGGCATGGTGGTGCCCCCCGTGATGCCCGCTTGCTCGAGCGGAGTGGCTTGACGACTTTCCGGTCATTCGTTCCTCCATTGCCGGCTGCCCGCCTCAGGCAACCGCAAACTGGCCCATCATGCCGCCGTCCTCGTGTTCGAGGATGTGGCAGTGAAACATGAACGGGGCTTCGGGCGGCGCCGGATGATCGAAGCGGACGAGCAGCTCGGCCTGACCGTTCACCAGAACGGGATCCTTCCAGCCCAGATTCTGCGCCGCCGGGGCGCGGCCGTTCTCGGACAGCACGGCAAACCGCACGCCATGGATGTGGAAAGGGTGCATCATCATGTCGGCGGTGATGCGCCATCGCTCGGTGCTGCCGCGCGCGATCGTGAAATCGGTGCGGCCCATGTCGAAGGACTGCCCGTTGATGGAAAAGACGCTGCTGCCCAGCACCATCCCCAGCATCATTCCGGGACCCATCGGCATCTCGAGGCTGATCCGGCGCAGCGGCGCGTCGCCAGCGTCGCGCTCGGGCACAGAGCCGCCCAGATCCTGCGGCAGGCGCGCGATCCGTGCGGGCAGGCTGGAATCGACCGCAAAGGGCAAGACGGGGAACGCGCGTTCGGCGCTGCCGCCCCCCATCATGCCGCCCATCATCCGGTTCGGATTGGGCCCCGAGACAAACCGCACGTCACGCCCGTCCGAGAAATCTACGAGGATCTCGGCGCGTTCACCCGGCGCGAGGGTCAGCCGGTTCAGCGCGATCGGCCGGTCCAGAAAGCCGCTGTCGGTGGCCACCAGGTGCATCTCGCGCCCGTCCTCGAAGCCAAGCGGATAGATGCGCGCATTGGAGCCGTTGAGGAGCCGCAGCCGCACGATACCTCGCAGCACCACCGCCGTGGCCCCGACCTGACCGTTGACGACCATCGTGTCGCCCAGAAAGCCCATCATGCGGTCGGGCATGGCCGGGTCATAATCGATCCGGCCGCGCCGGTCGAAACGGCGGTCTTGCAGCACAAGCGTCAGGTCATCGATGCCGTAGTCCGAGGGCAGCCCGCGCGCGTCGTCCTGCCCATCGTCCAGCTGCAGCACCCCGGCCAGGCCCATCTGCACCTGCCGCGCGGTCTCGCCATGGGTATGGGCATGATACCAGGCGGTGCAGGCGGGCTGCGTGATCGGCAGATCCGTGACCCAGGATGCGCCCGGGGAAGATGGGCTGATGCGGGCCGCCGTCGGCCTCGCCCGGGACCAGCAGGCCATGCCAGTGCAGGGTGATGACCTCGTCCAGCGCGTTGCGCACTTCCGCCCGGCTGACATGTCCGGTGGCCAGGCGCAGGGTCGGCCCCAGATAGGCGCCGTTCAGCCCCCAGGTCGTGCCGCCGCCCCGGCCCAGGAAATCGGTCGTCCCGGCCTGCGCGGTCAGGCCGAAGGCGCGCGCCCCGCGCGCGTCCATGAGCGGCGGCATGGCCAGTGGCTTGCGCGTTGTTTGCGCGAAGGCGGCAAGCGGTTTGGCTGCCAGCGGAAGCGCGGCCAGACCGGCAAGGAAACGTCTTCGGCTCGTCATGTCGTCTCTTCCGTTTCAGACAAGCGCTGGCGGCAGCGCAGCCAGCGCCTCGGCGGCAGTGACGACGGGATAGCCCCGCGCCACCCAGCCGGGTTCTCGCCCGTTGCCCATCATGCCGCCGGCGGCATCGACGAAGCCCGACCAGCCGATCTGGCGGATCTTGTCCATCACCGCGCCCGACCGGTTGCCGGTCCGGCAGATCAGCGCCACCGGCCGCCCCGCGGCCAGTTCGCGCGCGGCCAGAAGCCGTTCGCCGAAGCGGGCATCGCGCATGTCGATGGGCCAGGCCCAGCGGGCAACCCCGGTGTCGCGCCATTCGTCGGGCCGGCGGATATCCACGAGCCGCGCGCGGTCGTTCTCCAGCGCGTCGCGCAGGGTTTCCAGGTCCCAGACATCATGCGCGGCGGCAAGGGACATGCCCGGCGCCGCAACCAGCGGCGCCGCCAGCAGGGTTGAAAGGACGTGTCGGCGGGTCGTCATGAGGCATACTCCGGGTTGTGGCGGATCAGGCGGCCGCGATGGCGGCTTTCAGCAGGTCGCGCACCTGGCCGGCGACCTGGTGCAGCCGGTCGTTCTCGACCGCGGCCATCGAGGCGACCGGGTCGATGGCGTTGATCTCGGTGCCGCCCTCGACCTCGCGCAGGATCACGTTGCAGGGAAGCATGGCGCCGATGCGGGGTTCCAGCCCGATCGCCTGATGCGCCATGCGCGGGTTGCAGGCGCCGAGGATGCGATAGGCCGGCATGTCCACGCCCAGCTTCTTCTTCATCGTCGCCTTGACGTCGATCTCGGTCAGCACGCCGAAGCCCTGCGCCTCGAGCGCCTTGCGGACACGGGCCTCGGCCTCGTCGATGGTCACGCCCGGCAGCAGGCGGTCATGGGTGTAGCTCATGTCTCGGTCCTTTGCTGTTTCAGTTTCGCGCGGTGTCGGGTCCGGCATGCCGGGCCCGACACCCGTCGAACTCGGTTGCCCTGCATCATCGCGCCGTGGCCCCGCATCGAGCCTGTCTCCTGCCCCGGGGGCGCCGCATCGATCCACCGCGCTTGGCGCGCAGCGCCTGCATCCGACCCATGAGGCGCGCGGGCTCGTCGATCTGCGTCGCGGTCACGGCGCCGTTGCCATCATCGTCGGGAAGCCGCAACCGGTCCACCACCCCCGGGCGAGCGGGCGCGGCGTGCGGCGCGGCGAACTCCTCGGGCGACGGGGATCCGTCTGCCTCTGAGTCATGCTCCGCGGGGAGATCCCGCAGGCGGCCGCGCGGCCCGTCCGGCGGCACGGTTCCGTCACCATCCGCATCGGCATTCGGCCACGGCATCTTGCCGATCCCCACGCCCGCGCCCGGCACGCCGCCATGCAGGCGCATCATCGTCTGCATCCTGGGCATCATGTCGCGACACGCGGCCTCCATGCCCGGCATCCCCATGGCAGGGGCCCCGCGCGGGCCGGGGGTGGCCCGGTCTCCGTGTCCGTGATCTGTTTCGGCAAGGGCCGCGGCGGGAAGAGTTCCGACGGGTTTGATGGCGACCTCCAGTGCTTGTGCGCTTGCACAGTCTCTACATGGGACAGCAGAGCGCGTTTTTGCACGCGGGCACAGCCGTTCATCTGTAACGGTTCGTCGCAAGACCATGGCTTGATACAAACCGCGACAGAAGCGTCGGAACCTCGCCGCCTCGGGCGCATATATTCGGCCCATGAAGCGGACCCCGCACATACTCGTCGTCGATGACCACCGGCAGATCCGGGAATCGGTGACCCGCTATCTCGAAAGGAACGGGATGCGGGCGACGGGCGCTCGGGACGCCGCCGAGATGGACGCGAAGCTTGCGACCGGTCACTACGACCTGATGGTGCTGGACGTGATGATGCCCGGCGAGGACGGTCTGTCGGTCTGCCGCAGGCTGTCGGCCGGGCGGCTGCCGATCATCCTGCTGACGGCGCTGGGGCAGGATGCCGACCGCATCAAGGGGCTGGAACTGGGCGCGGATGACTACCTGCCCAAGCCCTTCAACCCGCGCGAGCTGCTGGCGCGGATCAAGGCGGTGCTGCGGCGCGCCGGAACGCCCGAGCCCGAGGCGGGCAGCCTGTCGGGCAAACGGGTGCGCTTTGCCGGGCTTACCTTCGATCCCGACGCGCGGGTGATCGTGGACGCGCAGGGCCGCGAGATCGCGCTGACCACCGCCGATCACCGCCTGCTGTCGGCGCTGCTGGAACGGCCGCGCATGGTGCTGAGCCGCGAGCAGCTTCTGGACCTGACGCTCGGGCGCAGGGCCGGGCCGCTCGACCGCACGATCGACAACCAGATCAGCCGGCTGCGGCGCAAGATCGAGCCCGACCCCGGGCGCCCCCGGATCATCACCACGGTGCGCAACGGCGGCTATTGCCTGGCCGCCGATGTGGAGGTGATCGGATGATCCGCAACCCTTTCACCACCCTGCGCGCACAGCTGGTCGTCCTGATCGTGGCGGCGCTGGCCGTGGCGCAGGCGATCAGCCTGTGGCTGTTCGTGGACGAGCGAAGCCTGGCCATCCGCGCCGCGCTCGGGTTCGAGGCCGCCGGGCGGGCGGCCAATGTCGTGCGGCTGATCGAGCAGGCGCCGGCCGAACTGCAGCCCTCGATCCTGCGCGCGGCGGATTCCCCGCTGGTGCGCTTCTCGCTCGACGATGTGCCTGCGGTGACCCATCGCGAGCACGACGACGGCGGACGGGTCGAGCGCCATATCCGTCAACTGCTTGACGAACCGACGCCCCGCGAGATCCGGGTCGAGCTGCACGAGATCGAGGGCCAGATCCTGCCCCTGCCGCATCTGTCGCCCGAAATGGCCGAGATCCACCGCGCCATGATGCAGGACGAGCTGCGCGCGGTCGAGATGAACCTGTCGATCGCCCTGTCCGACGGCCGCTGGCTGAATGTCGGCACCCGCTTCGAGCGCCCGCCGCTGCAATGGCCGGTGCTCTCGGTGCTGACCTTCGGCATGACCGCGGCGGTCATCCTGATCACCGTCTTCTGGTATCTGATGGCGCGGCTGACCGGGCCGCTCAGCCGTCTGGCGCGCTCTGCCGAGATGTTGGGGCGGGGCGAGGATGTGGATCCCTTGCCCGAGACCGGCCCCCGGGAGGTGCGCGAGCTGACCCGCGCCTTCAACCGGATGCGGGCGCGGCTGACGCGCCTCGTCGCCGACCGCACCCGGATCCTGGCGGCGGTGAGCCACGACCTGCGCTCGCCCCTGACGGCGCTGCGGGTGCGCGCGGAGATGGTGGATGACGACGAGACGCGCGAGGCGCTGGTCGAGTCGGTCGAGGAGATGCAGCAGATGGCCGAGGCGACGCTGGACTTCGCCAAGGGTCTGTCGGGGCGCGAGGCGCCCGAAGAGGTCGATCTTGGCGCGCTGCTTGCGGGCATCGCAGCCGAGGCGGGCGGGAACCTGGACCTTGCGCCCGGCCCGGACGTGGCCGTGCGGGTCCGGCCCGTCGCCATCCGTCGGGCGCTGCGCAATCTGGTTTCCAATGCTCTTCGCTATGGCGGGCAGGCGCGCCTGTCCTGGCGGCTCTCGGGAAACGACGTGGAAATCGAGATCCGTGACCAGGGGCCCGGAATCCCCGAACCGGAGCTCGAGCGGGTGTTCGATCCGTTCTACCGGCTGGAGAGCTCGCGCTCGCTCGAGACCGGCGGACATGGGCTGGGCCTGTCGATCGCCCGCTCGATCCTGCGCGCCCATGGCGGCGACATCGTGCTGGCTAACCACCCGCAGGGCGGGCTGGTTGCGCGGGTCACGATGCCGCGCGCGGAAGAAATGCACGAGACCCAGGCAACCGAAGGAGAGCAAGAATGAAACGGATGGCACTGGCAGCCTTGGCGCTGGCGGCATGGCCGGCAGCCGTGATCGCGGATCCGACGGACGGATGGCGCGACGGCTATGGCCACATGATGGGCGGTTTCGGCTTCGGCATGTTCGGCGGGTTGATGATGCTGGTCTTCTGGGGCGTCATCATCGCACTGATCGTGCTGGCCGTGCGCTGGGTCTCGGCGAAACAGGGCGCGGGCCCGCGCGGCGATGCCATGGAAACGCTTCGCCAGCGTTTTGCAGCCGGCGAGATCGACGAGGAGGAGTTCAACCGCCGCAAGCGCGTGCTGGAAGGGTGATCCAAACACGCCAATAACGCGCGTCGCGCGCCGGGCCGATACATTTCGATACAGGAAACCCGGCGGGCGCGTCTTGTGGCCGGCGATCCGCAATGGGCAAATCCCGACGGCGAATTTTCTGAGGCGGGACGGGGATGAGCAGACTTGGCTGGCTGATCGGGGCTGTGCTCGTGGCGGGAGTCGCCACCATCGCCTGGCAGGCGATGCGCCCGAATGGACCGCAGCCCGGAACCATGGTGCGCCCCGATCCGGCGTCGCCGAGCGATCCGCCGCAAGGGGCCCCGATCGTTCGGGTCACGCTGCCCGAACGGCTGTCGCCCGAGGCGCAGATGGGCAAGCGCGCATTCGAGGCGAAATGCGCTGCGTGCCATGGTGCGAACGCCGCCGGCCGGAATGGCGTCGCGCCACCGCTGGTTCATCGCACCTATGAGCCCGGCCACCACAGCGACATGGCCTTCTTCATGGCTGTGCAGAACGGTGTGCGCGCGCATCACTGGCCGTTCGGAAACATGCCGCCGGTCTGGGGCCTGACCCGTGCCGATGTTCAGGCGATCGTCGCCTATGTGCGCGAACTGCAGCGGGCAAACGGGATCGACTGATGCGGCGCCTGTCCGGGGAACATGCCCTTGTGGCGGTGCTCCGGACGCTCGCGATGAGCGTTTCGACGTCCGTTCCCCTCGCGTCGGTTGCCGCCGTCTCCGCGCTGGCTGAACACCACGCCCTGGCTGAGGAGCTTGGCAGGCACGGCACCGGACCGACCAAGGGCCAGGCGTCCCCGGACGCGCATCGCCATTCCGGCGTCGATCGCAACGCGACCCCGGCTCTGGCGTCAACGGCTGCGGGCCTTCTTCCCGCGCCGGTACTGACAACACCCGGCAAGCGGCTGGCGCTCCGATACCCGTCCGTCACCCTGTCGCCGCAGCCTCCGCCGCCGCGCGCCGTGGGGCTGTCCCGGGACGGGCAGGTTCGAGCATGAAACAGAACAGACGGAGGACAAGGATGAAGCTCTGCGACACGCTTTCCGCGACCCTCACGGCAGGTATCCTTGCGGTATCGTCCTCGATGGCGCTTGCCGATGCCGGCCACGGCAACGCCGCGGCATTCGGGCGGCCGGGCGAAGATCACCATGTGTCCCGCACGATCGAGCTGCGCATGGGCGAGATGTATTTCGAGCCTTCCCGCATCGAGGTGAAGCCGGGCGAGACCATCCGCTTCGTCGTGATCAACGAGGGCCAGGCGGTGCATGAATTCAACATCGGCACGCCGGAAACCTGGGACTCGCACCAGGCGGAAATGGCGCGGATGGTGGATGAAGGGATGATCGATTTCGACCGCATCGAGCATGCGCGGATGCGCCGGATGGGCATGATGCATGCCGATCCCAACGCGGTGCTTCTGGAACCGGGAGAGGGGGCCGAGATCATCTGGGAATTCCCCGGCGAAGCGACGCAGGTCGGCTTTGCCTGCAACGTCCCCGGCCACAGGGAGACCGGCATGGCCGGACAGATCAGCTTCCGCGCGGAAGGCTGACCGGACACGGGAGGGGCGGCGCCGCTCGCCCTTCCTGCCATTCGGAAGTAAGGGGCGGGCATGATCACGCGACGCGAATTCATGATGGGCACAGGGGCTTCGGCGCTTGGTCTTCTCGGGGTTGCCGGGCCGCGCGCGGCGATGGCCGAGGGCAGCGGGCCGCCCATCCTTCGCGCGCGGGAAGTGCCGGTGCGGCTCTTGCCGGACGACTACCCCGAGACGCGGCTGTGGAGCTTCGCCGACGCCACGCCCGGCCAGACCCTGCGCCTGAAGCAGGGTGCGCGGCTGGTGCGGCGTCTCGTCAACGATCTGCCCGCGGCGACCTCGGTTCACTGGCACGGCATCCGCATCGACAACGCCATGGACGGCGTCGCCGGGCTGACCCAGGACCCGGTCGAACCGGGCGGATCCTTCGATTACGATTTCGTTCTGCCGGATGCCGGCACCTGGTGGTATCACGCCCACACCCGATCCCATGAACAGGTCGCGCGGGGGCTCTACGGGGCGTTGATCGTCGATGAAGCCGAGCCGCCCGAGGTTGACCGCGACGAGGTGCTCGTCCTCGACGACTGGCGGCTGAACCCCCGGGATGGGCAGATCGACCCCGACTTCGCCAACATGCACGATCTCAGCCATGGCGGGCGGCTGGGGAACTTCGTCACCACCAACGGGCGCCACGATCTGACGCTGGAGGTGCGGCGCCACGAGCGGCTGCGCCTGCGGCTGATCAACGCCGCCAATGCGCGGATCTTCGTGCTGGCGCTTGCCGGTCTGGACGGCTGGATCATGGCCCATGACGGGATGCCGCTGCCGCGCCCCGAGCCGGTCGGCAACGTGGTGATCCTTGCTCCGGCGCAGCGCGTGGATCTGATCGTCGATGTCGTGGCCGACGAGGGCGAAAGCGCCCATGTCGTTCGCATCGAGCGCAATGACGGCTTCTCGCAGGTCGAATTGCGCGTGACGGGCGTGGAGAGCCGGGCGCGCCGCTCCGCGCCCGGCCCCCTGCCGCAGAATCCGCGCATGGAGGTGCCCGGCATCGAAGGCGCCCGGCGCCTGCGCCTGGTGATGGAGGGCGGCGCGATGGGGCGGATGGACGCCGCCATCCTTGACGGCCGGCGCCAGTCCTTCCGCGACATCGCCCAGGCAGGCCGGTTCTGGGCCTTCAACGGCGTGGTCGGCATGACCGAGGCCCCATTGGCCGAGCTGGCGCGCGGCGAAACGGCCCGGATCGAGATCGTCAATGACACGGTGTTCCCGCATGCGATGCATCTGCACGGCATGCATGTCCGCGAGATCCTGCCGGACGGCGCCCTCGGCCCCCTGCGCGACACGATCCTGGTCTCGCGCGGCGAGATCCGCGAGATCGCCTTCCTCGCCGACAATCCGGGCGACTGGCTGCTGCACTGCCACATGCTGGCCCATGCGGCGGCGGGCATGACGACCTGGCTGCGGGTGGCGTGATGCGACGCGCGGCGATCATCGCCGGCGTGGCCTCGGTTTGCGTGCTGGTGGCGGCGGGCTGGCTGGCGTGGCCGCGATCCGCGCAAGACGGGCCGGCGCCGCAAATGGCCGCCGAGATCGCCGAAGGCCGGCAGCTTTATGCGGAGTTTTGCGCCTCGTGCCATGGCGCCAATCTGGAAGGCCAGCCGGACTGGCAGAGCCCCGGCCCCGACGGGCGGCTTCCGGCGCCACCCCATGACGAGACCGGTCACAGCTGGCATCACGGCGACGCGCTGCTCATCGATTATGTGTTCTCTTAACCTTCTTGACTGACGAATGACATGACGGTTTCGATGGGCCGTCTGCCCTGGTTTCGGTAGCCCAGATGCGGGCGCTCGGTGTTGTAG
>RFGB01000223.1 GCA_003697125.1 Alphaproteobacteria bacterium
CCGCCACGCCGGGATTGACCAGCACCAGCGCGCATTCCGGCATGGCCGGGGCCGGCGCCAGATCCTCGCCGATCCCGCGCATCCGCGCAGGCAGGCTGCACAGGCAGGCCGGCACATCCGCGCCCAGCGACAGCGCCAGCGCCCGGCGCCGCCCGGGCTCCAGCGCCACGCCCCACAGCCGTTCCAGGGCGCGGATCGTCGCCCCGGCATCGGCCGACCCGCCCCCCAGCCCCGCCGCCACCGGCAGGACCTTGTGCAGATGCAGCCGCGCACCGCGCCCGAGGAATGCCGCGGCCATGGCCTCGGCCGCGCGCAGGACGAGGTTGCCCGCCGGCGCGCCGGTGGCCGCGGCGTTCGGCCCGCCCAGGGTCAGCGAGATGGCCGGGTCGGCCCGCGCGGTGACCAGGTCGCCGATGTCGGGAAACACCACCAGGGAATCGAGCAGGTGATAGCCGTCTTCCCGCCGTCCGGTGACATGCAGGCAGAGATTGACCTTTGCCCGCGCGAGGAGCGAGACGCTCTCAGCCGCCATCGCCAGCCCGGTCCCTCCGCGCCCGCTCCTCCTCCAGCACGCGGTCAAGCCCGACCTCGAGCTTGCGGCGGATGCGGGGAATCTCCTTCTCCTCGGGGCCCAGCGACAGCGCCCGCTTCCACTGGAAGCGCGCCTCCATCCGCCGGCCGACCATCCACAGGATGTCGCCCAGATGATCGTTCAGGATCGGGTCGTTGGGTTCCAGCGCCACGGCCCGTTCCATCGGCGCGACCGCCTCCTCGAAGCGTCCGAGGCGGTAGAGCACCCAGGCGAGGCTGTCGGTGATGAAGCCGTTGTCGGGCGCGAGTTCCACCGCGCGCCGGATCATCGCCTCGGCCTCCTCCAGCTTCATGCCCATCTCGACCAGCGAATAGCCGAGATAGTTGAGCACGTCGGGCTGGTCGGGCTCCAGCTCCAGCGCCCGGCGGAAATCCGCCTCGGCCAGCTCCCAGCGGCCGGCCCGCTCATGCGCGATGCCCCGGCGGTAGAACAGCGGCCAGTGGCGCCGCTCGATCCGCCCGTCGAGGATCGCGATCGCCCGGCCATAGGCCTCGGCCGCCTCGGCCCAGCGTTCCTCGCGATGCAGCGCCTGGGCGAGCGCGGTGGCGGCCAGGAGCGACTCCGGGTGCGCCGCCTGCAGCCGGGCGAGGATCTCGATCGCCTCGTCGGACCGGCCCAGCGCCATCAGCGCGTCGGCCCGCATCACCTGCCCGCGCAGGCTCAGCGGCGAATCCGGCGCCAGCCCCGCCAGCAGGTCGATGGCCAGTTCCTGCTGGTCGAGCTGAAGCAGCTCGCGCGCGGCCTCGATCCGCGCATAGTCATGGGCGGGATCGAGATGCAGGGCGAGCCGCGCATAGACCAGTGCCGCAAGCTGCTGCTGTTCGCCCCGCCCCGCGATCACCGCCGCGTGGAAGAAGGCCTCGGCCACCCCCAGCGTGGCATTGGGGATCAGGGCAAAGCGCACCGGTTCGCCCGACGCGATGCGCGCGCGCAGGCCGGCCAGGGCCGGATCCTCCTCGCCCTGCGCGATCGCCGCATCCAGAAGCGCCAGCGCCCTGCCCTGCCGCCCGGTGGCGGCCAGGAGTTCCGCGGTGGCGCGCAGCGCGCGGGGGATCGCCGCGATCAGGCCCGGCTCGCGATCGGCCAGCAGCGCGGCGGCCGTCTCCGGATCGCCGGCCACCGCGCGGGCCATCGCCTTGTGCCACAGCGCAAGGTCGGCGAGCCCCCCCGATCCGGCGAGGCGGTCGAACATCAGATCGGCCTGGGCGGGATCGTCCACCGAGGCGGCCCAGCCGCCGACCAGCGCGACCAGGGCGGGCGAGACCGGAGGCTCGGCCGATTCCAGCCGGGCCAGCGCGTCGGTGAATGCGCCCGCGCGGATCTCCTCGGCGGCGAGGATCAGCGCCGCCTCGCCCCCCCCGGCGCCGGCATCGGCAAGCGCCCCGGCCTCGCGCAGCGCGGCGGCGGCGTCGCCCGCGGCCAGCTGGAACAGCATCGCCTTGTAGCGCAGGTCCCCCCGCGCGGGATCGGCGCGCACCGCGGCGGCGAAATACCGGGCGGCGGCGGCCACGTCGTTGCGCCGCTCGGCCACGATGGCGGCAAGATAGGCGCCGCTGACCCCCGCCCCGGCTGCGGCTGCGGCAGGGCCCATGATGCAGGCAGCGAGCAGGGCAACGCGGGCAAGTCGGCGCATCGGCTCAGGCACGCAGGGTCTCCTTGCTTGCACGGCGCCCCAGCCTAGGGCCCGCGCCCGCCGGCTGGCAAGCGCGGCCCGGCGCGGGCGGTCACATGTTGGGATAGTTCGGGCCGCCGCCGCCCTCGGGCGTCACCCAGGTGATGTTCTGGCTGGGATCCTTGATGTCGCAGGTCTTGCAGTGCACGCAGTTCTGGGCATTGATCTGGAAGCGCGGCCGGTCGCCCTCGGTGATCACCTCATACACCCCCGCCGGGCAGTAGCGCTGGGCCGGCTCGGCATATTTGGGCAGGTTCCACGCGATCGGGATCTCGGGATCCTTCAGGACCAGATGGCAGGGCTGGTTCTCCTCGTGATTGGTGAAGGAATAGGCGACATTGGTCAGCCTGTCGAAGGACAGGACGCCGTCGGGCTTGGGATAGGTGATCGACTGGAACCGGTCGGCGCGGCCGGTGGCCTCGGCGTCGCTCTTGCCGTGGTGCAGCGTGCCGAAGGGGTTTCGCCCCACCAGCGCCGCGCACCACATGTCGATGCCGCCCAGAACCATGCTGGCGGCGAGTCCCCAGCGGCTCCAGATCGGCTTGACGTTGCGCACCGGCCGCAGGTCGCGGGCGATGGGTCCGGTGCGCACCGCGCGCTCATAGGCCTCCAGCTCGTCGCCCCCCCGCCCCGCGGCGATCGCCTCGGCGGCGGCCTCGGCGGCGTGGATCCCCGACAGCATGGCGTTGTGGTTGCCCTTGATGCGCGGCACGTTGACCATTCCCGCCGCGCAGCCCAGCAGCGCACCGCCGGGAAACACCAGCCTGGGCAGCGACTGCCAGCCCCCCTCGGTGATCGCGCGCGCGCCATAGGCCACGCGCTTTCCCCCGCGCAGCGTCTCGGCGATCACCGGGTGATGCTTCCAGCGCTGGAATTCCATGTAGGGGAACAGATAGGGGTTGGCATAGTCGAGATGGACGACGAAGCCGACATAGACCTGGTTGTTGTCGGCGTGGTAGAGGAAGCCGCCGCCCCCGGCATTGCCGCCAAGCGGCCAGCCGGCGGTGTGGATGATCCGCCCGGGGTAGTGGCGGGCGGGATCGATGTCCCAGATCTCCTTCATGCCGAGGCCGAACTTCTGCGGATCGCGCCCCTGGTCGAGGCCGAAGCGGGCGATGACCTGCTTTGACAGCGAGCCGCGCGCCCCCTCGGCCAGGAACACATACTTGCCGCGCAGCTCCATCCCCGGTTCGTAGTTCGGCCCCGGGCTGCCGTCCTTCTGCCGGCCCATCTCGCCCGCGACCACGCCCGCCACCTCGCCGCCCGGGCCGAACACCAGTTCCGAACAGGCCATGCCCGGGAACAGGTCGACCCCCAGCTCCTCGGCCCGGCCGGCCAGCCAGCGGCACAGATTGCCCATCGAGACGACGAACTTGCCGTGATTGTCCAGCATCGGCGGCATCGGCCAGGTGGGGATGCACAGATGCCCCGCCTCGCCCAGGATCAGGAAGCGGTCCTCGGTGACCTCGGGGCCCATCGGCGCGCCCTGGTCGCGCCAGTCGGGAATCAGGCGGTCGAGGCCGATGGTGTCGAGCACCGCCCCCGAGAGGATGTGCGCGCCGATCTCCGAACCCTTCTCGAGCAGGACGACCGACAGGTCGGGATCGACCTGCTTGAGCCGGATCGCGGCCGACAGGCCGGCAGGCCCCCCGCCGACGATGACGACATCATAGTCGACAGCCTCTCTCTCGATCGCGGCCATCCATCCCTCCGATTGCAGTGCCGACCGCAAGGTCTGCGCCGTTTGTGCCCCGCGCGCCCCGCGCGTTCAAGACACAAACCCGGCGGCGCGGGATGCGCCGGCCCGGGCGGAGGGCGGTCAGAAGACCGGAACGGTGCGCATCGCGCCAAGATCGGCCGAGATCTCGACCACCCGCCAGGCCGAGGTGCCGGCGATCAGCCGGCCGTCGGGCATCTCGGCGAAGCTGACCACGTATTCCGGCCAGCCCGGCAGCGGATCGGTCAGCGCCATGGCGCGTGCGCCGGTGCTGCCGAGGGTCTTGATGTTCAGCTGGGCGAGCGCGCCCGAATAGATGCGCCGGCCATCCGCGGACAGGCCCGCGCCGTAATGGAAGGCGGCGCCGGTGTCGATCAGGGCGACCTCGCCCGCGGGGCTGATGCGCGCCACGTTCCGGCCATGGGCCAGAACGATGGTGTCGTCGCCCGCGAAGGCCATGCCACGGACGGTCTTGCCGGAATACCAGCTGTCGACCGCGGTGATCTGCCCCGAGGCGACGTCGATGGTGACGATTCGCGCCCCGCGCTGGTCATGCTCCTGGGCGAACTGCTCCCGCGCGAGATCGGCGAGGCCGGCGGGCGGGTTCTGGCGCTCCTCGCTCTCGCGCTTGTCATCCACGCCCAGCACGGTGATCCGGCCGCCGTCGGGGCTGATCGCCACCTCGCGCACGCGCATCTCGCCCAGATCGAAGCTGGCCACCGTCTCGGTGCTGGCAGCATCCAGCACGCCGATGATCGTGTTGCGCCCCTGGCGCACCGCGAACACCACCTGATCGGCGGCGCGGGCATGGTCGACCGCGGCGGTGCGGCTGACCCGCCACAGCTCCTCGAACCCCTCGCTGTCGAAGGCGATCAGCTCGCCCTGGGTGCCGCGGACCAGCACCTGCCGTCCGCCGGCGACGTGGCGGATCCAGACCGGGGACACCTTGATCCAGATGCGCTCGCGCACCGAAAGATCCTGCCCGTCCAGCACATAGACCACCCGGTTCTCGGCCGCGGCCAGAACGGTGCGCCCGTCGGGGCTGACCGAAAGGCTGCCGATGCCGTTCGCCGGGGTGTCGGCGGCGGCCGTGGCGGCAAGCGCACAGCCGATAATCCCGGTGCAAAGCAAGAAGCGCATGAAACTCTCCTGAAAATCGGTTTCGGAGATGTCACCCTGCGGGAAGGGCCCGCCCCGCGCAAGCGCAAAGGCCCCCGGGGCGCGCAGTTCCGTCTTGCCTCTCGGCCGGCGCTGTGATCGGAATTGGGCCGAGGGCGCGCGGCCTTCGGGGCGGGCGCCGCGTTGTCGCGGGGGCCGCGCGGGACGAAGGCGCGGCGGATCGGCGCCGCGCGGGCATATCGGCAGACACGGGACGGAGCAGTGGAGAAGATTCCCCTGACACGCAAGGGTTACGACGACCTGGAGCGGGAGCTGAAGCATCTGAAGACGGTGGAGCGGCCGGCGGTGATCCGGGCGATCTCGGAGGCGCGCGAGCATGGCGACCTGTCGGAGAATGCCGAGTATCACGCCGCGCGCGAACGCCAGGGTTTCGTCGAGGGCCGGATCAAGGAGCTGGAGGCGGTGATCGCGCGCGCCGAGGTGATCGACGTGGCGCGCCTGTCCGGTCCGGTGAAGTTCGGCGCCACCGTCGAGCTCGAGGACGAGGAGAGCGGCGAGCGCCGGGTGTTCCAGATCGTCGGCGAGTACGAGGCCGATCTGGAGGCGGGGCGGCTCAATGTCCGCTCGCCCCTGGCGCGGGCCCTAATCGGCAAGGAGGAGGGCGACAGCGTCGAGGTGCGCACCCCGGGGGGCACGCGCTGCTACGAGATCATCGCCGTGCGCTACATCTGAGGAGGAGCCGGCCATGCCCGACTCGCCACCGGCCACCGGGCAGCCGAACCGGATCGCGCCCATGCGCCGCGCGCAGCTGGCGGGGATCATGTGGGTGGCGCTTGTCGCCCTCTACGCCATCGGCTTCTGGGGCCCCGTCGGCGCCGAGGGGTCGGCCCGGCCGCTGCTGCTGCCCGAGCTGGTGCTGATCGTGCTGGCCGCGCTGGCGCCGCCCGCGCTGGGCCTCATCTGCCTGCGCCTGCACAACGCCGCCCGCGCGCTGGAAAGACGCGCGGCCATCGCCGCGCCGGCCGCCGGCCAGCCCGACGCGATGGCGGCGGTGACGGCGGCGGCGGGTGATCTGGCCGCGATCCGGGAG